>QHPP01000240.1:0-18839 GCA_003219125.1 Verrucomicrobiota bacterium
CGAACCGGACGCGGTTGCGTTTTCCCTGCCAAGTCATGCCCGCTGAGTTTTACGCCTTCGGCGAGATCCTGTGGGATTGCCTGCCTTCGGGTAAACACGCCGGCGGCGCGCCGTTTAACGTGGCGGCGCATCTGGCGCAGATCGGTGTTTCTTCCGCACTCATTTCCTGTGTTGGGCGCGATCCGCTCGGGGACGAGATCCTCGAAGTGGCCGGTCACAAACAGGTCAACGTCGAGTTCGTTACGCGCGCTCGCATCGGTCTGTCGACAGGCACGGTGATCGTCACGCTGGATGAACATGGCAACGGCACCTATGAACTCGTTCGACCGGCGGCGTGGGACGAGATCCGCGTCCCAAAAAAAGCTCTCGACGCAGTCTCGAAAGCGCGCGCCTTCATCTACGGCTCGTTAGCGGGTCGTTCACCTTACAATCTGGATCAGGTTGATCGTCTGCTAGATGTCAAAGGGCCAATGAAGTTTTTTGATGTGAATCTGCGGCCCCCGTTCGCCGATCCGCCACTGGTGATGGATTTAGCCAAGCGCGCCGATGTTTTAAAACTGAATGACGGCGAAGTTGGACGCCTCGCCCATTGGGTTCGCACCGGCGAATCAATTCCAGAAACCCCGCGCGACGATGAGTCAATCGCGCGCGATTGTCAGACGCTGGCGGAAGCAACCGGCGTCTACCGCGTTTGCGTAACGCGCGCCGAAGAGGGCGCAGCGCTCTGGGACCGCGGCGAGCTAACGACCGCACCGGCGCCGCACGTCGAAGTAAAGGACACGGTCGGCGCGGGTGATGCGTTCATGGCAGGACTCATGGTTGGACTCACGCGCGGAATCGATCGAAAGCGCGTCTTGGAAATCGCCTGTGGACTTGGCGCATATGTCGCGTCGCATTATGGCGCGACGCCGTTGCTGCCGCCGGAATTGACGCAGCCGCTTCGCAATACGGACAGCTAAGACGGCGAGGTTAAAAAGCGAAACAGGATCGACACCGAAACAGGATCGACACCATTTGAGATTTTTCCCGGGAATGGAATGAGCGCATCCCAGCGGCGGGAAGCACCGCTCGTGTCGGCCGATCGGCAATTTGCGATTGGCGCGATCTTCTCGTCACCGCTCGTGGCAAATGGCGTCGTCTATTTCGGCTTCCTCTACGCGGTGGAGTGATGAGGTCCGACGCCGGACTGGCATTGTTAGGCACCGATGCATCGATAACCTCAGCGGGCATTTCGAAATCAACACTTGCGCGCATTAGGGAAAGGTCTGATTTGAATTGTCGGCTCGCTAGCGCCGTGGCTACTTCGCGGCGTCTTTGTTTTCGGACGGATTCTTGGGGCTGCCACTGCCACCGCGAATTTTTTCTTCTTCGCTGGGTTCAAGGTCGCGGACGAACATGTCGAACTCGATAACGCGCTTCTTTTTCGGATCTTCGTTGGGTTTCGTCTGTTGCGCCATAATTGCGCCTCGTGCGAGAGCAATGATGACGACCGCGTCCTGGTCTGTCGAGCCAAAACCGCTCGGGTGCGGGTCTAAATCGGCGAAAAGTTCGTCTCGGCGAGGGCCATCGCCAATACGCGCGGAGAAGGCGCTCCCGAGAGAAGGGCAATCGGATGAAGTCCGTTTTGGCGAGACGCCAAAACCAGCACGCGAGACGCGCGCGCTACCCAGACGGATGTTTCGGCTGACAGTCGCAAGCCCGAGCTCACCACGGCGAGTCTTCGACCGGGCTGGCGTTGTTGAAGCGTTGAAGTTAAAGCAGCGCGAAGGTAGCGCTAAGCTTAAAACAAATGACCGAGCGAATTCATGGTCTTTACCAAATGCGGACGCGCTCTTCCGGTTTGAGGTAAAGTTTTTGTCCCGGTTTTACTGCGTAGGCCTCGTACCAGGGATCGATGTTACGGACGGTTTGGGCGCGTTCACGATCGGGTGCGTGCTCGTTGGTCACGATCTGGGAACGCAGAGCGGCGTCCCGGATCTTTTGGCGCCACGACTGGGCGAAGGCGAGAAAGAACCGCTGGTCGCCAGTGAGTCCGTCAACGATGGGCAGTTCTTTGCCGTGGAGCGATAGCTTGTAAGCGTCGTAGGCGGCAGACAGACCGGCAACATCGGCGATATTTTCGCCCAATGTTTGCTCGCCGTTCACATGCAGACCGGGCAACGGCTCGTACTTGTTGAACTCCTCCACTAACTGCTGGCTGGCGGCTTTGAAATGGACGGCGTCCTCCGGGGTCCACCAGTTGGCGAGCTTGCCCTCGGAATTAAATTCCGCGCCGGCATTATCGAAGCTATGGCTGATCTCGTGCCCGATGGTGGCGCCAATCGCGCCGTAGTTGGCGGCGGCGTCCGCCTTCGGATTGAAGAAAGGCGCTTCCAGAATGGCAGCGGGGAAGTTGAGTCCGTTTTGGAGTGGGAGATTCAGGGCGTTGACCGTTTGCGGAGTCATCCACCATTCGTCGCGGTCGACGGGTTTACCCAGCTTAGCGAGCTGGTGATGATATTCCCAGTCCTCCGCTCGCCAGGTGTTCCCGAGCGGATCATCACGACGAACGACGAGCCCGCGATAATCGCGCCATTTCTCGGGATAACCGACTCCGACACGCAGCGTTTTGAGCTTGGCTTTGGCCTGCGCTTTTGTCGCCGGCGCCATCCAGGTCAGCGCGTCGATGCGATGGTCGAATCCGGCGAGAAGATTTTTGACCATCGCCTGCACCGCAACCTTGGAAGAAGGCGGGAAATACTTCGCAACGTAAATTTTGCCGAGAGCGTCGCCGAGATCGTCGTTGACGCTGGCGATGGCGCGCTTCCACCGCTCGAGCTGCTTCGGTGTTCCCTGCAGCGTTTTTCCGTAAAAACCAAACCGCAGATCGTAATAAGCCTGCGGGAGATAGGCGGCATTCTGGCTAATGGTGTGGAAGGTGAGCCATTCTTTCCACGTTTCGAGCGGCTCGCTCCCGACCAGGGCCGATAAACCTTTGATTGCGCTTGGTTGCCAGATAATGAACATCGGCTGTTTCTCCAAGCCGGCGGCGCTCAGGTAAGTATCCCAGTCAAGTCCGGGCGCGTTCGATTTCAGGTCAGCGAGCTTTGCCGGATTATTGGCCTTGCGTACGTCCTGGCTGGTGACGCGATCGACGTGCACAGTCGCCATCTTCTTCTCCAGCGCCATGATCCGATCGGCGCGGCCGCCAGGATCGCTCATGCCGGCAAGTTTCGTTAAGTCGCCGATATAGGTTTGGTAAGCGGCACGTTGCCTGGTAATTTCCGGCTCGGTGGACAGGTAATATTCGCGATCGGGCATGCCGAGCCCGCCCTGGAGAAGATATGGGACAGTGCGATCAGGCTCGCTCAACGCCTGGGTTACCCACACGCCGAACAGGTTCTCCGTCCACATCTCGGTAGCATTAAGCGGATCAACATCGGCGCGCAGGCGTTCACCGAGTACGCGTGCCAGGTCTGTTTTCGACGTGATCGCGTCGATCTCGCGCAGTTTTTCTTTGAGAGGATCGAGTCCGCGTTTCTCGATGTTGGCCGTGTCCATGAACGCGGCGTAATAGGTGGCGATCATTCCCTCCGGTGTATCCGGCTGCGGATTGCCCGCGGCGACCTCGCGGACGAGATCGGCGTTCCGTCTTTCCGCGCGCTCGAAAACCTCGAAGCCTGCGCCGCTGCTGGCGCGATTGGCGGGGATCTCGGCAGTTTTTCGCCAGCCGCCATTGGCATATTCTTCGAAGTCGTCGCCCGGTTTAACTGACAAATTACGGTAGGCGGGATTGATCCCGATCGTTTTCTCACTCGCGACCGGCTCGGTGGATACCGCTGTCGCGACGGATCCGATCAAAGTCATCCCTGCCAAGAGCGCGATGTTCATCCCATAGCCTTTGATGATCGTTCCCGAAACACAAGTCGCGTCGTAAGAAAGGAGGAATTAAGAGGGACGAATTAGGAAAATGGGCCTTTCCCAGATTCGCACCCCTTTTGTCTCGTCAGGCGCCAAGATACTTGCGACCACAGAAAGCCAATTCGACAATGTCATTATGAATGCTCCTTTGAATCCGAACAAAGCCCTTTGGGAAAAAGGCGACTTCACGCGTATCGCCGACACGATGCGCGAAAGCGGAGAGGCACTGGTGCGGCAACTTGGAATCACCAAAGGGCTCAGAGTCCTGGATCTCGGATGTGGTGATGGCACCACCGCGATTCCGGCGGCGAAACTGGGAGCAGACGTGCTCGGCGTCGATATCGCGCGCAACCTGGTGGAGGCTGGGAATAGGCGGGCCAGGGAGCAAGGGCTGACTAACTGCAGGTTTCAGGAAGGCGACGCGTCCAATCTCGAGCAGTTACAGGATCACGCCTTTGATGTCGTCATCAGTATTTTCGGCGCGATGTTTGCGCCCAAGCCGTTCGAGGTCGCGAAAGAGATGGTGCGCGTCACGCGGCGGGGAGGCCGGATCGTGATGGGCAACTGGATTCCCAATGATCCGACGTTGGTAGCGCAGATTTTAAAGATCAGCTCAGACTACACCCCGCCACCGCCGGAAGGTTTCGTTAGTCCGATGACGTGGGGGATCGAGAGCAATGTGATCGAGCGGTTTGCCGGCGCAGGAGTTCCGGCGGAGAAGATCTCATTCGCGCGGGATACGTTTACCTTCAATTTCGCTGGCCCGCCCTCCGCCTACGTGGATGAATTCAGGAAATACTATGGGCCGACCATGAATGCATTCGACGCGGCAGAAAAGAACGGTCGCGCAGCCGACCTGCAGAAAGAGCTGGAAGAACTGTTTAACCGCCAGAACAAAAGTAAGGATGCGACCTCAATTCCCGCAACCTTCCTGCGGGTGACGGTCGCCGTTTGAAAAGGCGTTTACAAAAGGGGAATTAAGAACTCCGAAAGCTTTCGGGAGTGACAGGCTAAAATAAGAAAGATTCGGTCAACTCAAGCAGCGCCGAGCTTCGGGCGTTGGCCACCATCAGCCTTTATCAAGTCAGAACGAGTAAAGATTGGGACAACTGTGTGGCCGCGTTTCTCGATGTTTCCGCGGCCGCCTTCTTCTCGGTCGACCAAGACGATGACGAAGGCAATTTGTCCGCCGGCTTCTTCGATTGCATCGATTGCTTGAATAGTCGATCCGCCCGTGGTGACGACGTCGTCGACGATGACCACTGAATTGCCTGGCGAGAAATTGCCTTCGATCCGTTTCTGTCGGCCATGCTCCTTCGCTGCTTTCCGGACCGTGAAAACCTGAAGCGAACTGGAAGGATCCTGGCGTTGTGAGGCGATACCGATGCTGAGCGCAACCGGATCGGCGCCCAGGGTGAGACCGCCGACGGCATCCACACGCTTCCCTAACTTCGAGGCGGTTTCTTTCACCAGTTCCCAACCAACCTCGCCGATAAGGCAGGCGCCGCGCGGATCCAGAGTGGTGACGCGCGCGTCGACGTAGAAGTCGCTCTTTGCGCCGGAAGCGAGGGTAAATTCGCCATGATAGACGGACTTTTTTTGAAGAAGCGAGCGCAATTGCTCCTTAAGAGACGACTTTATCAAATTTTTGTTCTGCGCGGGACGGGTCATCCGGGTCGAAATCTTAGCAGAATGAAATGAATCCGGAGAAGTTCGTTTCGGCTAGCAGCCCAAAGTCCGAGGCGGACTGGCGTTATCAGGCTGGCAGTCTGCGCTCCCCGGACGAAACGACAACGCGAAGTGCGCTGTCATTTCATCCGATCAAATGTTTTCTGGAGAAGCTCTAAATCGGAAGCGTTACCGGCCTTCTCACGCGTACTCTCAATCCACTTCTTCTCGAGAGCGTTCTTTGTCGGTCTGTCGTTCTGATAAAAGACGCCGAAGACGCCGGGGAAAGGTAATTGCGCGAGTTTGTAAGCGGCGAGCTCGTCAGTGACGTCGTGACGCAGCTCGTCCTCAGCGCTGTTGTCCCATTTCTTTTCCTGGATCAGCTCGAAGCTGCCGCCTTTGCGCGGGTTGGCCGGATCGAAGGCGCCGGGATAAAATTCAACGCATTCACTCAAGCATTCGATGGCGGAAAAGCCGGGATGATCCATGGCGCGTTCAATCATCTGGATCATGTGATTGACCTGAGTGGCGTGGGTGCGTGCGATGAAGGTGGCCCCGGCGCTGATCAGCTGTTTCATCGGATTGACCGGCATGTCGATCGCGCCGGTCGGGTCGGTTTTGCTTTTGAAACCGATGGGCGACGTGGGCGAGGTCTGCTTCTTGGTCAGGCCATAGACGAAGTTGTCCATGATGAAATAGACCATGTTGATGTTCTTGCGCGCGCCGTGATTGAGATGGTTGCCGCCGATGGAGAAACCGTCGCCGTCGCCGCCAAACAGAAATACGTGGAGATCGGGCCGGGCCAGGCTGATGCCGGAAGCGAGCGGGACGGCGCGCCCGTGAATGAAGTGGGCGCCGTGGCCGTTGACGAAATAGGGAAAGCGCGATGAACAACCGATCCCGGCGAGAGTGACTATCTTTTCGTGATCGAGCTGGCGTTTCTCGAGGACTTTGTAAAAGGCCGCTAAAACGGCGAAATCGCCGCAACCGGGACACCAGGTGGGGTGATCGGCGGTGACTGCTTTTTTGGTTAACTTTTCTCTTGGGATTTCTGTGGGAGGAGGTGCTGTGGTTATTGTTTCAGACATAAAAATTAGTCGGCGTCTGACACAGACGCCCTGCAGCCGCGTTTCGGTGGGCAGCGTTTGTTGACCGTAGGAATGGTTTCCCGCGCATAGACAAGCCAAACATCGAGCAACAGGCCTCAAACATCAAACCTCAATCAGCTCCAAAGTCCGTTTCCGCGAGACGCGGAAAGTCCGAGGCGGACTAGCGTAAACGCGCAGTCAACGACGTTTGTTCGAATGATCGAGGTACCAAGAACACAGACTTTGAAGTCTGTGTGGCGCACAGGCGGGCACGTCTGTGTTCCTATTAATTCTCGGTCTTGGGGTTGGTCGAAGACGCGGCCGCGAGCAACTCGCGCACTTCTTCGTCGGTGGTTTGGGAAAAATCTTCGTAGTATTGGCCGACGCCCATGAACGAGCCGGGAGTCTGCAAGCAAACGACCTCATCAGCCACGCTCTTGATCTCGTGACAGGTAATCGGTGCCCCAACAGGGACGGCGACAATAATTTTCGCCGCACCTTGCTGACGAAGCGCGGCAGCCGCGGCGCGCATGGTCGCGCCGGTGGCGAGTCCGTCATCGACTAGAATCACGGTCCGCCCACGCACTTCCGGCGCGGGACGATCACTGCGATAATCGCGTTCTCGCCGTTTCAATTCTTCGCGTTCGATTGCCGTGACCATCTCGACGATCGATTGCGCATCTGGCAAGACGTAGAGCACGTCTTCGTTCAAGACGCGGACGCCTCCGGAGGCGATCGCGCCCATGGCGAGTTCTTCGTGACCAGGCACACCGAGCTTGCGCACAACGAAAACATCGAGCGGAACGCCGAGCCGTTGCGCAACTTCGAACGCCACCGGCACACCGCCGCGCGGGAGAGCAAGAACGATGAGGTCGTCGCGCCCAGTGTAGCTCAGCAATTCTTCCGCGAGCTGTCGACCCGCATCGGTTCGGTCCTGAAAAATGAATGATCGCGGCACGGCCGCAAGAGCAGTTAGGCTTCGGGCGCGAGCTCAGGCGTTCCCGGGACTCGCGTTGGCACGAGACGAATTGCCGTTCCCCCTGTTTCTTCCGCAGGCGTGTCGCCCGCTTCGTGATATTCGGCGTCCTGGTTCACCTGCCACAGATCGTAAAGTTTCGTGTTGGCGATGATATTTTCCGCGCAAAGCATCGCCGTCATCATGGCATGATCCTGGTTGTTGTATTTATGCATGCCGTTCCGGCCAACGAGATGAAGATTGGGATAACGGCGGTCGAGCTCGTCGCGAATGGTGGCGACGTGTTCCGCGTAATCGTCGTCGTAAACCGGATAGGCTTTTTTCTGTCGCACGACGCAGCCATCGAGGACATCGCCCTCGCGGGCCAGGCCGATCTTGATCAACTCGCGCTGGGCCAGCGCAATCAGATCTTCATCTTTCGAATCCCAGAGCCCGTCGTGTTCGAAACAAAAATACTCCAGTCCGTAGCAGGCCTTGTCTGGATCAGGTACCATCTCCGGCGACCAGGAACGGAAGTTTTGGATCCGGCCCACTTTCACACTCGGATCGTGGATGTAGATCCAGTTATCGTGGAAAGCGTCGCGATTCTTTAGGATCAACATTACAGTCAGGAAGTCACGATACTTCAGCGAATCGGCAGCGCGCTTTGCTTCTTCCGAAACGACGGGCTCGAGGCCATTGATCAATTCCCGCATCGGTGCTGAGGAAATGACGTGTTCGGATTCGAGGGCATGTTCGCGGCCGTGCTGGTCGCGATAGATTGTCGTCCACGTCCCGTTAGCATCATCGTACTGGCAACGCGTCACGCGGCAGCCCATTTCGATCGCACCACCCAGCGCTCTGGCTTTTTCCGCGCACGTCTCCCACATCATTCCTGGTCCGCGGCGCGGATACTTAAAGGAATTGATCAAGGTCTTGATTACTTTGGAGCTGTCCTTGGGCCGGCGCTGCGGGAAAAGCGCGTTCTTGATCGCGCTGCCTAACGACAAACCCTTGATCCGTTGCGCCGCCCAATCGGCGGAAATTTCCCGGCAACTCATCCCCCAAACTTTCTCGGTGTAGCTCTTGAAGAAAGTATCGAAGAGACGTTTGCCGAATTGGTTGCTGACCCAGTCTTCGAAGTTGCGCGGATCGCGCACCGGCATGAGGCGCGCTTTCAACCACGACAACACGCAGAGGGTGGATTTGAGAAAGCCGAGCTTCACCAGCGCTTCGAACGGCCGGAGCGGATAGGCAAAAAATTTGCCGCCGTAAAAAATGCGCGAACTGCGCGGCCGATCGAGCATGTCCTGCGGCAAAATCTCGTTCCAGAAATCGTTCACTTCTTTCGACTTCGAGAAAAAGCGATGACCGCCGATGTCAAAATGAAAACCTTTGTAGGTGGCGGTGCGGGAAATCCCGCCGACGTAAACCGGATCGGCTTCGAGAATAGTGACGCTAACCTCGTTCTTCGACAAAAGATAAGCGGCGGTAAGACCGGCTGGACCGGCGCCGATTATGGCTACGTTCGTTTTCATTAAATCAGGCAACCCAATTTCCCCGTGTAAAATTCCAAATGTACCAGCTTTCGAGGCCCAGCCCCGCCGCGCTGATCAACGCGATTCCAGTCACCGCGCTTGCTCGTCCCAGCCACGAGCGGAGGGGAAGATTGTGCAAATAATGCAAAAGCGCCAGTACGATAAGCGGATGGAGGCAAAATTCGTAACGCAGCATGCTTTCCATATGCACGCCGGCGACGCCAGAGACGGAGAGGAAATAGAGAATGAAGGCGGTGAAATAAAATGAGATGCGCACAGAACGGTTGGTTTGACGGCGCGCGCCCGGTAAAAATTCGAAAGCAAAAATCCCGAGGAGCAGAAGTCCGCCGAACGTCATCGCCATCTGGCTCATTTGGGTGGGATCTTCGAGCGCGGGCAGGAGCCAGTGGTAGCTCGATGGTTTAAAGATAGCGAGGTAATCGGGTTCAATTCCCCAGCCGAACTGCTGCGTTAGCATGTAGATGTCCCAGCGTCCCCAGCGGAACTGGCAATAAACGAAAAATCCGAGGCCGCCCAGCATGGCTGACGCGCTGACGAGAACAGTCGCGCCATAATTCGCCAACCAATCGCGAACGTTCGTCAATTTGCGCCAGCCGAGCTCCCAAATCCTTTTCACCAGCGGCGCGAGCGCACAGGGCAAGCCGACGATCCGGGTCGCCGACATGACGATACCGTGAATCGCCGCCAAAATTCGCCCGCCTCGCGATTCCGTCCCGCTCCAGTAGAGGAAACCGAGTAGCCCCATTAAAAAAAGCGATTCGGAATAGCCGGCGACGAGAAAAAAGGCGGCGGGATGCGCCAGAATGGCGAGCGCGCCGAGCAGCTGCCAACCGGAAGGCAGGTTCCATCGCTCGCAGAAGAGGAAGAAATAGGTCCAGAAACCCCAGGCGGCGGATTGGGCGGTAATTAGTAAGGCGTTTTCGGCTCCGAGATCGAGCCCGCGATGCAAGATCCAGGCGATTGCGGGGTAGGCGGGGAAGAAACCGGTATTGGAGACTTCCATCATTTTGTGGGAAATCGGCGGTACAATCGTTTGGTAGCCACGATCAACGATATTGGCGAACCAGTGGCTATCGTGTTGGAGGAGTGTTTGATAGCGATATTCGAATGGCCCATCAGGTGCCAAAAGGAAGATCGCGACTAGCATTTGCACCAGCGTGACGACAAGGCCGGCGGAAAGGGCTTTGGCCGTAGCGGATATGCGAGTCATGAGGCGAGCCGGTGGAAGGGCAGAGAAAACCGGAACGTCCCGCGGAATGCAAGGCTCTTCCAGCTCGGCGTTGCCCTTATTATATAGTACGGCGGTCACGGTGCGGCTTTTTTGACGCTGACCCTCTCGCTTTATTCGCCTCTGAGCCTGGCCTTGTGCTTTAGGGGCCACCACGGTTGGAACACAGGTCTGGCGACCTGTGTGGCGCACAGGCTTGGACGCGTGTGTTCCTGCAGCGGACGCGCATCAGGCGGCTATTTCCGTCTCGCCAGCAAGGCCCCGATAAAGTTCTTCGTAGCGTTGCGCTGCGGCAGACCAGGAGAATTCCCGCGCCATCGCCCGGCGAATCAGGCCGGTCCAAACTGTGCGATCGTGAAAAAGGGAACGAGCGCGCTTGATCGAATCCCAAAACGCTTCCGCGGAATAGTCGTAACAAAGGAAACCATAGCCCGAGTCGGAAGGCTCAAGCGTCGGATCGTAGTCCTGGACGATCTCCTGAATACCGCCGCTGGCATACGCGACCGGGAGTGCGCCATAACGCAAGCTGTACATTGCGATTAACCCACTGGGCTCGAACCGCGACGGTATCAGCGTGATATCAGAACCGGCTTCGATGAGGTGAGCCAGCCTTTCATCGAAGTGACGGCGATAGGCGAACCGTTCTGGATAGCGGCGGGAAGTGATGGCGAGAGCGGTTTCAAATGCCGGATCGCCTTCGCCCAGAATAATCAGGCGCACGTCATCCGTCAGCAGGCGATCGAAGAGCGGGGTGAGAATTTCAAAACCTTTTTCGGCGACCACGCGCGTGACCATTCCGAAAACCGGACCGCGCGGCGCGGGCGCGAGCTGGAGATTTGCGAGCAAGGCGTCGCGACAGATCATTTTACCCCATAATTTTTCGGAATCGAAGTGAGCCGGCAGCAGCGGATCGGTTTCCGGATTCCAGCGGGCGTAATCGGCGCCATGCAGGATACCAGTGAGTTTGTGGGCATTTTCACGGAGAACGACATCGAGTTCACAGCCGCCTTCGGGTTGAAGAATGTCGCGCTTGTGATGTTCGCTGACGGTGGTGATGCGATCGGCGAAAACAATGCCGGCTTTCAAGAAATTGAGGCGGCCGAAAAACTCGACCCCGCGGAGGGAGAAAAAGCGCTGCGGCAAATTGGTAAGGACGAAGTCGAGGCCCCAAAAACTTCCTTGCTCCGCTAGTCTATGAATCGTTAGGACAGTGGCGAAAGGCAGATTGTGCGCGTGGATATAAACCGGGATGAGCGCGGCCGCCCAATCGTGCAGATGTAAAATTTGTGGGGCCGGGGTCAGGCGTCGCGCCAGTTCGATGGTGGCCTTGTTAAAAAAGATAAAGCGGACGGCATTGTCTTCGTAGCCGACCCCATGTTCGCCATAAATTTCCGGGCGATCGAAAAATTCGTCGCAACGAACAAAGAATAATTGCACGCCGCTTGAAGTCCGGCCTTCGAGATATTCTGCGACATAATTTTTTTCGCCGACGCGAATATCAACCGTAACACCGGTGTCAGTTGTGGCGACGCCGTGGTTTGCCTGAATTTCGCGATAAAATGGGAGGACGACGCTAACTTCGTGGCCGCGTTCGCGCAGTTCGCGAGGAAGCGCGTCGAGTACGTCTACCAGTGCCCCGGCGCGGTGCAAGGGCGGCGCTTCCGCGCTGATCATCAAGATGCGCATGGGATGTTTGCCTCCGGCTTCGTCGAGCCTACGGCTCGGAGAGATGTTCGATGGTTGAGGTTTGATGTCAAAAGCGCGCGCCGGTGCCGTCATCCCGAGCGAAAACGCCAGTCCGGCTCGGACCGAGGGATCCCGAAGAGGTTACCTTAAAGCTTTCGCAATGGGATGCCTCGACTGACGCTCGGGATGACGACCTAATTGTTTTTGTATTCGCGTTTCACCCACTCCAGCGCTTCCTCGCGCGTTTTTAGTGCGCCTTCGAGCTGCCGTGTTTCCACGGCTTCCAGGATTTCGCCAAACCTTGGGCCCGGTTTCATTCCTAACGCGATCAGGTCATTTCCCGTAACCAAGGGTGGCGGAATGATCGGCTCGTTCGCGAACTCTTCCTTTTTGCGCTGAAGAAATTCGTAATTGTCGAGCATGGCATGGCTGCTGGCGCAATCGACCCGATGCAGCTCCATTTCCTCTTCAAAAGTCGGACGCGCCATGAATCGTTTCAGTTTGGCAACGCGCATCCGCGGCACGTCTTTGAAAACCATGTGCTGACGTACCATCTCCACCGTGGCCTCGATGTCGGCGCGCGAAAAACGCAGACGCTCCATGATTTGTTCGGTCATTTCCGCGCCGATGCGATCGTGATCGTTGAAACGGATGCGGCCGTCCGCATCCACCGTCGCCGTCCGTGGTTTGGCGACATCGTGAAGGATGACGCTGAAAACGAGCGGCACGGAAACGTTTTCCGGCAAAAGCTCCAGCATTAACCGGGTGTGCTGAAAGACATCACCCTCGGGATGAAACTGCGGCGGTTGCGCACAACCCTTCATCGGCTCGACCTCGGGCAGGATGGCACGGAGAAGGCCGGACCGGTCGAGCAAATCCCAGCCGCGCAATCGCTGCGAGGAAAGGAAAATACGGACAAGCTCGTCGCGAATTCTCTCCGCGCTGATCTCAGTGATGGAAGTCGAGTTTTGCAATAGGGCGCGCCAGGTTTCACTTTCAATTTTAAACTCCAGCAGGGTCGCAAAACGAATGGCGCGCAGCATTCGCAAGCGGTCTTCCGCGAAACGTTGCGCCGGATCGCCAATCGCGCGGATTAGTTTCGCTTTCAGATCGGCCCGGCCACCGACGAAATCGATCACTTCGTTCTTCACCGGATCGAAAAACATTCCGTTGATGGTGAAATCGCGCCGCCGCGCATCTTCCTCTGGCGATGAAAAATGAACTTCGCTCGGGCGACGGCCATCCAGGTAAACGTCGTCGGAACGGAAGGTCGCGACTTCGAATTGGAATCCGTTTTCCAAAACGACAATGACGCCGAAGTGCGCGCCGACCGCATAAGTGCGCGGGAACAATTTCTGCACTTCCTCCGGGCGCGCGTCGGTCGCGATGTCGATGTCTTTCGGTGCCAGGTTGCGCACCATGTCGCGAACACAGCCGCCGGCGAAGTATGCGATGTGGCCGTGTTCGCGCAGTTTTGCCGCAATGAAGCGTGCCGTTTCTTCCATTGTCACAGTTACCAGTTTTGCATTGCGCAGCCTTGTAGGGCAACCGTTCCTGGTTGCCAGCTTGGGGATCGGCAGGTGGGCTTCGGCTCGTAGAGCCTACCGCTCGGAGAGAACGCCTGCCCTACAATTTGGCGTAGCCGCCTCGCACCGGCAGCATAAGATTTTTTTATCCGCTAAACGTGTCAAAGACGCCAAAAAATTCCCAGAAGAATAGCTCTCTGCGTCGCACACACTTTCGCGTATTTGGTGGGTTTTGCGGGGGTAGACACGTTGTTTCGCTTGCGGGAATCTTGTAGGGCAACCGTTCCCGGTTGCCAGCTAACGAATCGGCAGGGAGGTATCCGGCTCGTAGAGCCTACCGCTTGGAAACGCCTGCCCTACAATTTCGTGTCCGCGTTGTTTAGGGCGGGGCCGGTTTTTGGCGCAAGGTATGAATGATGAAGCAGATCACTGCGACACAGATGCAGGAATCAGCGACGTTGAAGGCCGGCCACGGATTGGCAAAGCGAACATGTAAGTTAACCAGGAGAAAATCGATGACATGACCGAGGGTCAGGCGGTCGGTCAGATTGCCAAAAACCCCGGCGAGGAGCAGAGCGAGGGAGAGATCGCGCCAGGCATCTTTGTGATCTTGTTTTCGCAAGAGAAGGAAAACCACCGCGATCAGGGCAATGCACGACAGCACGATAAAAAACGCGTTGTTGTTTTTGAAAGAGCCAAAAGCCGCGCCGGTGTTGGTAACATTTACCAAATAGAACCAGCGAGGAATAACAGGGATTTGGGATTCGACGTCGATGTGATGCAAAATCCAATACTTGCTGATCTGATCGAGCGCATAGAGCGGCAACGAGAGGAAGGCAATCCATTTCATGAGTCGTTAAATTGTTAAAAGCGTTACATCGTTAAATCGGTCGAAGGCGGCTATCTCTTTAACGATGTAACCTTTTTAACTTTCTTAACCTTTCCTCGCCGCCACCACGCTTTCGCAGCGGTCGCACAAATCGGGATGGGCTCTACTTTGGCCGACAGTTTCGCGATGGCGCCAGCAACGCGCACATTTTGCATACGGCGTTTTCTCGACTATGGCGGACGCCTCCGCCGCGTCTTCGATAATGAGATCGCTTAGAATGAAAAATTCTTCGAGCTCCTCCTTCGAGACCGAACCGATTGTTTTTCGATCGCATTTCAAGATGACGCGAGCTTCCAGCGAGTTGCCGATCAGCTTTTCCTGACGCGCTTTTTCCAAGGCCTGACCGATGACGCCACGCAATCTAAGTAACTGATCGATTTGCTGCCGGACAGCGTCGTCGGTTGCCCCGGCCTGACAATCTGGAAAGAGCTGGAAGTGCACGGAATCGACGAATCCGTCATCCTGAGCGGAGCGAAGCGAAGTCGAAGGATCCCGCGGCGAGACCTTAACCGTTTCATTACCGGATCCCTCGACTTCATTCTGCTTCGCTTCATTTCGCTCGGGATGACGATGAGCCCATGCCTCCTCGGCGGTGAATACCAGAACCGGCGCGAGCAAACGACACAGCGCATCGAAAATTTTATGCATCGCGAATTGCGTAACGCGGCGGCGAGGCGAATCGGGGGCGTCGCAATACATCCGGTCTTTGGTGATATCGATGTAGAGGCTGCTGAGATCGACTGCGCAAAAGTGATTGATGCTATGGTAAACCTTGTGGAACTCGAAGACTGCGTAGGCGTTTCGGCATTCCGCGATGACATGATCGAGACGATCGAGAATCCATCGATCGATTATTGTCGCTCCATCTAATTCCGTTGTAGCCGCGGTCGCTGACCGCGGGCCGGCGTCACCGACGCCGACTAGAGAGAAATCAAAGAGATTTCCTAACAAGATGCGGAGAGTATTGCGGATGCGACGGTAGGTATCGCCCAAACGGGTGAACATTTCCTCCGAGAACGGAACATCATCTCCAAAATTAATGCTGCTTGCCCACAATCGAATCAGGTCAGCGCCGTGTTTTTTTACGAAATGCCCGGCGTCCGTGGGCTTGTCGTATGTGCCGGACTTGGAAATTTTCTTTCCATCAAGATCGACGACGAACCCATGAGTCAGACACATCTTGTAGGGGGCGCGATCATTCAGGACGATGCTGGTCATGAGCGACGACTGAAACCAGCCGCGATGTTGATCGGTTGCTTCGAGATACATATCAGCCGGATCCCGCAATTCCGGATGAGCGGCGCAAACCGCGCGATGCGAAACGCCGCTATCGATCCAGACGTCGATGGTATCGTTGCGTTTTGTGGTTCCTTCCGGCAACTCCAGCTCGCGCGCGAGCTCGGTGTCGCTTAATTGGAACCAGACATTCGAACCCCGTTGCGCGACAAGATCGGCAAGTCTGCGAATCCAATCTGCGTTTAATGTGGCTTGTCCCTCTCTATAAAAGACCGGCAAAGGGACGCCCCAACTGCGCTGGCGTGAGATGACCCAATCCGGGCGCGATTCGACCGTTCCGGCGATGCGGTTTTCGCCCCACGCAGGAATCCATTTTATTTTATGATGAATGGCGTCCAGCGCTTTGCCGCGGATCTCATCGAGGCGGATAAAAAATTGTTCAACCGCGCGAAAGATGATCGGTGTTTTCGAGCGCCAGCAATAGGGATAGCTATGATGAAAATTTTCTTCGGCCAGGAGCATGCCGCGCTCGCGCAGGATGCGGATAATGTCGGCGTTGGCGTCGAAGACATATTTGCCGACGAGTTCCGGAATCCCGACCTCGTTAGTATAGCGGCCGTGATCATCGACTGGAGAGAGGATGGGGAAACCGTTTTTTGATCCGAGCAGGTAATCGTCTTCGCCGTGGCCGGGTGCGATGTGGACGGCACCGGTGCCAGTATCCATGGTGACGAACTCGGCCAGCAGGACCATGACAGTGCGCGGCAGAAAGGGATGTTGTGCGCCGATGCCTTCGAGTTTGTCGCCGGGAAAGGATTGCATCGGTTCACCGGTTGGTTCGAAACCGGTGGCGGCACAAAATTGAGGAACGAGTTTGTCGGCGAGAACGAGGATTTCGGTTCGGGACGCTGAGGTCCCTCCCGCCTTCGAACCCTTCGGCTTGGTAAATTCCTGGACGACATAAATTTCTTTCGGATGCACTGCGATGAGGAGGTTTGCTGGCAGCGTCCACGGGGTTGTGGTCCAGATCGCGATACTGGCCTTGTCTTTGAGCGCACCCGAAATAATCGGAAACTTAACGAAGACGGCGGTGTCATCGCGTTCCTGATATTCCACTTCGGCTTCGGCGAGGGCGGTCTGTGCGCCGGTGCTCCAGAAAACCGGCTTCATCGATTGGTAAACCAGACCTTTCTCAACGAAGATGGCGAAGGCGCGCAAAATCTCCCCTTCGTAGGCGGGATTCATGGTGAGATAGGGATGTTCCCAATCGCCGAAAACGCCGAGGCGTTTGAATTGTTCGCGCTGAATGTTGATGAATTTGCGCGCGAAAGCTTCGCAACGTTTGCGCACTTCGAGCGGCGCGAGGTCGCGTGATTCCCTAACGACTTTGTATTCAATGGGGAGTCCGTGGCAATCCCAACCCGGCACGTAAGGCGCGCGTTTGCCAAGCATGGTTTGGGACTTCACCACGAAATCCTTCAGAATCTTGTTGAGCGCGGTGCCCATGTGGACGTCGCCATTGGCGAAGGGCGGGCCGTCATGCAGGACAAAAAGCTCCGCCTTTGCGCGCGCCTTTTGAATCTGCTGATAAACGCGCGTTTCTTCCCACTTCTTTAGTAATTCGGGCTCACGCTGCGCCAGATTAGCCTTCATCGGAAAATCGGTGTGCGGAAGGTTGAGCGTGTCCTTGTAATTTTGCGACATGAGGAAGAGCGGTGCTAACTACCACCCGCAATTGGACAAATCAACGCAAGGGCGTCAGTCCCGATGGAACACAGGCTTGTAGCCTGTGCGCCCAGCAGGTTTGAAACCCGCTGGTCGAAACAGCGGACAACATGTCCGCCGGGCGCACAGACAGGAATGTCTGTGTTTCGAACAGCGAAGGGAGCACCGCTACCTACCGCCCGCGCTTGGACAAACCAACGTTCCCTGGGAATGAGGGTCATCGCCGCCAAGTTGTCTTGTGGTGGTGGCTCCATCGGAGCCTGGCTGGCAATGTTCAGCTTCGCTTCTACGCCCTCGAGCGGAACAGTGTCTGTTGCCAATCCGGTGTTGACCTATGATGCCGGGCCATTTTTCCAGCCTAACCAATCGCCCCTTGGTTTAGGTCAGCTGGACAGCGGCCCTCGCTGCAATAGCCAGTTTCCATGCGACAATTTTGCGCTGACGGTCAATGTGCCGTCAGACTACGCCACTACTAACCCGAATGCGTCTCTCAAAGTGACGCTGTATTGGACTGACACCGGTTCGGGTCAATCGGATTACGACTTATATATCTACAAGGGCACGGTCACCACTCTAAACGGCTCGCAGCAGGCCGATTACCAGGCGGCCAGTAGCGCGAACCCGGAGGTGGCGAGCGTCACGCCGGTGGTCGGCGGCACCTCCCAATACTCGCTCAAAATCGTGCCTTACATTCCTACTGGCGAAACGGTTCATGTCCGAATCGAGTTGCTCCCCGGTTCGGGCTCCGGCGGCGGCTTCCCGGGTTTTGGTGGGCCTGACCCCACAACGCCTGGTCTTCCGCGCTACCAAAATTTCTACGCTCCCTCAGGCAGTTCGGCGGAACCGAGCAACGGCGAATTCAATATTGGGTTCAACCCTGCCACGGGCCGAATTATGACAATGAATATTGGCCCAATCTGGCGGCTGACTCCGCCGGAACGGCTAAGTCCCGCCCAGCCGGAATGCTGTGAAGCCCTTTGGGAAGACAAAACTGCTCTCAGCACGCTGTTTGGATTGGATCCTATCCTTTGGACAGACCAGAAGACCGGGCGCACGTTTGCGTCCAATTCCACCGTTGGAACGAACGGCGTCTACGCCTTCAGTGATAATGACGGGGATCTCTGGAACCCGGTCAGCGCTGCTCCGCCGAATGCGAGCAGTGACCACGAGACAATCGGCTCCGGGCCGTATCCGGCTTCCTTGAGTGCGCTACGCAACGCTGTGAACAAGGGCGAAGCCGTTTACTACTGCGCCCAAACCTATCCAGTGGGCGCGGCTGCGTGCCAGCGTAGCGATACTTTAGGCTCGAGCTATGGACCAAGCACTTTACCCTATGACGGCAATACTACGCAGTGCGCCGGTATCCATGGGCACGTTAA
>QHPP01000240.1:18848-21424 GCA_003219125.1 Verrucomicrobiota bacterium
ACAGAGCACATTGTGCCAAATAGCAAGACGCAAACTCACGGTAGCGATCCCTCGATTACCGTCGGCGCCAATAACACAGTCTACTTCTTCTACGTGGCGGATCAGACTGCCAATCCCAACCCATCGGAAGGTCACATTCATGTCCAAATCAGCACCGACCACGGCGTAACGTGGACAAAGAACAGTGATTTGGGCACCTCGCACGGAGTTAAGAATGCCGTGTTTCCGGAAGCAGTAGCTGGCGACAACCTTCGCGCTGCCTGCGGGTTTCTCGGCACGGACAGAGCTGGAGACTACGAAGGCGCGTCCTTTGAGGGAATTTGGTATCTATTCATGGCCGCAACCTATGACGGCGGTAACACGTGGAACGTAGTTAACGCCACCCCAAATGATCCGGTGCAGGGAGCCGGTGGTATCTGGCAAGGGGGCGGTAGCAACCAGAACCGAAACTTGTTGGATTTCAATGAAGTCACGATGGATAACAAAGGTCGTGTGCTATTCGGCTACAGCGACGGCTGTGTCAGCGCCGGCTGTATTTCAGGGACGGCCGTCACAGACTATGTGGCCTTTATGCGCGTGGCGCGCCAGTCGGGTGGCAAAGGACTGCTTTCGGCTTTCGATACAGCTGAGCCAGCCGCTCCAAAAGCACCTTGCCTCTTTGGCATCCGCGATGCCACGGCCTCGCACCTAAGTTGGAACGCTCCCGACAATGGCGGCTCCAACATCACTAAATACGATATCTTGCGCGGGACGTCGCCGGGGGCGGAGGCAGTAATTGCTCAGAGCGCAAGCAATAAGTTCGACGACACCAGTGCCGATCCTACCGTGGCGCACTACTATTATGTTGTCAGGGCAATCAACGGAAGCGGCACTGGACCGCAAAGCAACGAAGTCGACCTAACGGTGGTGCCACAGCCTCCGCCGGAAAACGTTTGCGCCCCGCCGGGGTTAACAAAGCTCACTGACTCTCTGGGTGACACGCTAGGTGGGCCTGGAAGCGACCTAGCTTCCTTCCAGCTGTCGCAACCATACGCCGCCGACGGCGTAATTAAGCTCGCCTTCACTATTAACACCGATGAGGGCCAGGCGGTTCAACCCATTAATTCGCATTGGTACGTGTCAATGAAGATTCCAGACCCCGCGCCAGCAACGACGTTCCATTATCGCGCCGTCCACATGATCTGGAACGGGGCAACGCCAACGTTCGAATCATACACACCCGGCGCTAGTAGCGGCGGAACCATTGACGGCCGCTTCGTCACCGCCGGTTCGCAGAAGCCTGCCGAACCGGAAAGTAATTACGCCGCTCCATTCGATAAAGTCGTCATCGTGGTAAAGGCCAGTGACTTGGGCCTGAACCCCGGCAACACCATCGCGGGGTTTGTGTCAGGGGTGGCGCAGGGCGTCGTTCTTGGCGCGGCGTTGTATGATCAGATGCCGGACAGTCTTGCTTACACCGGCAACTACACTGTAAACAGCAATCAGACCTGCAGGCCGAACACCGCCCCGACCGCTGTCTTAACTGCTACACCAACGTCGGGCACGGCTCCGTTGGCAGTGAACTTTAGCGGCTCCAGCTCATATGATCCGGACACCGCTCCGCCGGCAGACACTATCGCCAACTACCATTTTGATTTTGGCGACGGTTCAGCTGCGGTCGACCAATCCACGCCGACCATTTCACACACTTATAGTGCGGCCGGTAATTACGCGGCGACCCTTAGCGTTACAGATTCGCGTGGTGAACCAAGCACGAACGCTGCGCAAGTGCTGATCTCGGTCGCTGCGCCGCAGCCGGACTTGATTGTGTCTACGGTCACAGATAGTAACAACCAAGCGAGACAAGGCGATAAGGTCACGTTTACCGCGACAATTACCAATACCGGACAGCAAAGCGCCGGCCCGTCTAAGACTGAGTTCCTGCTGGATGGCAGCAAAGTACTTGGCCTGATTGACACTCCTGCAGTTGGCGCCGGCCAATCGGTGCGGGTATCGGTTAACTGGCTCACGGCCAGCGCGAAAAAAGGCCAGCACACAATAAAGACGACTGCAGATAGGACAGGTTTAGTGACTGAGAGCAACGAAGGCAACAACACGAAGATCATTACCGTTAGCATTCAGGGCAACAAAACCTAAAAGCTAATACACGCGCCAAGAGCGATGCTTTTCTGAACGGCAACAGGCAAGATGGATTAACGGCCGCTCCTTGAATGAAGCGGCCGTTTTTCCTGATAACTAATTCTGCTATCTGCGCGGCATGCTGGAACAGGTTGCGTGGGCGGCAGCGCAGGTATTGGTTCGCGCATATGAATCGTGTTTTGCCATTGCTTGTTGTTCTGGTTTGCGCCGGATGCAATAAGCCCCAGCGCAGCACGAGTGTGTCGCCTACGCCTCCACAAAGCAGTCCGACGAACCAGATCGCGCCACTTCCGCCTGAGCCAAGGATTGCGCCCTGCAGCCTGATCACGAACGAAGAAGTTGGTGCGATCCAACACGCTACAATTACTGATGCGAAGAGTAGTGCCGGAGTCAGCGGCGGCATGTTGATGTCGCAATGCTATTACAATGCCAGAGAG
>QHPP01000142.1 GCA_003219125.1 Verrucomicrobiota bacterium
GCTTTAGCAAAGCGCTGCTTTCGACCACTCAGCCACCTCACCAAAATCGATCGCGCGAGAATATGGCGGAGAATCGCTGAATGCCAATTGCTGAATGCCAATTGCTGAATGCCAATTGCTGATTAAATGGTCTTCTCGTGATTGGCGAGGAGGAGGCGCGCGAGAAAATTCGATCGGCAGTTGTGCCACTGCCGGAAACTGAGGTCTCGTTAGGCGATGCGCTCGATCGTTTCGCGGCAACCGCCCTACTTGCGACATTCCCGCTGCCGCCTTTCGACAATTCGGCAATGGATGGTTACGCGATTGTCGCAAAATCGGCAGGAAAAAATGCGCGCCTGAAAATCGTCGGCGAACAACCAGCTGGTATTTCGAAAGATTTTTCTCTATCCAAGGGCGAAGCGGTGCGCATTTTTACCGGTGCGCCGATGCCAATCGGGGGCGATGCCGTCGTGATGCAGGAAGAAACGCTACGCGAAGGCGATTTTGTTCTCATCCAGGCAGAAAAAGTTTCGGTGGGTGAGTTTGTGCGCAAAGCCGGCGGCGATCTCGCGGTTGGACAGCAAATTTTAAAGCGAGGCGATCGATTGCGACCGGCGACGCTTGGGTTGCTTGCTTCACAAGGGATCGGATCGGTTCGGGTAGGCGCGCAGGCGCGGGTGGCCATCATAACGACGGGTGACGAGCTGGCAGCACCAGGGCAATCGTTACGACCAGGCGAAATTTTTGAGAGTAACGGACCAATGCTCGCGTCACTTGCAACAAAAACAGGCGTGGACGTTGCGATGCGACGGCATTGTCCCGACAACTTCGAGACGCTTTGCACGACCTTGCGAGATGCTGTGCATCAGGACGCCGTGATCCTCAGTGGGGGCGTCTCGGTCGGCGAACATGATCTGGTGCGCGAAGCATTGCGCGAGATCGGCGCGGAAATCGATCTTTGGCATGTAGCCGTGAAGCCGGGGAAACCTTTTTTGTTCGGCAAACGCGACCGATGTCTTATTTTTGGACTTCCGGGGAATCCGGTTTCAGCTTTCGTGACTTTCCTGGTTTTCGTGCGTCCCGCCTTCTTGCAGATGATGGGGGCAATCGACCCCAGTTTGCCTCGGGCAAATGCTCGGCTCACTCACGAAATCGTCGGCGACGAAACACGACCACATTATTTTCGAGGCGCGTTGGCGGATGGAGTTTTTACCGCGATTGGCCGTCAAGAATCGCATGCCATCTTTGGACTGGCTCGCGCCAATGGCTTGTTGCGAGTGAGACCCGAAGCGAGGCTAAGCGCTGGCAGCGAAGTCGAAGTCTTGTTAATCGATTAAATTACCATGCCCGCCGTTGACACGTTCATCTCACCTCCTAGCTTTACCGCGGTGAAATTGGAAGCAACGGTGGCCGAACCGACTACGGCACAATTTCGAGCCGATGCGGAACGGCTTTCCCATATTATTATGGAAATGCAGCGTTGTTTTCTCCTGCATCTCTGCAAAGAACTCGCTCCGGGTAACGTTTCCTTCTCCCAATATTTTCTTCTGGCCGCGCTCGATCAGAAAGAAGTGCTAACTATGTCCGCGATCGCGCAAAAGATGGGGCACACTACGGCGGCGGCGAGTGGATTGGTAGCGCGGCTAGAAAATCTCGAGTATGTCACGCGCGCATCCGGAGCACAGGATCGGCGAAAAGTGATGGTTTGCATCACTTCGAAAGGTTCAGCGCTGGTAAGGCGCATCCGTGAGGAGATGATGGCCAACCTGATGAAGTTGATGGCGCACCTGACGCCAGCAGAAAACAAGGCGTGGTTACAAATTTACACTAAAATTTATGATTTCTGCCAGGCAAAACATTCTTCCAGTAACCGCTGGGAGTGTTAGCTGGCAATAATCCGCGCCTTAGTTAAACTCCGCGCTTCCCGCTTTAAAGAAAACCTAATGCGAATGAACCGTGTCACCCGCGTGCTATTAGCCGCAATTGCCTTTCTTGCTTTGCGGACCAACGCCGGCGAGACGGCCGGTGAAACACGCACGAGCGCCGCGCCGCGATTTACCCTGGAACAGGCGATTTTGACCGCCCTGCAGCAGAATCCCAACATTCTGATCGCGCGACAGGAGATCGAACGGACGAAAGGACTCTTCATCCAAATGCGTGCGGCGGCTTTGCCCCAGGTGAATGCCACCGCCCAATTCCAGGATTTGGATCCGCATCTGGGCCATATAGGTGGCGTTACGGAACAGGCCGGAACATCTTTCATCAATCAGGCCGGAGCGGAGCGCCAGTACACTTTGGAAATCGCTGTCAACCAAGTGATCTTTTCCGGCGGGCGTGTTCCTGGACAAATTAGTTCCGCCAGTTTTCAACGCGACAGCAGCTACTACTCATTTCGCAACGCGATCGATTTGATCGTGGCAACAGTGCGGCAGCAATTTTATCTGGTCTTGCTCGATCGCGCGCTAATCGGCGTGCAGGAAGAATCGGTCCGTTTGCTTCAGAGCCAATTGCAAGATCAGCAGAACCGCTTTGAGGCAGGCACGGTGCCGCGCTTCAACGTGCTCCAAGCGCAAGTCGCGTTATCAAACCAAATCCCGCAGCTTATTACCGCGCAAAACAATTATCGTATTTCTCAGCTTCAGCTTGCCAAAACGCTCGGCCTCGATTTTGACCCCAGGCGCGGAGACCAGGCGCCGCTCGAAGCGGTGGGAGAATTGCTTTATGTCCCGCGGGAAATGCCAATTACGCAGGCAATTGCGGTGGCCAAAGAAAATCGGCCGTTTATAAAACAGCAAAAGGCGGTGGTGCTTTCGAATAACTCCCAGGTTGGCGTCGCTCGATCGGGATATTTTCCCCAGATAAATGCGAGCGCTGGTGAGGAGTTCCGGAGCTCACCACTAACCGACAATGTCCGCGCAGCACGAAGTGGTTATATCTTCGGCGCCACCGGCAGCTGGGCGATCTGGGATTGGGGTGCGACTTACGGTCTGGTGAAGCAGGCCCGCGCGATTCTGGAGGAGTCGAAGGCTACGTTGGATGATGACGTGCGGCAGGTGGAGCTTGAGGTGCAACAGGCATTCGCCAATATCCTTCAGGGTCGGGAACTCCTTAAAGCCACCGAAAAAAGCGTGGAGCAGGCAGCCGAAGCGCTGCGCCTCGCTACGGCGCGACTCGATGCAGGAGCCGGCACCCAGCTGGAAGTCCTCGACGCGCGCACGCAGTTAACGACCGCGCAATCCAACCGGTTACAAGCTCTATACACCTATAACGCCGCGGTTGCGGAATTCGATCGAGCCACGGCGACTGAGATTAAATACTCTACCTGCCTCGACGAGCCGAGAACGCGCCAGCAATTACGTACCGCCGGGAAGCCCACGCCAGCGCCGAAACCGACGCCGCTACCGCTCAACGGCGACTGCGCCGTGAAGACTACGGATACGCGCACGAAGACGGTGAAGAGTTCGTTTGGAAAGTAGCGTTATACCGATCGAAACATTTCCGGCGCTGGAAGGTGTCGGTTGTCGTCACGGGTTCGTGGAGCGCGTTCCGGGAATCGAGTTGTCGCATGACAAAGCGATTGTCCTGGAAAACCTCGATAAGGTGCACCGGCAAGCACGGCAGATTCTCGGCTTGGGTAATCGAAAATTTATTACTGTGCGCCAAGTTCATGGAGATAAGATCGCGCGTGTCGATTCTGTTCCCGCCACTGATCATTGTTTCGAAGGTTGCGATGGCTTGATTACCAATCAGCGAGATGTCTGCCTTGGGATTTACGTAGCTGACTGCTGCGCGGTTTATCTGGTGGACCGAAATGCCCGGGCAATCGGCTTAGTCCATTCTGGAAAAAAAGGGACTGCTTTAGGAGTCGTGAACTGCGCAGTCGACCTCATGCGGAAAGAGTTCGACGTCGAACCTCCCGATCTCATCGTCCAGCTGAGTCCCTGCATTCGTCCGCCGCACTATGAAATTGATTTTGCGGCCGAGATCGCACGGCAGTGTCGCGAGCACGGGGTCGAACAAATTCACGATAACAAGGTTTGCACTGCTTGTGACCTGGAGCATTACTATTCTTATCGCGCGGAGAAAGGTCGGACCGGACGGATGCTGGCCATGCTCGCGCTTTCTGATTGAGGCTAGCAGACTACAAATCGTTAGCTGAGCTGCTTCGATGAAAGGGACAGATCCCGCGTTTCGTGATCGCTTCGCCGACAAAATCGAAAAATTCGCGCGCAACCTCTGTCCATTTTTTCTCCCGGGATTTCTCCAGCGCTTGCCGGGTATTGAGCCCGCTAAGATATATCAGCTTAAATGCGTGTTTGATCTCATCTCGCTCCTCCCGGGAAAACCCGGCGCGGCGAAGTCCGATCGTATTTAGCCCAAAAACATAGTTGTGCTCGGCCGCAATAACGAAAGGCGGAATGTCCTTGCTGAAGGCGGAGGCGCCTTGCGCGATGATCAACCTCCCGGCGCGCATATTTTGATGAAAAACGCTCCCGCCACCGAGAAAAGCCTGATCATCCACGGTCACATAACCGCCCAGCAGGACATTGTTCGCGATGATCACCTTATTGCCGATAACGCAGTTGTGTCCGATATGCGCGTTGACCATGAGGAAATTATCATCCCCGATCTTCGTCGCGCTGTCTCCCGTTGTTCCCCGATGAATGGTACATTGCTCGCGAATGATGTTGCGTTCGCCGATTTCCACCCGACTTCGCGTCGTCGGCGAAAAACTAACGTCTTGCGGCTCACCTCCGATTATTGCGCCGTGCCCGATTCGATTGCCCCGACCGATGGTTGCTTCCCCTTCAATCACGACATTTGCGCCGATCACACAATCATCAGCGATGGTAACTGCACCACCAATAATGCTATGCGGACCGATCTCAACGTTGGCGGCTATCTTCGCGCCCGAACCGATGATGGCAGTCAGGTGGATCATTTAAAGCACACCCGCTTCCTTGAAGCTGAAGTAAGGCGCGCGGTCTTCTCCTGGCGAACCGATGATGATGTGATCAAGGAGTTTGATTTGCAATAACTCAGCGGCCTCGGCCAGCCGGCGGGTCAGGCTGTGGTCGGCATTGCTTGGAGTAGGATCGCCCGATGGATGGTTGTGCACGACAATGATGGCGTAAGCTGCCGCGAGCAGGGCGGGCCGAAATACTTCGCGCGGATGAGCGATACTCTCGTTTACGCTCCCGAGCGAAATCTCGTGTGTCTCAAGGAATCGATAACGAGTATCGAGCAGTAGGACGCGCAGCGATTCCTTTTGCAGCGCGCGCATTTCCGCGCCGAAAAATTCATTTACCAACTCGGGCGAATCGATCTTTTCGCGAACGATTCTTTCCTTTGCCATTCGTTCTCCGAGCTTGAATGCAGCCGCCAGTTGCACTGCTTTGGCGGGACCAATGCCACGAATCTTTCTCAGCTCGCTCGCCGACGTTCGCGTAAGGCCACTTAACGTTTTGTATTTTTCCAAAATCTCACCACCGACCTCCACAGCATTCTTACCGCGCACGCCAGTGCGCAACAAAATCGCGATCAGTTCGCGATTCGTTAGGGCGTCGGCTCCGCGCTTCAATAATTTCTCACGCGGACGATCCTCCTCCGGCAGCTCGCGAATCTTGATCGCCGCCATCGCGCCCGCTGGTTAGGCCGCTTGCACGCGAAGCGATTGTAGCATCAGCGTAATGGCGTCTGCGAAGAGATGGAGCGATTCCAGCGCGCGCGATTCGGGCAGGTCTTCAAGTTGCGCCCGGGCCTGTTGCGAACGCGCGACGCCGCTGGCGAGCGCCTCGTCCATCGCAGCTGCCGCTGTCGTTTTTAACAAAAGATTGACCGAAGCGTAATCGCCTTCGAGAATTAGCTGGCAGTAGCGCTCCTTCTCGATCGCGGAAGCATGATGCAATAACCGCAGCATTGGGAGCGTCATCTTGCCCTTGCGCAAATCCGTGCCGAGCGTTTTGCCTGTCGCACTCTCACGCCCCGCCAGATCGATGCAGTCATCGTAAATCTGATAGGCGGCGCCGAGATGCCGTCCGAAGTTTGCCAGCGCTTCGACTTGCGGCGCAGGAGCATTATTCAATTTCGCGCCAAGTTCGGCCGCAACCGCAAAGAGAGTGGCGGTTTTTAGTTCAATGATCCGAAAATATTCCTCCACCGCGAGGTGCAGGTCGAACTGTCGCTGCGTTTGAATGATTTCTCCAGTGCAGACATCGCGTGTAGCCCGTGCGATCGCACGACTAATCCCGGGGTCATCGAATTTTGTCGAAAGATCGAGTGCGTGCGCGAAGAGCGAATCGCCCAGGAGCACACTCAGGGCGTTGCCCCAGCGCGCGTTCAAGGTTGGCTGGCTGCGACGACGCTCGGCTTCATCCATGACGTCGTCGTGCACCAGTGTGGCGAGATGAATCAGCTCCACAATTACTGCCAGATCGATGTGCGCTTTTGTAACTGCACCGGTGGCGGCGCCGCCCAGAAGAGCGACCAGCGGTCGCATCCGTTTGCCGCCGCTCTTCAGTGCATAGCTGATGTAACCTTCGATCGCGGGATCGAAAGCGTCAGTCTGCCGGGCAATGCGAGCCGAAACTTCGTCCAATTGCGGCTGCACCACTGACGCCACTCGCGTCAACGGACTAATTTTTAGCGGTGCCGCGGTCGAGCGCAGGGAAACTTCCACCACTTCAGAATAGAAGAGCGGTTTTTAATGTCAAAGCTCCAAGCGTATTTCTGCGAATTTGGTTGGAGGGACGGCGCTGCCCCGTGACGATACGGAGATCGTCCCTCCAACTGCAATATCTACCGCCGCTGCAGCCAGTCGACGGTCGCATATTTTGTTGCCGCCAGCTCTTCTGCCGCGCGCAAAACATCTGTCCCAATACTGCCGGCGATAATCCGGTTGCCCAACAATCTCGCGAATGCGTTTCGGAACCGCTCATCCAAATTTTCACGCTGGATACTTCCCTGATGAAGCAGACCGCCGCGTGTTTTGCGTTGAGCTGCTCCCGCAATTTTACGGCCGTTTTCGATTACGTCCGACACGACCGGATTGGCAAAACAAGCGTCAGAAATTTTCGTCGCTTCCGTCTGGACAAGGGCAGAAACGATTCCAATTTCGCGCAGCGCGCTACCTAAAGCCAAATGCACGCGCTGATAAATTATTTTCGATGCCAATGCGAAAGCATCATCCCTTGATCCGATCATAATCGAATAAGTCAGATCCTCGCCATGGGGCACGATGCCGCCGCCCGTCCAGCGGCGAACGGTTGCGCGATTACTCGCAATCTCGCATGCCTCGGAAAAACTTACGAAGTAACCGAAGGATACGGACGGCGCGCTCCACCGATAAAACCGCAAAATTGCAGATCGTGCCCTGCCGAGGAGCACTTCGTCGATCGCCATGTTGAGCGGTCCGGGACGCGGCGTCGGATCGTCAAGTACAACCAGTTCGGAAAACACAGCTTTCGATTTCCTCAAGAATTTTCCCGGCTGCGACGGTCGGGTCGGGCGCAGCGGTGATCGGTCGCCCAATCACAAGATAGTCTGCGCCGGCAGCGATGGCCTCCGCAGGCGTCATGATACGTTTCTGATCATGCTCCTCGCTCCCGCGCGGGCGAATTCCGGGTATGACTAGTTTCAAGCTTTCGCCAACTGCTTTGCGCAATGCGCCGATTTCCTGTGCGCCGGCCACAACGCCGCCGATGCCGCAGTCCGCCCCGATTTCTGCCAATCGAACGACCTGCTGTGAAATGTTCTTCACCATTCCGATTTCGCGCAATGTTTCTCTGTTTGCGCTGGTCAGCACTGTTACGCCCAGAAGTAACAAACCCTCAGGTGCAGCCGCCACAGCGGCGCGTACCATCTCGCCACCGCCGCTCAGGTGCAGGGTCAACATTTGCACGTCCAACCTGGCGACTGACTCGACCGCTCGTGCGATTGTGTTTGGAATATCGTGGAGTTTAAGATCCAGAAAAACGTTGGCACCCATTTCACGAATGGCACGCACGAGATCAGGTCCCTCGGCCGCAAAAAGTTGTAATCCTATTTTCATCCACCCGGCGAATGGCGCCAGAGTCAGCGCTAGGGAAATCGCTTCCGCGCGGGTGCCGACATCGAGCGCGATGATTAGGCGGTCGCGAGTGGAAGGTTTCATCTCGTCAATCTCGGCTAACTTGTGAACAGAATGCAAGGTATGGAAGAACTGGCCCCGGCGAAGGTGAACCTTTTTCTGCGCGTGTTGCGTCGCCGCGAGGATGGCTTTCACGAAATCGAAACCTTGATGGCGCCGATCAGCCTCTACGATTCGCTCGCGATCGAACGTGCGAACAAGTTCGAATTTCATTGTGATGAGTCTGGCCTTGGCGGCGATGACAATTTGGTGGTCCGCGCTGCACGCCTGTTTTTTTCTGAGACAAATCGGAAGCCAAAAGTCCGGCTTACGCTTCGCAAAGAAATTCCGCACGGCGCTGGACTGGGCGGCGGCAGCAGCGACGCTGCCGCAGCCTTGCGCGGACTCAATCGCTTCTTCGATGCCAGGCTTTCGAGAGAACGGCTAAGCACCATGGCGGCGCAATTAGGTTCTGACGTTTCGTTTTTCGTGAATGAAACTGCTGCGACTTGCAGTGGGCGAGGGGAGATCGTTACGGCGGCGGCTTTGCTGGCACCATTATCTTTGTTGCTGCTGAAGCCCGAATTCGGCGTTCCGAGTTCATGGGCCTATTCACGTTGGCAGGCTACGCGCGAAGTTGCAGGCGAGATCTATCAATCGCAAAAATTCGGCGACATCACTTTTGTGAACGATTTGGAACGCCCTGTTTTCGAGAAATTTGTTTTTCTTGCACAGATGAAAACGTGGCTTGGGAAACAACCCGAAGTCGGCGCCGCCCTAACGTCGGGCTCAGGTTCGACGATTTTTGCAGTTTTGCGCGATCCCGGATCAGCCAACGTGCTCATTGTGCGCGCTCGCGACGAATTGGATTCCGAGATGTGGGCGTTCGTTTGCGAGACACTCTGACTCCGGGCAGCACATGCGTCTCGCGTGCTGGCGAGCGCGTCCTTCACGATCGCGAACTTTATCTGTGAATCACTTCGCTTGAAGAAAGTGAATCTCAGGAAAGGTCCGTTTCGGCGAGACGCCGAAACCAACACGCGAGACGCGTGCGCTACCCAGATGATTTGCCGCGGGCGCCGTTCTAAATTCTTATTCACCCACGCTTCGCTGCAAAATGGCGCGCGCGTATTCCCGATTAAGTTTGGCGATGAAACTGGCGCTGATTTCCGCCGGGCAGACGGCTTCGCATTCGTAGGTGTTCGTACAATTGCCGAAACCTTCTGCGTCCATTTGACGCACCATTTTCGTCACCCGCGAGGTCCGTTCCGGCGCGCCCTGCGGCAAAAAGGCGAGGTGCGAAACCTTTGCGGCGGTGAAAAGCATGGCCGAAGCGTTCGGACAAGCTGCGGCGCAGGCTCCGCAACCGATGCACGCGGCCGCTTCCATCGCCAGATCCGCGTTATGTTTTGGGACCGGAATTGAGTTCGCTTCCGGCGCGGAACCGGCGCGCGCTGCGATGAAACCACCAGCCTGCACGATGCGATCAAGCGCGCTCCGATCGATCACCAAATCGCGCACCAGCGGAAATGGTTTCGCTCGAAATGGCTCGACCGTGATTGTCTTACCATCATCGAAAGACCGCATGTAAAGCTGGCAGGCGGCGGCGGGATGTTTTGGGCCGTGCGCTTGTCCATTAATCGTTAACGCACAGGTACCGCAAATTCCTTCGCGACAATCGGAATCGAATGCAATCGGTGCTTCGCCGCGCTCGGTCAGTTCATCGTTAACCATATCGAGCATTTCCAGGAACGAGGTGTCCGGAGAAATATTGCGCGCTTCATAAGTGGCGAATTTGCCCTTTGATTTGGGGTCCTCTTGTCGCCAGATCTTAAGCTTGAAATTCATGGTCGCGATCAACGGCGGTCGTCATTCTGAGCGAAGCGAAGCGGACTCGAAGAATCCTGCTGCGTTACCATTAAGGTTTCATGCCGGAATTCCTCGGTCCCAGCCGGACTGGCATTTTCGCTCGGGATGACGGAGCAGGAGAGTTTGTTCATTTGTAACTCCGTTGACTCAAATGCACTGCCTCAAAGTGCAGCGGTTCACGATGCAATTTCGGACGCTCGACTTTTCCGTTTCCCTGAAATTCCCATCCGAAAACGGCCGCGAAATTTTCATCGTCACGCTGGGCCTCGCCGTCCGGCGTTTGATGTTCTTCGCGGAAATGACCACCGCATGATTCGTCCCGCTCAAGGGCGTCGATGCACAGCAGTTCGGCGAATTCGAGGAAATCAGCGATTCGTCCGGCGCGTTCGAGCGATTGGTTGTAGCTTTCGCCTTCGCCGGGGACTCGCACCTTTTTCCAAAATTCGTCGCGCAACTCCGGAATCTTCCCAAGCGCTTCGCGCAAACCGGCCGCATTCCGCGTCATGCCGCATTTGTCCCAAAGCAACAGACCCAGTTCACGATGAAATAAAGTGAGAGTGCGATCGCCATTCACCTCCAGCAATTTTTTCACGCGCTCTCGGACTTCGGATTCGACCCGCTTGAATTCCGCATGATCAGTGGAAGGCCGTTTGCCGATTTGTCCGGCGAGATAATTTGGCAACGTATAGGGCAGAACAAAATAACCATCGGCCAAACCTTGCATGAGCGCGCTCGCTCCGAGCCGGTTCGCGCCGTGATCGGAAAAGTTCGCTTCCCCGATAACATGCAGACCGGGGATGTTGCTCATTAAATTGTAATCAACCCACAGCCCGCCCATGGTGTAGTGCACCGCCGGATAAATCCGCATCGGCATTTTGTAGGCGTCTTCTGCCGAAATTTTTTGGTAGATATCAAAGAGATTTCCGTAGCGCTCGCGAATGGTATCCTCGCCTAGGCGCGAAATGGCGTCGGCAAAATCGAGGTAAACTCCGCGGCCACTCGGCCCAACACCACGCCCTTCGTCGCACACTTCCTTGGCCGCGCGTGAAGCGATGTCGCGGGGCGCGAGATTTCCGAAGCTTGGATATTTTCGCTCGAGATAATAATCGCGATCCGCATCCGGAATATCGTTCGGGGGTTTGGAACAATCTTCCGCCCGCTGCGGCACCCAAACCCGTCCATCGTTACGCAGCGATTCCGACATCAGCGTCAGTTTTGATTGGTGCTGACCGGTTACTGGAATGCAGGTGGGATGAATTTGGGTGAAGCAGGGATTACCGAAGAGCGCGCCACGTTTGTAAGCGCGATAGGTGGCGGTGACGTTGCAACCGCGCGCGTTGGTCGAAAGGAAAAAAACATTGCCGTAACCGCCGGTCGCCAGAACTACAGCATCGCCGGCGAAAGCATTGATTTCGCCGGTGCACAGATTGCGGGTGATGATCCCCTTGGCATGACCGTCAACCAAAACAAGGTCGAGCATCTCGGTTTGCGGAAACATTTTCACCGTGCCAAGCGCAATTTGGCGGCACAGCGCCTGATAAGCGCCGAGCAAAAGCTGTTGGCCGGTTTGGCCACGCGCGTAGAAGGTCCGTGAAACTTGGGCGCCGCCGAAGGACCGATTGGCGAGGAGCCCGCCATACTCGCGTGCGAACGGGACGCCCTGTTCGGTGCATTGATCGATGATGAGATTGCTGACTTCAGCCAGCCGGTAAACGTTCGCCTCGCGCGAACGGAAATCGCCGCCCTTGATCGTGTCGTAAAACAACCGGAAAACGCTATCGCCGTCATTTTGATAATTCTTGGCGGCGTTGATTCCGCCTTGTGCCGCGATGGAATGAGCGCGACGCGGCGAATCCTGATAACAAAAACATTTCACGCGATAGCCAAGCTCGCCGAGGGTGGCCGCGGCCGATCCGCCGGCCAATCCCGAGCCCACTATGATGATCTCAAATTTGCGGCGATTGTTCGGGCTAACCAGACGTGAATTGTTCTTGTGGTTCCGCCATTTCTGTTCGAGCGGACCGGGCGGAATTTTGCCGTCGAGTTTTCCGATCATAATTGCTGTGCCGGTTGGATGAGACCAAGCAAAACTGCGACCGGGATGGCGGCGTAACCAACGAAAAGCAGCCAGGCGAAAACGCGCGCACCAAATGCGAGTTGCGGCGTCAGCTTCTTGTCATTCAAACCGAGCGATTGGAAAAAACTGGAAGCGCCGTGGGTGAG
>QHPP01000143.1 GCA_003219125.1 Verrucomicrobiota bacterium
TGAACTGGTTGCTCTTCATTTGGGCAGTCAACATAGGTCACGTCCTTGAAACCAGCCTGGGCTATTTCATGACGCCGCTGGTGAATGTCGTGCTTGGCGCCATCATTTTGCGCGAGCGACTCACTACCTCGCAGACCGCCTCCATTCTCATTGCTTCTGTCGCCGTTTGTATTCTCGCCTTCGGCTACGGCCATTTCCCGTGGATCGCAGTGGGGCTTTGCACCAGTTTTGGCCTCTACGGATTGTTGCGGAAACAGTCCGGCACCGCTGCGATTCCCGGTCTCTTTCTGGAAACACTGTTTCTCCTGCCGCTGGCCCTAATTTATCTCGTTCTCCTCGCCAATCGCGGCGCGCTGACCTTTGGCCCGTCCCATCTCCATCTTTCCGCGATCCTAACGACAACCGGAGTCGTGACCGCTGTCCCGCTGCTCTGGTTTGGTTACGCGGCGCGACATTTACGATTAGTCACGATTGGTTTCCTTCAGTATCTCTCGCCCAGCATTAGTTTCATTCTTGGGCTTTTTGTTTATCACGAGACATTCACCCGCCAGCATTTCATTACCTTTCTCCTCATATGGTTCGCTATTGTCCTTGTTTCGGCCGAAGCGGTCCTGCGCTGGCGCGCGACTAAACGCGTCGCCGCCGATGCACCAGTAGAGTCGCCATTAATCGAGCCCGGAATCTGAAGTGAGCTCGCCGAAGAAGAATCTATAGAGGCAGGCGTGTCGCCTGCAGATCTTCAAACACAGCCGTTACGGCCTCCACGGAAGATAGAATTTCCGAGATCCATGGAGCGCGCGTCCTTTGTTGGAAATTTTGTTTGAGAAAAAGAAGTGACGAAGATGGTTGGTTTCTGATTCAATTTCGTGGTCATGGTTGGGGGCCGAATCACCAGCGAGGAAAAGTCTACCCTCAGCACGTACGTCGGCCTCGGTATCGTGACCTTCCTCGCCGCCGGGGCGGTCTACTTTTTTCTTCTCTCGCATCAAGAAAAAAAGGAGGTCACCGGTTTCGATCCGAACCGCCCTGTGCCGAACGACGTCACTTTGAAAAGGCGACTAAAGCCGGAGCAGTATTCTGTCGTCCGTGAAAATAAGGACCAAACCGCCTTCCAGAATGAGTTCTGGAACAACGAACGCGTCGGTATTTACGTCGATGTTATTACCGGCGAACCGCTCTTTACTTCGCTCGACAAATTCGATGGCGGGACCGGCCGGCCCACGTTCACCAAACCGATCTCGAAAGATCTGTTGGTGGAGAAGACGGATAATTCAATCGATGTGCAACGCATTGAGATTCGTGCCAGGCGGAGCAATGCCTATCTTGGCCATCTTTTTCCCGACCCGACTTCGCCAACTGGACAGCGCTATGCCGTCAACTCGGCCGCCTTCCATTTCATTCCACTAGAACAAATGAAGGAGGAAGGCTACGAATCGTTCCTGCCGATCTTGGAGAAAAAGTAACGCCGAATCTGTAGAGGTAGGCGTGTTGCCTGTAAAAATCAGGTTTGGCTTCACTTAAACTCTGGTTCCCCAAGCTCAGTTTGGGAACCGCGTCTTTCTTCTGAAGCTGGTTTCGATGTTTCTGCTAGATCCGGTTAATGCCTCCGTATTACCAACTTCTGGAAATTGCGTCTCCCTCGTCGTATTGTCGCCCGCAGAATTTTGAAACAAGACGACATCGAATACGCCATTGAGAATACGCAGGTTATTCTCGCGCCGGAACGCCAGATCGCGACCTTTGGCAACACCAGCTTTGAGTTTCATCTCATCTCCGAGCTGATGGATCGGGTCGATCAGGTCCGCATTCGCACCGGCCGGATTGAAGCTGAGCGCCCGAAAATTCTTAGTCCGGAATATTTTTGCCGCATGATGCTGGAGGGTTTCGGTGAAAAAGCGCAGGAGTACGTGGAACGGCTACGCGAACAGGCGCGCCAGATCGCGGTGTTGCGCTACGGGTTTCAATTTCGCAAGTCCGGCGTCACGGAAAAAACCGTGAGTGCCTCGTTGCAATCGGTCATCGATCGCACCCGGCGTGCAGTAGAGCGCGCCGGTGATCCAAATGGCGCAATCATTCAAGGGGTAGATGAAGCGTGGGAAGTTTGCCTGCTCAAGTTTACGATCGAGATGATCGAGCGCTCCGCCGGCGAAAACATCGGCGACTTCAAACGGCGCGGTCTGATTTAGGAAGTTAGCCATCCTGGCTGACATGGACGAGAAGCTTCCAGCTTGCTGTCGCTTGCGCGACAGCCTGGCAGGCTGTCGGCCGAGTCAGGCTGGACGCCTAACTTCCGACGCCGGTCCCAGCCGGACTGGCGCTACACGCCAGACGCGGGCGCTACCCACAATCGCATGGCTACAGTTTTCGATAGCGCCGCATCAATTTGAAGAAACGCAGGGTATCCCGCACGGGATTGATGCTGCTGACTTCGTCGGAATAAACCGTGGTGATCGGGACGGACGCGACGCGATGGCCTTTCCTGCTCGCGATGATGAGCATTTCGGTCTCGTACTCGAACCGGCTGGCGCCGCTCAGAACATCCGGAATGATGTCGCGATGCAGCATGCGAAAGCCGCATTGCGTATCAGGAATCGGCTGGCCGCAGACCTGACTGATTTTTCCGCTCATGTAACGGTTTACGATCCGGCGCACTAAAGGCATCGTGCTCGTGTCGTTCATGCGCGAACCAATGAAAATTTTCGCGTCCGACTCCGACACTGTGCTATCTACAAAACGCGAAATTTCTTCCGGCAAATGCTGCCCGTCGGCATCGAGCAGCACGACGTACTCACTGCCGCGCTCGAGCCAATAACGCAGGCCGGTTTTGATCGATTCACCTTTACCGCGATTTTGAGGGTGAACAACGACATCGACTCCGGTGGATCGCGCTCGCTCCGCAGTCGCGTCCGTCGATCCGTCATCGACCACGAGAACGTGTTCCAACTGCGCACGTGCGTCCCGCGCTACTTCGCCGACGTGTTTCTCTTCCTGATACGCAGGAATCACCGCGGCGATTCGCGAGCGATCGCGTTCCATCACTCGCGAACGACAGGATGAAAATCGGCCGCGTGATAGGAACTACGCACGAGCGGGCCGGAGGCGACGTGTTCGAATCCTTTTTTGCGCGCAATCTCGCCGAAGAATTCGAATTGGGCGGGCGCGATGTATTCAACTACCGGCAAGTGCTCTGGAGTCGGGCGGAGATATTGGCCCATGGTGAGAACCTGCACACCTACTTCGCGCAAATCATCCATCGTTTGAAATAACTCCGGTTCAGTCTCACCAAGTCCAACCATGACGCCGCTCTTCGTCACTACTTTCGGCGAAAGCTCTTTCGCGCGTTTCAAAACCCGCAGCGAAGTGCGGTATTTGGCGCGCGAACGCACCATCGGTGTCAGGCGCTCGACCGTTTCCATGTTGTGATTGTAAATGTCGGGCGCGGCATCGAGCACGATCTGAATGCACCAATCCTGGGCATGAAAATCGGGCACTAAAACTTCGATAACAATTTTCGGATCCATTTCGCGAATGGCGTTGATGGTGCGCGCGAAGTGATTCGCGCCGCCATCCTTTAGGTCGTCGCGTGCAACCGCGGTGATGACGACGTGTTTCAATTTCATCCGGCGCACCGCTTCGGCGACGCGCTCCGGCTCATCTTCTTCCAGGGCAAACGGTTTCGCCGTCGTAATCGCGCAAAATCCGCAGGCACGGGTGCAGCGATCGCCCGCGATCATCATTGTCGCCGTGCCTTGACTCCAGCACTCCCAGCGATTCGGGCATTGCGCGCTTTCGCAGACCGTATGCAATCGCAAATCTGAAATCAGCGCTTTGGTCGAAAAGAAAACCGGATTCGATGGCAGTCGCACTTTAATCCAGGGCGGTTTTTGAGCCTGGTGCAGGGCAGGATCGATCTTGTTCGCGCAAGGCATGGCTTCGCAGCTTTACGTTTTAAGCTTTAAGTGTTCCACTCGCAATTCCTCTTAAAGCTTAACACTTAAAGCTTAAAACTCGATTACAGCTTCGTTCTTCCGGTCAGCGCTTGGTAAAGCGTGAGCTCGTCAGCTGACTCGAGACCGCCGCCGGCCGGTAAACCGTGGGCGATGCGAGTTAACTTTACCGGTTTCCCTTTCAGTAACTCGACCAGATAGTTCGTGGTCGCTTCGCCTTCGACGTCGGCCGCGAGGGCGAAAATGATTTCCGAAAATTTTTCCTGCTCGATTCGATCGAGCAATTCTTTGATTCGCAAATCTTCTGGCGCAACGTGATCGAGCGGCGAGATCCGGCCACCGAGTGCGTGATAGCGGCCCCGAAAAGCGCTCGTTTTTTCCAGCGGAAGAATATCTGTCGGTTGCTCGACCACGCAGAGCAAATCGCTCGACCGCGAATCGTCCCGGCAAATATCGCAAAGCTCGTCGGTCGCAAAAAACCCGCAAAGCTTGCAGGGATGAACCTCCGCGCGCGTTTTTGAAATCGCGCCCGCGATTTGTTCCGGCTGATCGTGGCGCGATTGTACCATCCACAGGGCAATGCGCTCGGCCGAGCGCGGCCCGACGCCGGGCATTTGCCGTAGCTGCGCGATCAAATCACGAAGCGCCTCTGGATACGCGGTCCTTCTCAAAACTCAGATCTGCGGGTCCGGGCCCGGCTCGGACCTATTGCGCCGCTGACTCCATTAAATGCAGCGCGAGCGGTTCAAGGCGGCGCAGATAAAGATTAAGCGGCGCATCTTCCTCGTGGTTCGGCCCGCGCGCCTTTTGAAATTCACTGTAAGCCTCGGCCCAACGCTGCTCTCGGTACAAGACGACACCGTTCCAAAAAGAATCGCGCCGCGCCACTAATTCGCTGGGCGCATCAGCGGTGAAAGCGAGCGGCTCATAAATTTCATGTCGCTCCTGGGCGTTGACACCGCTGAGAAAATCGATCGGGCGCGCAACGATGGCATTGTTGGCTAGCTCAAAGGTGCGCGGCCCGATCAGGATCCGCGAGCCATAAAAGCGATTAGCAACGCAAAACCGCCGGGCTAACTCGATCGGCTCGCCCAGCACAAAAATGTCCTGCTTTTCCTCCGTTGGCGCGGTGATCATTGATCCGGAACTCACCCCGACATGCGGGCCGGCAGTGGCGTTTTGGCCGTTGCTGCTGCTTGAGTTTTCGGCAAATGCACGCGCAAGGTCGAATGCGGCACGCACCGCTTTCTCGGCGTGATCCTCGAGCGCTCCCGGGAATCCAAAGATGGCAACGACGCCCTCGCCGTCGGCGGCATGCAGGTACGCGCCGGCATCGCGCAATAATTCAGCCGCGCGCGCGGTAAACCTCTCGCTGGCCTTCGCTACCACACCGGGCTCGTCGGTGTCAGCAAGGTCGTACTTATTCGCCAAATCGCATACGACCACGCTGGTTTCGAAAGCGCGCGGATTGCCATCGAATTCAACTTCGCCGAAGCGTAAACGCGTAATTTGTGTGCTCGAGAGTTTGCCATTGAACAAGGAAAGGGGAATGCCGGCACGTTTGCGTCCGGCGATTGCAAGGTGGATGAGCGCCCCGCCGTAACCGAGGACGACAGCGAGAATGCAGGACAGCGGCGCAAAGAAAATGTGATAGAGCGACAGAACCCAGGTGAGCGTCAGAAGCTCTGCAATTACCGCGAGAACGAGGAGGGCGACGCCATGCCTGCGAGCGCTCCTGATCGTGATCCAGGCCGTGCCGAGAGCGAGGAGAATGATCAGGCTGTATTGCCAAAGCTTGCCAAGATCGCGGGCTGGTCCGTTCAATTTCTCCATCCAGTTTCTCAGCGGGAGCTCAACTCCCCCAAGCCATCCGGCAGCGTGTGAAATACTCGCGATCGCCGCGACCGCCACCGTGATGATGCACGCAAAAAGAAGCGAGCGTTTCATCCGGCTTCGTTCGTTTGGCGTGCAGGATAATAGGATTGCACTACCAGATCGCTGAGAAATTTGTCCGGCGCGTCTACCGCCGAAAGCGGCAGGGTAAACTTGTTCTGCCCGGAGTTTTTGCGCACTAGATTCAATCCAAAATGAAAATCGCGAAACAGATGCGCCGTCAAATCCGCCATCGACATTTTTTCAGTTTGCGCGCGTTCGACCAGCCGGCGCCGGGCCGCGTCCTCGAACCCGATCTCG
>QHPP01000144.1 GCA_003219125.1 Verrucomicrobiota bacterium
GGCGTGGAAGCCGGTGGGCGCGGCGATTCGTTAGGCGAACACGCGGCGAGATTTCATACCAGCGCGTCGAGTGGCGGCGGGCGTGTCGGTGTTTTGCAAGGGACCATGTCATACGTGCTTCAGGATGAGAGCGGACAAATTGCAACGACTCATTCGATTTCCGCTGGCCTCGATTACGCATCGATCGGTCCGGAGCACGCATATCTTCATGACAGCGGACGGGCCGAATACCTCTACGCCAGCGACGCCGATGCGCTCGAAGGATTCGCCCTTTGTGCCGAACTGGAAGGAATCATTCCAGCACTCGAAACGTCGCATGCAATTATGCCGGCTCTTCGTATCGCACGTGAACTGCCGCAGGACGACGTGGTCATCGTGAATCTATCTGGCCGCGGTGACAAAGACGTGCAGCTTGTTGCCGAGCTACCAACGGAGTGAGCCGAATCAGCGACACGTTCCTCGAGCTAAAGCGCTCCGGACGCGGCGGGTTCATCCCGTTCATCACGGCTGGCGATCCCGATCTTGCGGCAACTGAACTCTTATTAATCGAACTCGTGGCCGCCGGCGCGGACATTATCGAGGTTGGCGTCCCATTCAGCGACCCGGTGGCCGACGGCGAGGTCATTCAGCGCGCATCTCAACGCGCGTTGCGGAATGGCGTTACACTCCGCAACGCGCTCACCTGTATTGCGCACGCAAAACAGCACATCGAGGTGCCAATCGTACTCTTCAGTTATTTCAATCCCCTGTTGCAATTTGGCGAAGATCGCCTGGCAACCGAGGCTAAGGAGGCTGGAGTCGACGCAGTGCTCGTCACGGATTTGATTCCCGAGGAAGCTCAGCCTTGGATTAAGATGCTCGATCAACATGAATTGGATCCGATTTTTCTTGTCGCTCCGACAACATCGGACGAACGGCTGGCGCGTATCGCGCAGCAAGCGCGTGGGTTCATCTATGCTGTCTCACGTGCAGGCGTGACGGGGCCGCGAAGTGAAATGACACATGAAGCCGAAGCTCTTGTGCAGCGTGTGCGTTCTGTCAGCGATTTGCCAGTCGCCGTCGGGTTTGGCGTCTCGACCCCGGAACAGGTACGCGAAGTCTGGCGTTTTGCAGATGCCGCAGTGGTCGGCAGCGCAATCGTGCGCGAAATCGAAAAACTGGCGAAGTCGCCGGATTTGGTTAATCGCATCGGCCAGTTCGCACGATCACTGCGCGCGCCAAAACAGGTCTGAAGGAATCTGAAAATCGAGAAGGATGCAGCCCATATGTGAAGTAGACTGCGGAATGCAGTCTAACCTTTAGTTAGCCTTTGAAGCGCATGGATGCCGGGATCACGCCTGAACAATTCAAACTGCTACTCCCCCTGGCGTGCCAGTGGGCTGCCGCACAGGAACAAGACATTTGCAGCCGCGGTCAGGCACTATCAGACGCTCAGATCGCGGACGCCCGTCTAGTTGGCGTCGTAGAGCCGGAGCGCGTCCGGCTACTCTACGTTCCCGAGATCCCCATTCCGGAGAATCCTGCCCTTCGCGCGGCCGCAGACGCAACGCAGCTTATTTCGCCTTTCACGGGAGGGCTGACACTACGGTATGGCATTTTCATACGTTCGGATTGCAGATTTCGCCGGCCGATGGTCGTGCACGAGCTCGGACACACTGCCCAATACGAGAGGCTTGGCGGTTTCGAGTCTTTTTTGCGCCAGTATTTATTCCAGTGTCTCACGATTGGCTATCCGGACGCTCCGATGGAGCAAGAGGTTATTTCACTTACAAGGCGCATATGTGGTTCACCCGAATAGGTCTAGCTAACCGCTGGCCGGCGCGATGACTAGCTTTGAATTTATGAAACACATTGTCGATGTTTCGAAAGCTCGCTCCGGCTAACGGTAGCTGAGCTCCGCCTTATCGGGAGAACTGTCGCACAGCCGTGCAAATTGGCTATCTTGCAGACTACCCAGACTTCATTCCGACCCTTGCACGGTGGCATCACCGTGAGTGGGCGTATCTGCGGCCGGGCGATTCCCTCGAAGCACGCGCTGCTAGACTTCGGGGATCTTGTGGCCACCGAGAAATACCGACAGTCATCGTCTCGTTCACCGGTGGCACACTGCTCGGCTCGGCTATGCTGCTCGCATATGATATGGACACGCGCATGGAATTGTCGCCATGGTTGGCCGGCGTTTTCGTCGCTCCCGACCATCGGCGGCACGGCATCGGTGCTGCGCTGGTCCGGCGGGCCGTTGACGATGCGACGGCGCTTGGCGTGCGTCGGCTTTACCTCTACACTCCGGGCACAGAGCTATTTTACTCACGCCTCGGGTGGTCGCTTGTCGAGCGAACGCGCTACCGAGGGACGGATGTCGTAGTGATGTCTTATGAATGTGCGGCCTAACAAAGCCGCTGCAACCATTGCCGGAACGCGTAAATAATTAATCTGCGCCGGGAAATTGATTGTCCCTCGTTTGGCAAGCGCCTATTCTGGCCTTTTTATTGCCCGCTGAACGCCTCATTGCCGAGAAAAACGAAGATGAATGTTCATGTGTCCCGCGACGGAAAGGTGATTCGAGAATTCAGTGAAGACGATTTTAGGAAAAATGTGCGGCGAGGTGTAATTGTTCCGAGCGATTATTATTTCTGCGAAGGGTTCACGGATTGGAAATCAGTGGCGGATTTCAAACGGCACCGACTTTTCACGGCTTTTAGAAGCGAACGCTCCAGAATAGAACGCTCGCCTGCCTATACTGGTGGGCTGTGTGCGGTTGCGGCGGCCTTTCTCCCGCTAGCTAATCCAGTGTTGTTTTTTCTCGGTTCATTACCGTTGTTTTGACGGCGTTTGTGCTGGCGATTGTTTCAATCGTACGTGGAAAAGTTGGCGGCGGACTTTGTTTGTTGGTCGGACTCATTTTCGCTTTTGTGATGTCAGTGGTGAGCACGGAAAAACGGGACGATCTTTTTGCATCCCGTCCAACACACAATCAGATTCAAACCACACGGAAAATCGACGATAAGTCCGTCGAGATATTGTCCAACGAACAAATCGATCATCGCAAACGAGACGACATGTTTACGCTAACAAAGTCAGTATCAATCGAGACTCCAAAGGGCAACGTCGAATTGCAACTCGGCTCCAAGCTCCTAGTCACCTCCCGCGAAGGGGACAAGGTACGTTTTCGCTACCTCGACGCCGATTACGAAATCCCAATCTCCGCCACTGATCTGAAATAAAGCGCGTGTAACAAGTGAAGTATTGGAAAAAAATCGCTGACAAGCAGCTAACAGGTTTCGCGTCTCGGCTCTGCTACACACCCGCAGACCTACGCGCAGCCGCCGCGCCGCACTCGCGTCCAAAGCGCTGACCCATTAGGTGAATACGCGGACAATCTTGTGGATAGATGATGCTCCCGTTGCGTCCATTTATAATCGTCCTCAGCAGATTGTCTTTGCTCTCAGAGATAACGACGGCAGCCATCTTACGGTTTCGAAGAAGAACGATATTTTTCGGGTTGAATATAGCTCGAACAAACCTCTGGGATCCGTATGGGATGAAACCAGACGCGGAATTGCTCGGAAACGCTATAAACATTGGCAAAAACATGCCAATTACATCGTCAACCGTCCTATCGGCGTGGTTGCAGACTCTAGCGTCAGCTTGATCAACTTTTCGATGCCACGACGCTTAAAGGCTAAGAGAGCCTCTCTGGATTCAAGACCTGCGATTCGGATGAAATCACCCGACGAGCCTTACGATTTATCGTTAGAGTTTTCGCTGAGCGGAACCAAGATCGTTTCGGATTCTGAAGTGTTTGAGAGTGAGATTGGGAATTTAATAATCGCTCTGATTCGACGCTCGCAACCGAAGGGAATGCGCGTAATTCGATTATCTCGTTAGGATCTCGCGCGCGATGAAGGCCATCGAAACTTACTACAAAGGCTATCGCTTTCGTTCGCGCACTGAAGCGCGATGGGCCGTCTTCTTCGACAAGCTTGGATTACGCTGGGACTACGAGGAGGAGGGCTACGTTTTGCCAAAGACGGGTTGCTACCTTCCAGACTTCAAAGTCATTCTTCCGAGCGATGAGATCATTTACTGCGAGGTAAATCATAGTGAAGCGGATGACTTTGCAGACGACGAAATTCGCAAACTCAGGGAGTTCGCTCACGAACGCCGATGCAAGGTCATCCTGCTGACCGGAGTTCCAGATTTCCGCGCATACAACCAGCTCGTGCCGGATTCGCTCTCGAACAGTTTCACGGCAGCTTTCTTTCAGGACTACGAGCCATACATCCGCACTGCAGACGCATACTGGTTTCAAGCCTTACAGTTGGACAGCAACACAGGTCGCTTGCACTTCAAAGCCGACGAATGGCGGCTCCGCAAAGCTTTTGGACAGGGCTTGCTCGATGCCGTTGCCTTTGCTCGCTCTGCTAGATTCGAGCATGGAGAATCCCCCAACTAGCTGCGAGCGCCCATCTCCATTGCTTCCGCCGCCTGGCTCGACGCGCCAAGTCCACTTATTTAACGAATGTCGAATATCCGAAATCGTCGTCAGCCACCTATTGATCCCGAGACTTCTAGTGGTCCTAACGAATCGCCAGAATCAGAATGCTCTCCCACTTCGAGCGGATCAGCTCGACGGCGGCGTTTGCTCCATTGAACAACGGCAGCACGGTGGTCATCATGAGCAGGAAAAAAGCCGCGGCCTCGGTCGCGCCTTACTACTTCTCGACCACAATCGTCCCAGTCATCTTCGGGTGAACGGAGCAGAAATAGCTATAAGTGCCGGGAGCGCCCACTGTAATTGTGAACTCTTGATCCGTGTCGAGTGCGGTCGATTTCTTAAACTGCTTCTCGACGCTCACGATGGTGTGCGGTTCTTCGTCCCGATTGATCCAGGTCACTTTCTCTCCAGACTTCACGGTTAAGGTCTGGGGATTGAAGGCGAAGTCTTTGATCTCTATTCTGTTTGGCTTCGTGCTGTCGGCGTTCTTCATCTCGCCGCCGAGCGCGAAGAGGGACAGATTGAAAAAAACGATGCCGGACAAGAGCGCCGCCATTTTATTGTTGGAAGTAAGTGTAATCATAGTTTGAATAGATCTAGCTGAGGTTGGAATCGACGACGGCGAGAGAAGACTTGCCTTGCAAATACTGCACGTTCGTTAGGCCGAGCATGCTGCGCAGTTTTTCAGCGGGAACTTTCATTGGCCCGGGCGATGGCGCCGTTCCTGGCGCCGGCTGTGGGAAAGCAGTCGACATCGCGGTGTGGAAAGTCACGTTACCTTCGACTTTCTGGAGCACTTGGTGGATGTGCCCGTTGAGCACAGTCACGGAACCGAAACGCTTCAGATATCCTAGAGCGCGTTCGCTATCGCTTGTTCCCCAGCCCCATTGCGGATAGACCGCCCAGAGCGGGATGTGCGCGAAAACGACAATCGGTGTGCTCGATCCGAGATCTTTCACGTCGGCCTCGAGCCATTCTAGTTGCTCGTCTCCGAGCTGTCCCAGACCGCCGGCCTGAAGGTCAAGGACGTTGACCAGAGCAATGAAATGGACACCGTTTTTGTTGAAGCTATACCAGCCTGAACCTTTGCCTTCGACGCTCTTCAAATACCGTTCACGGTAAAGCTTTCCGCCATCGTTGAGCACATCATGCTCTCCCGGAACGTAGAAGACGTCCTTGGTCCGACAGCTCTTCAGCACCTCATCGAAGGTGTCGAACTCTTCTGGCTTCGAGAGTTGGGAAATATCTCCCGTGTGAATAAGGAAGGACGGCGGAGTAGGCATCGCGTTGATGCGATCGAGAGCAATTTTGAAGGTCGCGGTCACATCTTTATTTGCCTCTTTACTGAAACCGATGTGACTATCGCTGATCTGTAGAAAGCTAAGGTCGGTAGCCGGCAATGGCTCTCCGGTCTTTGCGATTTGGGCAAGAGTTCTAGACGCAAGCACCCCGCCGCTGATCGTCCAAAGCAGGCCCGTGCCTGCCCATGCCATACAGTGCAGAAAACCGCGGCGATCGATTCCGTCGTGTTCGTGGTCGTGAGAAATGTAATCGGACATAATATTTGGTTCTTAAGGTTTAGGGTTACTTGGTAAGTTTGCTTTTCACCTATCCTTACTGACTCGGCGCGCTTTTATTCCAGAAATCTTCAGTTCGCGCCGCTCTCGATGCCGCTGATGATCCCGCCCAGGTGTCCGGCGAGTGCGATCAACAAGACCGTGGCAAGTGCAAGAGCTATATAGATAATGCCCGGCGTTTGTTGCGGAACTTTCCGTTGGCGAATACGCCACCCGCAAAGCAGCCAGATCATTCCGCTCGCTGCCAGCGCGAAGATCAGATGCAAAAGCAAGTTTCCTTTAAGTTTCGCACCTTCCAATTGCCACTGCCATGCGGTCAACCCGCTCGCAATGGCTACTGGCGCCGTGAGCGCCGCCGCCACAAGATTATAGTAGGCCGCTTTCGCCATCGCTGGATTCCTTCTCCAGATCGCGAAGAGATCAAACGCCACGCTGATAATGAACAACGCGATCGGAAAATGAATGATTACCGGGTGTTGCGCGTGTTTGGCCAGCAGGGCGGCCTTTAGGTCAAACGGATTCATGCAGTCCTTAGTAAAACTTTGTGTGGATTCTCCAGCCGTTAGTTGGGTGCTATCCGCTTTAGGGTGCCCTTTTCCGTGAGATCCACGTCTCGAATGGTCAGCTGGCCTCCCTTAACGATAACTTCACTCGTCGTCACTTTGACCGGACCTAATTCTCTTGTTTCGGCGTCCTTGCCGCGCGTACTATTTAGAAGTGCTAGCGCAACAAACATGACTAACGCCAGAGTTCCTGGATTTAAGTGTCTCAGAAACGGAGTGAGTACGGTCACGCATCTGATAGCGGGCTTGCGATAGGGATCAGGAGAAGCTGACATAATGTGGGTCTTTCTATGTTTGGTTTCACTAATGGGCGATTGGTAAATTGCCTTTACCTATCCATACCGATTTGTGGCGCTGATATTCCCGTCGCTCTGCGGAAGTAAAATTTGCCGATCCATGCTTTCGAGATCGGCGAACCAAGACGGAAGCGGTGTCTCTGCCCGGGAAACCGGGCTGGCCTCTGGCATCTACCGCGCGCTTAGCGGTTCAATGAGGCGCGACTTGCTCTTCGAACAGATGCTTAAAGGTCTGCAAATCGTTGGCGTTAACGTCGGAAACGGCCCAGTAATTGAAGTCGGCCTTAACCCAATGGAGAAGGTGATAGCCTTGGTGCGACATTGCCTTCGTGGTCTTGGCGGAATCGGACCCGGCCGGCCAGACGAAGAGGTTAATAAAATGTTTGCGCCTTTGATAAATCAACGCCGCCACCGGCCGGTTATCGAGATAATCGAGACGGCCACCCACTAAAGGAAATCCTTCGCTGGAAAGGTCGACAACCGGAGGCGCGAAATCGAGCTTTGCGTCCAACCATGGTTTGACGGTGTGCTGGTCGGAAGAAGCGACGTCCGTGAGGTGATTTGCCATCAGCGAACGCACATGACTGGCGATGAGTTGCGTGGCCAAGAATTGATCGGCCCCGGGTCGCTGCAATCGAGGCACTAAGTTCAGAGTGATGATCGCAGCGAAAATGATAGCGGCCGCGAGACCGAGGCCGGCGAGACCTAGCCAATTCCATGGTGTCCCCCAAAGACTGGTCCGCAGCTCTGGCTGGTTTCTTCGGAACACCTGCCGAACATCTCGCACAACATTCCGCGTGGGCCGTTCCACGATCTCTTCTCGCAACGAGGATTGAATTCGCTCACGTAATTCGGCGGGCGCCTTGTAATATGGGACAGCGCTGCCAATCGCGCGCACCAACGCACGATGTGTGTCGTATGCCTGCTCACAGTTACGGCAGTCCCGCAAGTGCTGTTCGATTGTCTGGCTGGTAATCGGATCCAGTTCGCCATCCAGATAACCATCCATCAGTTTTATAGCTTCTTCGCAGTTCATCTATTACTCCTTACCGATCCGAGCCGCCAAATATTCCTTGAGCTTGGCGCGCGCGCGGGCGAGCCGCGACATGACCGTACCCGGCGGAATTTGCGCAATGTCGGCTATCTCCTTGTAGGAGAGACCTTCCTGGTGTCGCAACGCCAAGATCTCACGAAATTCCGCAGGCAATTCATCCATTGCTTCCCTAATTAGTTCCGCGTTTTCACTGTGCTCGAGGATTGTTGCCGGACTGACGGACTCGTGGCCGGCCGTATGTATCTCTTCATCAAAAGTTGTGG
>QHPP01000145.1 GCA_003219125.1 Verrucomicrobiota bacterium
TATGAAACCGGTGCTCGCCCTCATTTTCATATTGGCCGCGTTTGTCCCCTTAAAACTAAAAATGGAGGCGGCTTGTGATCGGATCGCGCCGGGCTCGCTCTCCATTGGTTTACGCGAACAAATTGGCCAATCCGCATTCATCGCTGTGCTTGGTGGATTTCGTTCCGTCATCGCCGATCTGCTTTTCATCGATGCCTACTCCGCCTGGGAACGAACCGATTGGACGTCTCTTCTTTTGCGTTTGCGGCAGGCCACCGAACTGCAACCGCGGGCCATTCTTTTCTGGGAGATGGCAGGATGGCACATGGCATGGAACGCGGGCACGGCAGCGCTGGAAGATGATTCCAAATCACCGGCCACGCGTCGCCGGCTGCAGCACGATTATCTCGAACTGGGCAAGGATTTTCTCGTTCGCGGGATTGCTCACAATCCGGAGAAGCCGCAACTTTACGAAGCGCTGGCACGATTGTATCGCGACAAATTTCACGATCACGCCGGGGCGGCGGAGAATTTTGAAAAAGCGTCGCATCTTCCTGACCATGCCTCTTATGACGAACGTTTTTCAGCCTACGAACTCTCTTACTGCGAAGGCCGTGAACGGGAGGCTTACGATCGATTGCATACTCTCTACCAGCGCGGGGAAAAGCAACGCCTCCCGCGTTTGATCAACCAACTGCGGGCCATGGAAGAGCGCCTGAAAATTCCCGCGAACGAAAGAATTCCTTGATGCGATTTGCCATTTTTAGCGACGTTCACGCAAATTTGGAGGCGCTCGAAGCGGTGCTATCGGACGCGCGCGAACGCCACTGCACTCATTTCATTTGTCTGGGTGACATCGTCGGTTACAACGCCAACCCGCGTGAGTGCGTCAAGATAGTGCGCGATTTGGATTGCCCAACGGTGAAAGGAAATCACGACGAGCAGGCGTCACAACCGGAAGCAACCGGCGATTTCAATGAAATGGCGGAGCGCGCCATGACCTGGACGCGAGCGCAACTGAGCGAGGAGGACCGCGAATGGTTGCGCGGTTTGCGTCTTCAGCGGCAAGTGCGCGATTTCACCATTGTTCACGCCACTCTCGATACTCCAGGGCAATGGGGCTATGTCTTTCGCGACCTCGATGCCGCCGCCAGTTTCACTTATCAACACACCGCCGTTTGCTTTTTTGGTCATACCCACATTCAATGCGCTTTTATTCGGGACGAGCGCGCCCGCCGCACCCAGCAGGAACAGATTCACGTTGAATTTGGCAAAAAATATTTCGTTAACGCCGGTAGTGTCGGCCAACCGCGCGATGGTGATTGGCGCGCCGCCTATTGCATTTACCATGACGATGAAAATTTGATCGAGCAGCGCCGCGTTCGCTATGCGATGGAAAAGGCCCGCAAAAAAATTATCGCCGCCGGGCTGCCGCGTTTGCTCGGCGACCGTCTTGCGCTCGGTCGCTAAGTCGTGCCGTCGAAAATCCTGATCATCAAACCGAGTTCGCTCGGGGATGTCGTTCACACTTTGCCCTCGGTGGCGGCGATTCGTGATGCTAATTCCGACGCCGAAATTACCTGGGTCATCAATCCGGAATGGGCGCCGTTGTTGCGCGGAAATCGCGACATCGATCACGTTCACATCTTCCCACGCGGCGAATTTCGAGGATTCGGTGCGCCCGCCCGTTTAATACCTTGGATTCGGGAAACGCGGCGGTTGCGACCGGATGTTGCGCTGGATTTTCAGGGGCTGTTTCGCAGCGGGCTCATCGCCCGGATTAGCGGTGCCAAAACAATTTTGGGAATGAGCGACGCGCGCGAAGGCTCGCGTTTTTTTTATACGCAGGTAGCGCGAGTGGACCGGCGGAAGCACGCCGTCGATCGCTATTTTAAGTTGGCGGAGACATTTGGTGCACCTTTGCGTGATGATCTGCGTTTTCCGATCCCTACAGGGGATCAGCCACCTCGCTTCGATGCTTTTCCCGGATTCGTTGTCCTCCATCCCTACGCCCGCGGGCGCAATAAATCGATCGGAGCCAGTGTGATTCTGGAATTTTGCCGTGCCCTGGCGCCCGCCCGCGTCGTTGTCGTCGGCAAATCCGGCCGAAGATTTTCGGCACCGGAGAATTGCGTGGATTTGACGAACCAAACTACGCTGCTGCAGTTGATCTGGCTCTTACGTACGGCCGCATTCGTTATCAGCGTCGATAGCGGCCCGATGCATGTGGCCGCGGCTGTCACCACGAATCTCGTTTCGATTCACAATTGGACCGATCCACGCCGTGTCGGCCCTTATAATGACGCCGCGACAATTTGGAAAAATGGAAAGCTTTTTCGCGCCGCCGACCTGAAGTCCGCGACCGATCTCCGCAAAGGAAGAAGGTTCCTGCGCGAAGATGTAGGGCCGATCGCGGAGCTCGCTCTGCGCGCGCTGGCAAAATAATCCATGACCTAGCCTCCACCCGCCGACTTAACGTCCGTCATCCCGAGCGAAGTCGAAGGATCCCTCTGCGAAACCTTAAAGGTCTCGCTTCGGAATTCCTCCCACGTTTGCATACAACTATAGTGAGGCAGGTAACCGTCCTCAGAATGACGACTCGCTCACGTTGATTCTGTGTCATTCCGAGCGAAGTCGAGGAATCTCTAACTACTTCTTCTTTGCTTAGAATGAGGATGTCTCGACATGACAAGGAAGCAAAGCGGCCGTGGTATAACCTCCATCATTCTGAGCGAAAGCCGAGGAATCCTGTTCAAGTTACCGTAAAGGTCCCGCGTCGGGATCCCTCGACTTATGCTCGGGATGACGAAATGCGCTGTTTCAAAATAAACTCCGCAATCGGCAAATCGCTCGCAAAAGTGATCTTCAAATTGTGATCCTGCGCTGGCACGATCACTATACTTCCGTCCGCATGTTCAATCGCGGAAACTTCATCGGTGATGGTCAGCGAATTCCTACTGACACGCTCATACGCGTCAAGCAGTGACTCTCGCCGGAAAATCTGCGGCGTCTGCATTGCGAAAACATTTTGCCGATCGATTGAGCCGCTCACGACCTGATTTGCGTCAGTAAATTTGAGCGTATCCGTTATCGGCGCCGCCAAAACTGCGGCGCCATGTTCCCGCGCTGCCAAGAAGACCCGCTCGATTTCGCGGGCCGTTATCAAAGGGCGCGCGGCATCGTGCACCGCCACGAACTGGCAATTTTCCGTTAACTCCTTCAAGCCAGCCTGCACCGAATCCTGTCTTCGCCTACCCCCACGAACCACCGCTCGCACTTTTGTGAAATGCGCTGAGCCGATCGCATTGCGCATTGAATCGGTATTACGACAAACGACGATGATTTCGGTTACGCATTCCGCGTTTTCGAATGCCGCCACCGCATGCTGAATTACTGGGCGTCCAGCGATTTTCGCCTGTAGCTTGTCGAAACCAACGCGCGTGCTGCTGCCGGCCGCGACGATGATGGTGCTTAGCATGGAAAAGAGCAAAAACATCCAACGCTCAACGTCCAACGCCGAATCTTTAGTTCAGAGGCTTGCATTAGACATTGGGCGTTAGGCGTTGGGCGTTTTTCTTATTGCAATTGCTTTTGCACTTCCCCGCTCAGCGTCTTTCCATCGGCTCGCCCCGCGATTTTCGGCTGCAACGCTTTCATCACTACGCCCATTTGCGCGCGTGATGTTGCTCCGACTTCGCGGATGGTGTCGGCAACGATCTTTTGCAACTCCGCCGCACTCATCGCCTGCGGGAGGTACTGATTCAGCATCGCCATCTCCGCCTTTTCTTTTTCCGCCAGGTCGGCGCGACCGCCCTTTTCAAAACTTTCGATCGAATCATGTCGCTGTTTTACTTGTTTGCGAATTACCGCGATCGCATCGGCATCGTTGAGTTCGCCATCGGCGCCGACTTTCTCGATCGTCGCGTTTTTGAGGGCGGCTTTGAGCAACCGAAGAACACTCAGGCGCGCGGCATCTTTTGCCCGCATCGCGTCCTTCAAATCTTCATCAATTCGTTTTTGCAACGACATATCGCGAGGCTATCGACGCGGCGCGGTCACGCAACTGCTTCGTGTCGCGCATAAATTTTCCGGGTAGCGCACGCGTCTCGCGTGTTGGCGATTGCGTCCGTGCGATCGCGGACTTTTGCAGGAAAAGATTGTTTCGGCGAGACGCCGAAACCAGCACGCGAGACGCGTGCGCTACCCAGAATCGATTTCGTCGGCAAGCTGCCGACGAATGCAGGCCTGCGCTCCCCAATCAAGATTGAAGACTGCGCAGTTGTTCTGCGCAATTCTGTGCCGACTCGACATCACTAACCGAAACCGCTTCTACATCCGTGTTTGTGCGCTTCAACAATCCCGCGAGCACGCCACCGGGTCCCAGTTCAATAAAAAAATCGCAACCGCGCCCAATCATGCCTTCCATGCAATCGACCCAACGCACCGTGCCGGTGACCTGATCTTGCAGAGTTCGACGAATTTCCGGCAATGAGCTCACTGCTTCCCCGGTCACATTGCTAAAGACAGCGAATGAGGGTGGCTGCATCTCAATTTCAAGCAACGCTTCGCTCAGTTTTTCATAAGCGCTTTCCATCAAACGCGAATGGTATGCGCCCGCCACGTTCAACATCGTCGCCCGGCGGATGCCGTGTTCTTTGGCCAAAGCAACTGCCACCTCGATCTTGGCGCGCTCACCCGAGAGTACAATTTGCCCAGGCGAATTAATGTTCGCGACATCGACATCCGCATCTGCAGCCAAAGCACGCGCTGAATTTTCGTCGGCGCCGATCATGGCCGCCATCGCGCCGTCGGTCGCCGCGCAAGCTTCATCCATCAATTCGCCGCGTCGCTGCACCAGTTTCAATCCATTCTCGAAATCAAATGTTCCAGCCGCGGCGTGCGCGCTCATTTCTCCAAGGGACAAACCAGCTGCCGCTTCAATCGTGAAATTTCCTGCCAGTTCGCGCAACAGCGCAAGGCAAGCGAGTCCGTGAACAAAAAGCGCCGGCTGACAATTCGAGGTCTTGGTCAGTTCCTCGATTGGCCCGTTCCAGGTAACGTCGGTTAACTTGCGGCCAAGAATCGCGTCGGCCGAAGCAAACATTTCCGCCGCGACAGGAAATTCGTCCGCCAGATCCTTTCCCATTCCGACCGTTTGCGCGCCTTGTCCTGCAAAAAGCAGTCCGATTTTTTTTCCCATTGGCGTGTAGTTAACGCGCCTCGCTACAGGTTGCGAGCGGATTTCCACCGTCTGAAAGCAGCAGCAACCAGAATAGCCCTACGATCAAATTAGTGTTATCTGCGTCATCAGCGGTCGACATCAGAATTCGGCACTGCCTGGCGTCCGCGCAAAGGGAATGACGTCGCGAATGTTTGCGACGCCAGTCACGAACATAAGCATTCGTTCGAAGCCGAGACCGAAGCCGGAATGAGGCACGGTGCCATAACGGCGGAGATCAAGGTACCATTTGTAATCGGCCGGATCCATTTTGTGCCGACGCATGTTTGCTTCCAAAACCTCGAGGCGTTCTTCACGCTGACTCCCCCCAACGATCTCGCCAATCCCCGGAACCAAGAGGTCCATTGCCGTGACGGTTTTGTCGTCGTCGTTTAAGCGCATGTAGAACGGCTTTATCTCCTTCGGGTAATTGAAGACTGTGACCGGACATTTGAAGTGCTTCTCCGTCAGCCAGCGTTCGTGCTCCGACTGCAGGTTCAACCCGCATTCGACTGGGAATTCGAACTTTTCGCCACTCTTCTTTAATAGCTCGATTGCCTCAGTGTAGGTGGTTCTCTGGAAAGACCGTTCCAATACGAAATCCAGTCGATCGAGCAGTTCCTTGTCGACAAATTTCGCGAAGAGTCCCAGCTCCTCCGGACATTTCTCGCGAACATCCCGGATGAGGTACTTCACAATTTCCTCCGCCAAATCCATGTTGCCGTTCAAATCGGTAAAGGCCATCTCCGGTTCGATCATCCAAAACTCGTTAGCGTGGCGTGAGGTATTTGAGTTTTCGGCACGGAAGGTCGGGCCAAAAGTATAAACTTTCGATAATGCAGAGGCGAACGCTTCGGCTTCGAGTTGTCCGCTCACTGTCAGATAAGTAGAACGGCCGAAGAAATCTTTTGCGTAATCAATATCACCGCTAGCCTGTCGCGGTGGGTTCTTGCAATCAATTGCGGTGACGCGAAACAATTCGCCCGCTCCTTCGCAGTCGCTGCCGGTGATGATCGGCGTATGAATGTAGTAGAACCCACGTTCCTGGAAAAATTGATGAATGGCAAAGGCCAGCCGGCTGCGAACGCGAAAGACGCAACTAAAAAGATTTGAACGCGGACGCAGATGTGCGATTTCGCGCAGGAACTCCGGAGTATGTCCTTTCTTCTGCAAGGGATAGCTATCATCCGACGCGCCAACAATGGTTACTTCATCCGCGACTACTTCCCAGTTTTGTCCCTTGCCTTGCGAGGCGACCAACTCTCCTCGCACCGATACGGAAGCGCCCGTTATCAGTCGCTGCACTGCGGCATAGTTCGACAGACTGTTGCTGGCAATGATCTGCAGATTCCGCAAGCTGGAGCCATCGTTGAGTTCGATAAAAGAAAAATCCTTGGAGTCACGACGCGTTCGCACCCAGCCTTGCACCATTATCGGTGCGAGTGGCGCAGTTCGATTCAGTGCATCTTTGACCGAAGTCGGCGATAGCATGGCGGGAAGGTGGACGAAGCAATGGGCACACTCAAGCGGGGTGCCACGCATCTTCCGCTTTATCCCTCACCTGGCGCTTCGCGTACGATCTTCCGCCCTGATTCCCAAGACCCGCAACCTGTCTCCTCCTCTTCCCGTCTCTTCCACTGGGAGAGAGCAGGCGCAAGCGGCAGTGAATGCACAGGAGTGGGTCATGGAGAGGATTGAGGTGAGCGCCGTGAGTCATCCTCTAGGGAAGCACCGTTCTGACTTGCAACGCGCTCGCCCTCTATAGCGCGTCGACTTTTTTTTGTATGAAACACGAGAGCTTAAGCGACTTGCGATTCATACTCCTACCGCCCAGAATCGACGGCGTGGGATTATTTTTTCGAATCAGTTTTAGTGCACGAAAACTTGTCGTTCTGGGATTATCTTTTTGCTTGATCACCGCTTGTGGAGGCAATGCTCGCAACATTGTGGGCACCTGGCGTACTTCCACGGACCCAAATGCAATGGCTTGGGAATTCTCCAGCGATGGGTCGGTCCTGATGGGCACGAATCGCGGCCGCTACAGCTTCGGAGACAACAACCGGATTAAGATTGAGACGTCGATCGCTACTTCTGTTTATAAGGTGGAACTCGTCGGCGACAAAATGACTTTAACAGAACCTAACGGTTCAAAACTTGTCTTGACCAGAGTTAAGTAGGATCACGGCTGCCGCGCGGGATTTAGTTCGTACGTTAGCGAATAACCAGACCGACCAGAATCCACCGATATGGACAAATCCGACGCCGACAAAGTGCCACTGGCGCGCCGGCTTGGTCCGTTCGACGCCACCATGATCGTAATGGGGGGAATTATCGGCGCTGGAATTTTTGTGAACCCAGCGGTCGTCGCCCGGAATGTTCATACACCACTCCTCGTCCTCGGCGCCTGGTTGATCGGCGGAATGATAGCGTTGATTGGCGCATTTGTTTATGCCGAGCTCGCCGCGCTGCGACCTCGCGTAGGTGGCCAATACGCTTACTTGCGCGATGCCTATCACCCGATCGTTGCTTTCTTATACGGTTGGACTCTTCTTCTCGTCGTCCAGACGGGCGGAATGGCAGGTGCAGCCATCATCTTTGGTCGCTACTTCTGCGAACTATTCGGTCTTTCGATTTCCGAACAAGTTGTCGCGACTTTGGCGCTCGCGATTCTGACGGCGATTAACTGTCTGGGCGTCCGTGCTGGAAGCAATGTGCAAAGCGCGTTGATGTTAATTAAACTGATGGCGATCGCACTGCTGATCGGAGTCGGATGTTTCGGGCCGATCAAAAGTAATCCCGCAGGAGTTGAGTTGCCAATCGATTCCGGCGGTTTCGCAGGACTGGCGCGAGCCATGACGCCCGTTCTTTTCGCCTATGGCGGCTGGCAGACAGCAAGTTTTGTCAGTGGCGAAATGCGGGATCCGCGACGAGACCTGCCACGCGGATTACTGATCGGGGTGATTGGGGTGATTTTTTGCTATGTTCTCGTTAGCTATTCGTGCGTGCGCGTATTGGGGGTAGCGAATCTCGCGCGTACAAATGTTCCCGCTTCTGAAGTGATGCGTTATGCTTTCGGCGAACGTGGCGCTGAGGTGATCGCGGCTGGGATCGCGATCTCAACTCTCGGATTCCTTAGCCAGAGCATTCTGACCGCCCCGCGCGTCTATTACGCGATGGCGCGAGATGGCGTCTTCTTCAAGGTCGTCGGCCACCTTGATCCGAGAACACGTGTGCCAACGGTAGCAATCGTCCTTCAAGGCGTTTGCGCGGCGGCGATCGCACTGACTGGAAAATATGACCAGATTCTCAATTACGTGGTGTCGATCGACGTGCTTTTTTTTGGCCTGACGGGTGCGTCCTTATTAATCTTTCGAGGACGTCTTGAGAAAGAAACGTCGGACGAGGAACGGCTTCGGGTTCCGTGGCATCCGGTAACAACTGGCGTGTTCGTGCTGGCCTGCTGGGCCATTTCAATAAGCACCGTCGCTCAGTTTCCACGCAACGCGGGCATCGGCGTTGGTATTCTCGCCGCCGGGGCGCTGATCTACCCACTTTGGCGACGGTCGCCGTCGCCAGGCGAGGATTGACTCCTCGCTGTATGTTATCCAAGTATTGCCTCATGTTATGTCTCCACCTGGCGGAAGACTCGACCTGGTTGCTTCAGATCCTGGTCTCAGCTTTTCTTGCGATTCTCTTTTTGCAATCGGGGATTGATAAAGTCGTGGATCGTCGCGGTAACCTTGAATTTTTGCAGGGTCATTTTGCCAAAAGCCCGCTTTCCGGAATGGTGCCGCTGCTGGTGACACTGATCACAATTCTGGAAGTGTCAGGTGGTATCCTCAGTGCAATTGGGTGCGTTCTAATTGTTGTCACGCACGACCCAACCGTTTCCTTCTGTGGAGCAATCATCTCCGCGCTTTCCATCCTGGGCCTCTTTTTCGGTCAGCGAATGGCAAAGGACTATGCCGGAGCGGCGATTCTTGTTCCCTATTTCCTGCTTACTCTTGTCGCCGTCTACCTATTTGCCCGCTGAGAAATAAACGCAGATCGTTTTAGGGCAACCGCGCCGGTTGCCGATCCAAATAAACGGCAGGCGACGCGCCTGCTCTACAAATGAAATCCATTTTGGAATCAACCCGTGTCATCTGCGTGCTCCACGGTTAAATTAGAAAATGCCTCGATCCAGAACAAGCGCCGGTCTGTTAATGTTCCGACGAGTAAGCGACGCGCTGGAGGTGCTGCTCGTTCATCCGGGCGGGCCTTTTTTTCGGAACAAGGATGATGACGTTTGGACGGTACCCAAAGGTGAAATAGAAGAAGGCGAAGATTTGCTGGGCCGGGCACGAACGGAGTTCGAAGAAGAAGTAGGAATTCCTGCAAAAGGCGATTGGATCGATCTAGGATGGGTCAAGCAAAAAGGCGGGAAAACGGTTTACGCCTGGGCCTTCGAGGGAAATTTGCCGGACGAATTCCAGGTTTGCTCCAA
>QHPP01000146.1 GCA_003219125.1 Verrucomicrobiota bacterium
TTATGGAAGCGTCCGTGCGACTCACGTCACCAGCGATGTTCTTACAATAGCAGCACTTTTGGCGATGGAGTTTCGCAGAAGGAAGCTGCGCGAAGCAGCAACAACGTCGTAAAGGGCGTCAAGGCATTTCGCGAAAGATCAGCGAGGTTTTGGTGGACGCAAAGCTAAGGTTATTTGCCGCGAAGGGAGCTATTGGGTGAAGCCGTGGATTGGCACTTCCGGTTTTCAATACACCGAATGGAAAGGAACTTTTTATCCGGAGGACCTCCCCGCGAACAAGATGCTGCCGTTTTATGCAGAACGATTTTCAACCACGGAAATCAATTACACGTTTCATCGCATCCCCGCCGCGAAAACGATCGATAACTGGAAGCAACTCACCCCGGACAATTTCCGGTTTGCGCTCAAAGCCCCACAAAAGATCACACATTGGTCGAAGCTGCGTGATTGCGCCGATACGCTGAGATATTTTTACGATGTTGTTTCAGGGCTCGGCGAAAAATTGGGGCCAGTACTATTTCAGCTTCCCCCCAATTTCAGAAAGGATACTTTTGTCCTTGGCGATTTTGTTAATGGTCTGCCCGGCGGAATGCGCGCCGCGTTCGAGTTTCGGCACGAATCATGGTTCGACGAGGAAGTTTTTGATTTACTGAAAACGAGCAAAGCAGCGCTTTGCATTGCCGACAGCGAAAAGTTGACGGCGCCAAAAGTTTCGACAGCAAACTGGGGCTATCTGCGGTTGCGCCGCGAAGATTACTCTAAGATCGACATCGAACATTGGGTTGAGTTCGTTCGCGCACAACGCGGCTGGGACGATGTTTTCATTTATTTCAAACATGAAGAAGCCGGGATTGGCCCGAAACTGGCCGCGCAGATGACGGAATTGCTCGCTTAGCCGACCAAAACCCGTTGTCAGAAACCGACCAGGGGCGCTATTTGCCGATGAGGATAAAGACACCGGCGGCCAGTGCCACAATGTACAACAGGAAAATGAATGCTCCGAGATGTAAGCCGAACCCTAAAAGGCCATCGACGATTAGATAAACCGCGAGCAGGAGCATGCCAATATTTTTGGTGAACTTCATGGTGTCAGTATTCTGGATCGCACGTTCAGATTACAATCCAAAACCTGTAACCTCATCCAGCCTGGCTCGCCGAGGGCAATTCCGGGCTACATTGCGCCGTTTTTTTCATCGGCGCCTCGTTCCTCCCCTCGACTTGAACGCCAATGCGTGGTCGCAACAGCAAGAGAGGTTGACGGCGCAGAACGAAACTACCGATGCCCGGGCAGCCTGTTTTTAAGAGGATTGAAGTCGCTATTTGTTTCTTCGAACAACGACAGCGGAGACGTCCGCTATATCGACGACGGCGTCGTAGTAATCGGCTCCAGTGAGTTGCGAAAGATAAACGAGTTTGTCCGCAATCTTTTCCACTTTTCCGCCGATCTTCTCACCGGATTTCAAACGCAGCTCGACAGTCTGTCCGGTGTTTCGCTGCAGAATGCTAAGGATGGTATCGCTGGGCTGTAAATCGATCTTTGTTTGCGCGGAAAGATTAGAGTAAACAAGGGCGACGATAACTGCGGTAAGGAGTGAAAAACGTTTCATGATCGACTCCTTTTACGCAGGAACCAGCTCATTTACCAGCCAATATTGTGCTAAGCGATTTGCCCCGCCCGAAATCTTGCGCCCAATTGCGGCGGTGGAAAATTCGTGAATGGAAGTCGGGTGCGAGGTCCGCGTGAAGATTCCAGAATTGCCATCCAGCCAGTTCATTTCGGCTTAAACTTTTGCGCGTGCCATGGCATCACTTCCGCCGTAAAAATGGAATTGTCTTTGTCCACTGCAATTAAGTGTGGATCGAAATGCCGGCCTTTGTCTGGCGGCGGTCCGTCCAATACGCCGACGACCTTGCCTTCGCGGTTGATTTTCAGAATCCGGCCCGCGATTGCGTCGGACATGTAGATAAAATGATCGGGCGTAATGAAGAGGCCGTACGGGTGGCCTAATTTCCATTCACGGAGATAGCGGCCGTTCAAGTCGAAAATCTGGATACGCGCGTTCTCGCGGTCGGCCACGTAAACCAGGTCGTCATCGATCGCAATTGAGTGCGGAAGATCGAACTGTTCAGGGCCATCGCCTTTCATTCCCCAGGCGAGGAGTAGATTGCCATATTTGTTGAACTTCAGCACTCGCGAATTGCCCCACCGTCCGGCACGTAGATATTTCCTTCGCGGTCGAAGGCAACATCGGTGGGCTGATTGAAGTGGAGGACATCATCGCCGGGTATCCGCATTCGGCCTAACGCCAGGAGCACCCGACCTTCAGGGTTGAGCTTAAGGACCACGTGTGCGCCGACGTCAGTGGTCCAGATGTTGTCTTCAGCATCCACTCGGACCGTGTGGGCATTCCATCAGCGGATGTTTGCCGCGATGAAACACGTAAACATGCCCCTTGGAATTGATCGCTACCGCGGCGACTTCGACGAAATTTTCACCGGCAGGAAGTTGAAAGAAGTCGGGGACAGCTTCGTACTTGAGTCTTGGAATCGTTTCGTCAGAACGGTTGGAAGAGACCGGCGCTGCGGTGAGTAGCACAGTTGAGATCGAAAATAAACAAACGATGATACCAAGGCGGTGCTGCATGCCAATCGTTTAGCAAGCGCGGTTTAAGTCACAATTTCAAAACCTTCGCGGTTTTTGCATTCCGGTCGAAAGCTCTGCTAGTTTCAATTTCCTCTAGCCCATGGACGAGCTCGCCGCAAATCTCAAACGCGTCCTCATGCAAATCTCCGATTCGGCGATGAAAGCGGGACGCTCGCCTGATGAAATCGAGCTCGTCGCGATTTCGAAGACCCACGACGCCGAGAAGGTACATGCGATTTACGAAGCCGGGCAGGTTTTGTTCGGCGAAAGCCGTGTGCAGGAAGCACGTGCGAAAATTCCGCTGCTCCCGTCGAGCTTGCGCTGGCATTTCGTCGGTCATTTACAGAAGAACAAAATCCGGCAAGCGCTGCCGTTGTTCGAATTAATCCATAGCGTCGATTCGTTTGCGTTGGCGGAGGAGATAAACCGGATCGCGGACGAGGACGGAATGCATCCACGGGTCCTGATTGAAGTGAACATGGCGGGTGAGGGGAGTAAATTTGGTTTCAAGCCGGAAACCGTACACGCGGAAATGGAATCGCTGCTCGCATTGCCGCGATTGTCGATCGAGGGTTTGATGATAATTCCGCCGCTCGCCGGGGAAGCGGAAGCCTCGCGAACATTTTTTGTGCAGTTGCGCGAATTGCGTGACGCGCTCGAAAAGGAATTCGATCTGAAACTTCCGCTCCTTTCCATGGGGATGACGAACGATTTCGCTGTTGCGATCGAGGAAGGCGCGACGCTGTTGCGTGTCGGCACGGCGATTTTTGGCGAGCGCCGCCGCCCGAAGCGCGAATGATTTTGGGGCCGATCTCCGTGTCGTCCCAAATTTAGGGGCACGGCGGAGCTATTCCCTCCAAATGGATCGAAGATTGCTATCGAGATCGACATCGTGCCAGGATCGATGATCCATGCGTCTAGAACCAACCAATGTTCAACAAATCGGAAATGAACTTGCGATTCATTGGAACGACGGGACGGAATCTTATTTCGATTTGCAATTTCTCCGTCGCGCGTGTCCGTGCGCGGCGTGCGGTGGCGAGCCGGACGTGCTCGGCAACATCTCTCGTCCGCATCCGACTTATTCTAAGGAGAGCTTTGCTCTTGTCGGTTTCAGCATCGTGGGCGGCTATGCTGTGCAACCACGATGGCGCGACGGGCACGGCACCGGTATTTACAGTTTTCAATATCTACGACGTTTGGCTGAGACTGTGAGATGAATGTTGGCTCGAAAAGGAGCCGTTTGAGGGGGATTCCTTTCGGTATTGACTTATGGAATTCCAACGCATCTGATAAAGTTGGGTGACTCGTACAACCAAAACGATCGTTGTTTTCTTCTGCGCAGTTGTCTGCGGAGGAGGAGCCATTTTTTCGTCGGCTAGTCGCTTGGAGATGCAGCCAGAAAAATCCCACCTGAGGCCGATCCTAAACGATCAGGTGCGCCATCGGATCTGGCTGTGCGTGTGATTTTTCGGCGGCGATTTATAACCGCGCAAAAGAATGCGCAGCCATACGAGGTGGCGTGTATCAGCTGTGTCATGGCGGGCGGCCGAACTGCCCTATAATTCTGGCAACATCGTCCGAAGCAACGATGTGTCTGCACCGCGTGGATGAAGATTTCGATCTTGTAGGGTCCCAGGGACAAGAAAAAAATCACCCTGCTTAAATTTCAATCCGGCGCAGTCGATCTCGCCGTTTAGACAAAGAAGGATCGCGAATTTGCCCAGCGGCGCGGCTTCACGTTCGGAAATGAGATCCCACTTTTCCACGACGAACGCGGAATCACTAACCAGCGTTTCTCTTCTGGGCTGGATCAAGTCGGGCTCGATATCGGTAAAATCGATGGACTGCATGGCCTCCCTGACATGCAAGCGCCGGGGCTCCCCATCGGTGCCGACCCGATTCCAATCAAATACGCGATAAGTCGTGTCGCTATTTTGTTGAATCTCGGCGACTAAAATTCCATCTCCCATCGTATGTAAACGTCCGCTCGGCATGAAAATCGCATCTCCTCTCTTCACCGAGATGCGATGCACCAACTCCGCGACAGTGCTGTTTTCCAGCGCAGCTCCGAATTGTTCCCGGGTAACGCCGCTGCGCAGACCAGCGTAGATTTGCGCATCCGGCACCGCATCAAGGACGTACCAAATCTCGTCTTTCATTTCGCCGCCCAAAGCTTTTGCCACTCGCGATGGCGGATGCACCTGCAGTGAAAGCTTCGCACGCGCATCGATCAATTTTGCAACAAGAGGAAAGCGGGCGGTAGCGGGAACATCGCCGAAAATCTCTTGTCGATGTTGCGTCCAAAGTTCGTGTAGCGTTTCGCCCCGCAGTGGCCCATTCCACACAATGCTTTGCGCTCCGGGGCGATCGACGATCTCCCACGATTCGCCGATCTGTGCGTCTGGCGGCAATTTTTTTCGAAATTTCGATTTGAGCCGACGACCGCCCCATATTCGTTCCATAAAGATCGGCTCGAAGGCGAGAGGTTGAGTAATCTCGGAAGAGCGCATTGTTCTCCGCAGAGATTGTAGCGGCAGACGTGTCGCCTGCACGCGTTTGTTGGTGGATCGGCCCTCCCTCGGGCGATGTTAATCATCTTGCGGCTGCGCCGGCATTTTTAAGCATCGAGCGCGGAGCGCTCGATCCACCTTTGTGATTGGATTCAGTCCAATTAAAGTGAGCGCTTCATTTCAGCAATGAATTTCTCCCGCTTCCTGAAGTACTGGCTGCCGGTTCTAGTCTGGATTGCCGTCATATTCATTGGTTCGAGCGATCTGATGTCGGCGGAACACACTTCACGATTTCTTAGTCCATTTCTACGCTGGCTGAAGCCGGACATCAGCGCGGACGCGATTGCGAAAGTCCAGCTATTCGTGCGCAAGGCCGCGCACCTCGCAGAGTACGCGATCCTTGCTATTCTTCTTTGGCGCGCCCTGCGTCGCGGCACGCATTTGCCTGTGAAAATGTCGCTCTTGTTGATCGCGGTCTGGCTTGTATGCGGAATTTTTGCGATCGGCGACGAATTCCATCAATCCTTCGTCACTTCGCGCACAGCCTCTCCACACGATGTCTTGATCGACATTTGTGGAGCGACAATCGGATTGGTGATGTATTTGATGCTCACGGCGCGGAGGAACGTCAGACCAGTTTGAACTCTGAAACCAGGAGCCAAGAGAAGAAATCATACAGGAAGGACTAACAGGGCGATTACTGAAGGCCGTTCGGAAGTCAGGAAATCAATCGGCGATCCGCATTCGAAAGTCGAAAATGGAAGTGGTGGGCCTGACTGGGCTCGAACCAGTGACCCTGCGCTTATCAAGCGCATGCTCTAACCAACTGAGCTACAGGCCCCGCCTCGCGGAAGTGAACAGTGATCGGTGATCGGTGATCGGTCAAGGGACACGCGCGACTTCCGGATCACTGATTATAGTTCAATGTGTCCGCCTTCGCTAAAAGCTACGGCGCGACCATCTTCGCACTCGCTAACGCTGAGAGCGAAGACTGGAGGCAAGGGGATTCGAACCCCTGACTTCCAGCTTGCAAAGCTGGCGCTCTACCAACTGAGCTATGCCCCCGAAAAATTGAAGATGGAAGGTAGACGGAAGATTACAGAAAGCAAAATTCCGAAGGCCGGTATGGGGCTGGGCTTCAAATGCCGGCATCAGAAGGATAATAATGAAGCACATCGTCTCGCCAACCGCCTTGTCCCTTGCCGATATGCTCAAATGTATCAACAAACTCAATGCGGTTGATCCATTTGGCCATCTTGTAGCCAAGCTGATTTTCTACGCGCAAGCGCAGCGGTGCTCCGTAAGGGACCGGCAACGGCTGGCCGTTCATTTCATAAGCGAGAATCGTCTGAGGCAATCGGGCGATTTCCAAGTCGATCACTTCGTAGTAATAGCCATGGCCGGGCCTCTCCCATTTCTCATCCAAGGTGTGGAAAACGAGAAAGTGCGCGTCGGGCATTAGTTCACACTTATCCATAATGGCGGATACAGGCACGCCGGTCCACTGCGCGAAGTAACTCCAGCCTTGTATGCATATATGCAAGGTCGTCTGCGTTTGGCACGGCATCTGGCGCAAATCATCGAGGGAAAGACTTAGCTTCTTCGCTGCCATGCCGCTTAGTTCCAGTCGCCAATCTTTGAAATTGGCCGCGGCGAGCCTTTGGTAAATTTCGTTGCGTGGCGGACGCCCGTTGACCCGCGCATATGGGGAAACGTGTTCATACTTTTGCCGCGAATCCCAATGATGAAACAGGAACCGTCGGAAGGGATCAACGCCGAGTTCCAATAATCTTTTTGTTCGGAACGGAAAAGCGAGTGAATACCACGTTCCCCAAAGATGGAACGCGATCACGACAGAGATGCCGATCAATCCGATCGTGACTGCGAGGACACGAGAGTGTGATTCGGCCCCCAGCACAATCTTCGCCATCTCACGTGCGAAGCCATGCGCAACGACCAGACAGATGTGAATGACGATGAAACCGACGAAGAGAATCAAGCCAATGAAATGCAGACTACGCGCTGCTTGTCGCCCGCCAAAAATTCCTGGAAACCAGGGAAAACGAGCAGCCAGCGCTGGTGACATCATGATTCCGGTAACGATTTGGAATGGGGATAGAATAAAGATAACGAAAAAGTAGGTGAGCTGCTGAATTCCGTTAAATGGATTTCCGTCCGGTGGCAGTCGGAAATGGACATACGCCACGATCGCCTGCCACGCTGTCGGAAAAATTTCCCACGACGTCGGCACCAGTCGTCGCCACTGCGGTGTCGTGAAGAGGAGGAAGACGTAAATCGCGCCAGCTAGCAGCCAGCCATTCAACGCCCAAAAGTGCCAGTGGCGGCCCAGGCCTAAATTGTTGTGGCCGGGCAATGCGGTCCATGGCGACACCGGTTCGATTTCGTCTTCTGCCGTCCAAGCGTAGTCTTTAGGGATTCGTTTCCTAGTGAAGCGGATCCATTCGGTTCCCGGCAATGCGTCGTCACGCCAATAGAGCTTCGGGTGCGCGCCGATGATTTCGATCCCGCTGCGGATGAGCAACGTTGTGAAGAGGAAGGCGAAGAAGTGGGTCAACCGGATCCAGAGGGGAAAGCCCAGTTGAAGCGGGTCATCCATAACAGAAAGAGCGGGCATTTGATCTTACAAAGGCTGAAGCCCGTTTATACTCAATCGCGATGCGCGTGATCCACGGTTCTTCTCGAAACGAAAAATGCCGGTCCCGCAGTTCGCGGGGCCGGCATTTAGTCGATAGCAAAGACTGAATTGTGCGTTACCGTCGTTTCTCTGAGCCTCGATTTCCTTTCGAAATTCGAGGTCTTCACGGCATATCCGTGGATGATCAATTGATTCACCCGCGGAGTTAGCCGTCGACCTGTGCTTCAGTAATTCCGAAATCCGAAATCCGAATTCTGAAATTCTTCAGCGCTTTCTCCTTAGAAAGGAGGTGATCCAGCCGCAGGTTCCCCTACGGCTACCTTGTTACGACTTCATCCCAGTTACCGCTCATAGCGTAGAAGGCTGCCTCCCTTGCGGGTTAGCACGCCGGCTTCGGCTACAAGCGACTTCCATGATGTGACGGGCGGTGTGTACAAGGCCCGGGAACGTATTCACGGCGCCGTAGCTGATGCGCCATTACTAGCGATTCCGGCTTCATGGAGTCGAGTTGCAGACTCCAATCCGAACTGGGCCCAGTTTTCGATAGATTTCCTCCACCTCGCGGTCTCGGATCGTTCTGT
>QHPP01000147.1 GCA_003219125.1 Verrucomicrobiota bacterium
AAAATGCAACCTCATCTACCATGGTCGTCTGCAATTCCGCAAAACGAGCGCAGGATGCGCCGTAAAGGCGGAACCCTTCTTCTGCGCGGCCCGAACCGATCAAACCCATTGCCATACCTTGCATTTCGGTTGCAGCTTCCATCTCGTTTCCGTAGTCGAGCGCGGCGCGCAGACTTTCGCCATAAAGTTGCACCGCATTTTCCGCGTCGCCGCGCCACAACGCACAGTCAGCAAGATAGTGAAGCGAGAAATGCACAAACTTGGGTTCGCCCTGTGCCCGCCCTTCCACCAGCGTTTCGCGCGCGAGCTGCTCGGTCCGTTCGACATCGCCCAAAGCCGCCAGCATTTGTCCGACCGCGACGCGACCGCGCGTGATTAACTTCTCCGAACCGAGCCTGCGATAAGTCTCGACACAATCTTCCATCGAGCGCAACGCTTCAGAATAGTTGTTCGCGGCGAAGTGCGACCAACCGATGTTTTCCAAGGCAAGCGCGAGTTCCAGCGGATCATCAGTCGTGCGCCACAACGCCAAACTTTCTTCCGCTAGCGGGCGGGCCGCCGCAACATCGCCTTGCCAGTTAAGGATCATGCTCAACGCCCACAAGGCACGCGCTCTTTCACGCGAGTGTTCGGCCGGATTAAGGGCTAATGCCTGTTCCAACCAGGTTCGCCCTTCGCGATAATGTGAGCGGAGATGCCAGAACCAACCGAGTGCCGAAGCGAGACGAAGCAGATCGCGTGGCCGCGAACGCGACCATTTTAAGGCGGCGCGAAAATCGTCATGATCGGCTTCGAGCGACGCGAGCATTTCCGCTTCGTGCTCGATCCGCCGGGCGTAGGCACCTTCGGCGACGCTAAGGTAATGAGCAAAATGTCGCTCCCGTGCATCCTCCTCTTCACCTGCTTCGACGAGCCGTTCGCCGCCGTACTGCCGCAATGTTTCGAGCATGCGATAACGCAACTTTTCGTCGGTAAGTTGCTCCACCGTGACGAGCGATTTGTCGACCAGTGGTTCGATATCATCCAGCGGGTCGCCATTCGGCCAGATCGCCTGCACCGCTGGCAAATCGAAACCGCCCGCGAAAACACACAATCGTCGGAAAAGGGCGCGTTCTTTTTCTGAAAGCAACTCGTAGCTCCATTCGATTGTCGATCGCAAAGTCTGGTGCCGGCCGCGCCCGCCGGTTAGCAGTCGAAACCGATCGGATAAGCGGTCGCGAATCTGGTGTGCAGCGAGAGCCTTCGCTCGCGCCGCCGCTAGTTCGATCGCAAGCGGCAGTCCTTCGAGCGTTCGGCAAATATCCGTAATTGTCTGCGCGTTCGCGGACGTCAGAGTGAATCCCGAGCGGGCAGCGCCCGCGCGATCGACAAAGAGTTGAACCGATTCGCACCGGCCAATCTCCGCGATTTTCGTCGCAACGTCAGGCAGCGACAACGATGGCACACGCCAGATCATTTCCCCGGCCAAGCCCAGAGGTTCGCGACTGCTGGCGAGCATGCGCACGCTCTCTCCAGCGCGAAGCAATCCAGTCACTGCGTCGGCGCACGCTTTTATCACGTGTTCACAATTGTCGATGATGATGAGAGTTTTGGTTCCTTCGAGCGTTCGCACTAGCGCGTCGATGACGCTAATCCCCTGCTCTGCCTTGATGCCGACGGCGCTGGCAATTGCATCGACCACCAGCGACGCATCATTCAATGGCGCAAGATCGACAAAACGTATCCCGTCCGGGAATTTTTCGAGCTCGTCGGCCCCCACTTGGATCCGCCAATCGCGTCTTGCCGCTTCCACCTGAGCCAATCAGCGTCACTACGCGATGATCCGCGATTAGCGCGGCTACTTCTTTTCGTTCGCGACCGCGTCCAACAAACGACGTCAATTGGACCGGCAAATTTTGTCGGAAATTGCTTAACGATTTTAGCGGTGGAAAGTTTTCTCGAAGATTCGGGTGCGCCAGTTGAAAGACATGTTCCATGTCGGAAACGTCTCGCAACCGATGCTGCCCGAGATCGATGAGTGACGAGCCATCGGGCAGCGTCCCACGAACGATTCCCGCGGTAACACCAGAGAGCAAGATCTGTTCGCCGTGACCGATCGCACGAATGCGCGCAGCGCGATTAACATGAGGGCCGCGGTAATCCGTGTCAGCCTCCCCGGTGTGAATCGCCACGCGCACACGTAGCGGCACTTCTAACGGCCATTCTTCTTTGCCTAGCGCCAATTGAAATTCGCAGGCCGCCGCCACCGCATCGCTTGGCCGCTCAAAAACCGCGAAGACGCTGTCGCCTTCTCCGCGTTCCAGAATAATTGTTCCGCGATTCGCTTTGATCGCCTTCGCCACGATCTCATCATGGCGTTGAAGGGCCGCGCGCGTTTCCTTGGGATGCGCTTCCCAGGCTCGCGTCGACCCTTCCATGTCTGTGAAGAGAAAAGTTACCGTCCCAACAGGGCGCATTGCCATTAGTTCAATTATGAAAACGGCTTCGATGCGGGCAATAGCGAACTGCGCTTCGCTTCGTCGCGCTGAAACGTCGAATGGTTAAACCCCCTGCTCGCGAATGCGTTCGAAGCCTTTTCCTTTTTCTAATTTCGGATTTCCGACTCGGACTTTCTCGTGCATTATTTTTACTTCTTCGTTTCCGATCACCGATCACCAATCACTATTTCACCGATCCGGCTTCCGCGCTTGCAGAGCGTCGGGCCTTTGTCAGGGTCACAACATGAAACAATTTTTGCTGGGCTGCCTTCTTTGCGCGTTGATAATTCCGACGTTGTCAATAGCCCAAACCGCGCAGCTCACCGAACAGTTGGGGAAGACTGTCCTCTACGAGGACATTGCTCTTTCTCTCGATGGTTCACACGTGGCGTGGGTCCAGTCTACCGCCGCAACCACATCGAAGCAGGCCTGTATTCAGACGACATCGCCAAATCCATCCGCTGCAACGGTCAACCTTGGCTCCCTTGGCCAGAGGATCGATGCCGACCCGGCCTGGTCGCCCGACTCCAAAACCGTCGCGCTCTTTTCCACCGCCGGCGAGAAAGATCAGAGGCAACTCTGGACGGTAAATGCTGATGGCTCCAATCCTCGAAAGCTTAGCAAGCTGAAAGGATACGCGGCCCGACCTCGTTGGTCGCACGATGGCAAACAAATTGCCTTCCTCTATGTAGAAGAGGCGGGTGGCGGCGGCCCTTTAATGGCGGCACCCGCTGCTACCGGTGTCATCGACACTGCTGTCCATAATCAACGGATCGCCGTTCTCGACCTTCCTACTGGACAGCTACGCCAGGTGTCCACAGCGAATCTTCACATCTACGACTACGATTGGTCTCCCGATGACAAGAAATTTGTCGCAACTGCCGCTCCAGGTCCAGGTGACAACAACTGGTGGATCGCGCAGATCTACACGATCGACATCGCAAAGGGGGAGGCCACATCAATCTACAAGCCTTCGCTCCAAGTAGCCGTCCCACGTTGGTCGCCGGACGGTAAGTCTATCGCGTTTATTGAAGGCTTGATGAGCGATGAAGGATTTCATGGCGGCGACTTGTTTACGATCTCAGCCGATGGCCACGACATTTTGAATCGCACAGAAAAGCGCAAAAGCTCAGTCAGTTCTCTCTTTTGGCTGAGGCCGGAGCGCATCCTTGTCACGGAAATAGTCGGCGGGGAAAGCACGATTTCTGAATTAACGCTCGGCGATAATTCAATGCGCACGACCTGGAAGGGCGCAGAGCATATTCATGCCTTCGGCAATTTCCCTAACTTCGCCCTGTCCAAGGATGGCAAATTCGCGGCCGCGGCCCGCAGCAGCTACGAAACGCCGCCTGAAATCTGGAGCGGACCGGTCGGTGAATGGCGCCAACTAACCAGCAATAATTCCGGTCAATCACCGACCTGGGGCAAAGCCGAAAGCCTCGAGTGGAGCAACGAAGGATTTAACATTCAGGGATGGCTTCTCCCACCTGCGCGCGTCGAGTCCGGCAAGAAGTATCCAATGGTCGTTCTCATTCACGGCGGACCTTCCAGCGCAACAATGCCGGAGTGGCCTGCCTCATTTGGAATGGCACGAGCCATTGTCGCGGCGCTCTCGTCACGCGGTTACTACGTTCTGTTGCCAAATCCCCGTGGAAGCTATGGTCAGCGAGAAGAGTTTACTCGCGCGAACGTAAAAGACTTTGGAGGCGGCGATCTACGCGACATTCTCGCCGGAGTCGATGCCGCCGTCGCCAAGCACCCGATCGACCCTGCACGATTGGGGGTGACCGGCTGGAGTTATGGCGGCTACATGACGATGTGGACGGTGACGCAAAGTAACCGCTTCAAAGGCGCGGTAGCGGGTGCTGGCATCGCTAATTGGCAAAGTTACTATGGCCAGAACCTGATCGACCAATGGATGATTCCATTCTTCGGTTCGTCGGTCTACGACGATCCCGCCGTCTATCAGAAGAGTTCGCCTATTGAGTACATCAAAAAGGTCAAGACTCCCACTCTGGTCATCGTCGGCGAACGCGATGCCGAGTGTCCCGCACCACAGTCCTACGAATTCTGGCATGCGTTAAGGACGCTTGGCGTTCCGACACAGCTGGTCGTGCATCCGGGAGAAGGCCATCTCTATCTAAAACCGGAGAACCAGGTCGATCGACTGGATCGCACGATTGCCTGGTTCGATAAGTATTTGAAATAAAAAGCTATCCCGTGGTAATCGACCGCAGCAATTGTAGGGCGTCTCTGTGAGATACCATGCGCTTAGCGCCATAGGCGCCGCATTCAATCTAGCCTGGGGCAGCTCCCCAGGAATTCGTGCAAGCCAAACCGCTAGCGCTGAAAGCGCGATTCATTTCCGCGCATTGAGTCGCGCCTTCAGCGCTCGCTTAGGATCCAACCGCACCCCTGGGGCGCTGCCCCAGGCTGTTTTGACACCGCGCCTTTGCCGCTAAGCACATATACGGATAAGTTGCCGAGCATGAAGGACGACAAAGACAACCTCCAACTCAGCGCCGTGGAGGACCACGATGGGATACTAACGATTCGTGGCGGCGGCCCTCGCAGAGATTGGAATGGGATTCATTATAAGCAGGGCATGTCTGCCAAAAATGTAGGCACGACCAAGCTATCGGCCAACATCGCTACCATTCCGCCAGGCGGCGTCGCCGCAGCCCATATTCACGTCGGCTTCGAGCTCATCCTTTACATCGTCGAAGGAAAAGTGCGCCACGAATTCGGACCCGGACTCAAGCAGGTGTTGGAGAACGAAGCCGGCGATTTCATCTACATCAAACCCGGCGTGCCGCACGAAGTCTTCAACCTGAGTGACACCGAACCGGCAGTCGCCTTCGTCGCCCGCTCCTCCGCCAACGAGTGGGACGATATCATTCCTTACGATCGGAACGAGAGTAGATGCTAGATCCTAGATTCTGATTTCTGACTTCGATGTTGAATGTTGGGCGTTAAGCGTTGGACATTTTCTGTCTTATGTCCTCCAGCCTTGGACAAGGCTACGGTTCGGCAATCTGACCTCTGTTCTCTGCCTTCTCGCTCTCCAACGTTTTTAACTTTGTAACCTTTAACTTCTTCTGAGCATGAACCCCGATCCGGCACTAATCGGACTTCCCTCTGGCGTGTCCGCGGAGCAGGCAGCAGCGCAGTTCGATCAACTACAGAAAAAACTTATCCCGCTCTGGGAATTGATTGAATCCTTCAATCAGCACGAGCAAACAATCGTTGTTGTTCCATCGATGTCAGTCGACGTAGCAATAGCAGGTCTCGAGGCACAGGGCTACGAAGAACGGTTTCTTTTTTTGCTGTTGCTGCTCGCTCAACCACGCGCGCGGATGATTTATGTGACCTCTCAGGCGATCCACCCGAGCGTGATCGAATATTATTTGGATTTGCTTTCAGGCGTCATTCCAAGTCACGCCACGCGCCGGCTTACTTTGCTCTCGCCCTACGATGATTCGCCACGTCCTCTCAGCCTGAAATTACTCGAGCGGCCGCGCCTTCTTGAGCGAATCAAAGCCGGCATCAAGGATAAGGAACGCGCTCACCTCGTTTGCTATAACACCACTTTTCTCGAGAGAAATC
>QHPP01000148.1 GCA_003219125.1 Verrucomicrobiota bacterium
TGACCGAAGAGAATCGGCACATGCTGTGCTTCGAAATGTGAATACATGAATCGGCGCTTCGTCCTTCTCGCCATCGCGGGCGCTCTGGTTGTGCCTGCAGTTTATTCACTAACCCGGCCTGATCCCGCGGCAAAAGCAAAGGCGGACGGTTTGCAAACGCTCGTGTCAGATCCATATCGGCTGGATAAGATCTATCGCTCAATGGAAGGGCCATGGTCGATTCAGAGTGGAATTCATCTCGCGACGGGCGCGAAATCTGGTGTGCAATGGGTTACCGGGTTGGAAACGGAGGTTGTCGACGCCACGGCAGAGAAGCCGATTTCCCAGGAGTTTTTCTGTCATTCCAATCTTACCTTCGCAGAGCATGCCGGAACGCCTGGTGAGTACAATCAGCGGATGGGTGGAAAGACCCACCTCGACTGGCGCCTGTTCACACTGGTACCGGGCCGGCCCTCGATCGAGCTTCCGCCGGGCTTTGGCGTGCCGATTCCTTCCGATGCCGCTCTGGATTACGTGACGATGTCTTTAAATCTGAACGAAAGGGATCAAGTAGTGAACGTTCGCATGCGGACGAAGGTGCATACGATTGCGGCCGATCAGCCGGGCGCACCTACGAAAGCGCTTTTCCGCCGTGCGCTATATGTTTTGCAGCCCCACGGCGTGTCGGCAAAGTTGGGGTCCGCCTGTATGCCGAAAGCCGGAATGCACGTCGGAGCCGGATGCGCAGAATTATCGAAAGTGAACATGTCAGGGGAAGTGACGGTGGGAAAACCCGGCGATGGCCTGATGAACCACTGGATCGTCCCTCCTGGTCATCACATCTACACGACAGAGATTACGCCACAGCTAAATCTACCTTTCGACACGACAATTCATTATGCCACGATCCATGTTCACCCGTTTGCCAGAGGAATGGAGTTGCGTGATCTGACAACGGGGACGACGATCTTTCGGTTGAATTCGCAAGACTGGCCGGACCGAGTTGGTGTTGCCCACGTCGACGAATTCAAGTCGATCAAGGGGATTCCAATTCAATGCGATCATCGCTACGAGCTTTCGGCCGAGTACGATAACACGTTGGATGTCGAAACGGATGCGATGGCGATACTTTATCTTTACTTTCTGGAAAAGGATCTGACGTGACGTCCGCGCCACTTCAAATCTGAGCTAAGCGCTGAGCCGCCGACGCCGAACGCAAGTCGAAGGATTCAGCCATCAGACCTTTAAAGTAACGCAACGGGATTCGTCGACTCGGGCTCGGGATGACGAGCGGAATCGCGCAATCGAAGGTGAAGAATTGCTTTTCGCTTTTGCTTTGCCGTTTTAGTTTCGCGGCATGATTGTGACGACGGCTCAGCTTTACAAGGTGGCTTATGGCAAGTTCGCCGTGGGTGCCGTGCAACTAATAACCTGGTTAAACTAATTACGACCGAGAATTAAAGGAGACATCATGAAACCTATCGCCGTTGACGAAGAACAATTGCAAAAAATTAAGACCGGTCCTGGTTTCATTGCAGCGCTGGATCAAAGCGGCGGCAGCACGCCGAAAGCTCTGCGTCTTTACGGAATTCAAGAGAATACGTGGTCCAGCGATGAGGAGATGTTCACCATCGTCCATCAGATGCGGACCCGCATCATCACTAGTCCCGCCTTCAGCGGAGAGCGGATTATCGGCGCCATCCTGTTCGAGAACACAATGGACCGGGAAATCGAAGGGCAGCCCACCGCGGACTATCTTTGGAATGTGAAACGGGTCGTGCCATTTCTGAAAGTGGACAAAGGGCTCGCCGCCGAGAAAGACAAGGTTCAGTTGATGAAGCCGATGCCGATGCTGGCCGCGCTCCTCGATAAAGCCAGGGCCAAGCGGATCTTCGGAACCAAAATGCGCTCAGTTATCAAACAAGCCGACGAAGCAGGTATCAAGAACATCGTGATCCAGCAGTTCGAAATCGCTCGGCAGATTATCTCCGCGAACCTTGTACCGATCATCGAGCCGGAGATCGATATTCATTGCCCGGAAAAAGGAAAAGCGGAGCAATTACTCAAAGCAGCCATCCTCGAGAAAGTGAACGAATTGCCAGGTGGTCAGTTCGTCATGCTCAAGCTTACGCTGCCGGAGCAGGACGACTTCTACGCCGAGTTTGTCAAACATCCCGGGATTCTGAGGGTGGTTGCGCTCTCTGGAGGCTATTCGCGGGAAGAAGCAAACAATCGTCTGCGCAAAAATCATGGCGTGGTCGCCAGCTTTTCCCGGGCGCTGGTTGAAGGGCTTACGGCTCAGCAATCTGACGCTGAGTTCAATGCTATGCTCGATAAATCCATTCAGAGCATTTTCGACGCATCGAATAGCTAAGTGGGTATCCGGAAGTGGCGACGCCGACAAGCCTCGCAGTGCGAGAAAGTGTGAAGAAGTGGGGAGACGGACTGCCCTCACCCTCTCCCCGCGGGAGAGGGGATTGCGATGTTTTGCGGCGGTGATCCCCCGGTCCGATCCGGACTGATGTTGCCTTGCGCAGCTCATTGTAGGGCGGTCATTCTGGCCGCCGGTTCGAAGATTGGCGGCGAAGATCGCCCCCTACAATTCTGGGCGCTTGGCACAGGCGCCTCTACAATTTAGAAAGAGAACTGTGACGCTCACTCTGGAACAAATCGCGAAATTGTCCGGCGGAAAACTCGACGGCGATCCGGAAACGAAAATCACGGGCGCGGCTTCTTTGGCAGAAGCGACCGTCCATGAGATCTCGTTTTTCAACAACCCGCGTTATCTCGCGCAATTGCGCAAAACGCGCGCCGCTGCCGTGATTGTGCCGCCCAATTTTTCCGAACCAGTCGGAGCAGCAATAATTCGGGTGGAAAATCCGGCGAAAGCATTCGAGGAGGTCGTTACCAAGTTCGCGCCGCCCCCGATAAAATTCGCAGCGGGAATTCATCCCAGCGCAGTTATTCACCCACGGGCGAAACTGGGCGATCATATTTCCATCCAACCGTTGGTGGTGATCGAAGCCGGCGCGCGAATTGGATCACGCGCGGTCATTGGCGCCGGGAGTTACATTGGGCACGATGTCGTTATCGGCGACGGCTGCATGATTTATCCGAGGGTAACAATTCGGGAACGGTGCCGGCTCGGGGCGCGAGTCATTTTACACAGCGGGGCCGTGATTGGCGCAGACGGATTCGGTTTCGAAATGACGGCGCAAGGTCAGGAGAAAGTGCCGCAGATCGGAATTGTCCAAATCGACGATGACGTGGAGATCGGCGCGAACACGACGATCGATCGGGCGCGTTTCGGTCGGACCTGGATTCAGGCGGGCGCAAAGATTGATAATCTGGTGCAGGTGGCCCACAACGTTGTCATCGGAAAAGACACCGTCATTGCCGCACAAACGGGGATTGCCGGAAGCGTCCGGATTGGCAAAAGAGTGATGATCGGTGGACAGGTCGGAATCATCGGGCATATCGAAATTTCTGACGGCACAATGATCGGCGCGCAGACTGGGGTTTCGAAAAATCTCAACGGCGGAGTTTGGTGGGCAACCCCGTCGGTGCCCCTGAAGGAAGCGAAAGTGCAATTGGCGTGGGTGCGGCGACTAGGGGAGTTTTTCGAGCGAGTAAAAAAACTCGAAGCGAAGCTGAAGGAATAGGCCGGGAGCAGGAAGCTTCGAGCTTTGGCGTGTTTAGAAGGCTGCACTAGCGCGCTTGGGCTCCAGCGTAAGCAAGAGCATGAGCTTGAGTGCGAGGACCTTGCGCTACAATGGCGATCGAGAAAACGCTGGCAAGATTGTTGCTATTGTAATTATTGAATTTATAACAAATGCAACACGCCCGGCTAGCCGCTGAATTCCTCCTCGTTGATCATGATCCGAGCATTTCGGAATCCCTCGCAACCTATCTCTCCGAGAGAGGACATCCCTCGAATGCCGCCATCGAAGGAAACACAGCTCTCGACTGGCTCAGCGAAAATCAATGTGAAGTCGTCGTCGTCGACCTCAATTTGCCGAACGCTAATGGAATATCTTTGATCGGCTCCCTCCGCGCGATCGACGCTGGATTACCAATCGTGGTTTTCACCGAGAGGGGTTGTGATGAGGCGCAAGTGCGAGCGGCAATGCGCGCAGGCGCGAGCGGATACGTGAGTAAAAATTTGCCGGTGGAACAGCTGTACTGTGTCCTCGCAAGAGTATTAGCAGCTGCGCGCTACAACGCGCGGCGCGTTCGGCTGCAGCGAGAATTGCTTGGCGCAGCTTAATTTGGCACCGCTTCGTTGATCAGCGCCCGCAAGTTCTCGATCGAAATACAATCCGCGCCACAGGCGCTGGCCGTTTCCCGTTCGAGTAAATCGGAAGTCGCGACCGTGAGATCGAATTTTCCGGCATACTTGCTGGCCAGGCGTTCGATGATCGCGTCGGCAGTTTGTCCAGCGCGCGAATAAAAAACCTGCACACTGTGCGGCTCCGATTGTTCGGTGGCAGAAGTCCCCTTCCCATCGAAAACCACGACGACGCGAACGCCGGTGTAGTCCTGGTAATCGCGAAGCTTTTTGACCAGGGCATCGCGCGCGAGTGAGGAGCGGCGAGCGTGCAGGCGTTGCAATTCCGGCCAACGGAAAATCGCGCTGTGGCCATCGACGATCAGATAGCGCGCGCGCACGGAACAGCTGACATTACTCCGCTGGAGCTGGTGGTGACGCGGATTTCTTCGGTTTGGCGCGAGTCGATTCGCGACGCATCGATTTTTGCTTGGCTCTTTTGCGCTCGAGATAAGCTTTGCGACGTTTTCGTTTGGCGCGTCTTCGGAGTTGTTGACCCATGCGTACCATCTATAGGCGGGGTGGACAGGCGCGCAAGAATTGGGGCACTATCCTAATTGGCGGAAACCGGACTTCCGGTGCGCCACAGGCCTCAATCTTGTGGAAAAACAGCACGCTCTTGGACCTGTAGGCTGGTCTGTCAGGCAGTCATACACCGCCGCTACAACTCAACGCCAGGCCCTTTTGCGGTGGAACCGATGCAAGGTCGGACGTCCCGATAGACGTAAAATTTCGCATTTCCGTATTGCTATTTCGGCTTCTTTTCGTGTAAAAAGTCCTTCCCGTAAATCCACCTGTGAATTCTCCGAAGCCGCTCCTCGCCATTTCGGTGTCGCTGCTCCTCATTTCAGCCGTATTCGGCGCTTTGAATGGAAGCAAAGCCAAGGCGTTGCGTAACGAGGTAACGACGGCCAAAAGTCAACGCGAATCGGCTGAGCGCCAGCGTCAAACAGCGGAGAAGAATATCAAGAACCGGGAAACGAGGCTTGGGAACGAAGTAGCGAAGATTGCCGAAAACGAGAGTCGGATAGCGAGCGCGGAAGCGGAATTGGTGAAGACGCAGACCGAAAAATCAGATTTGCAAGGCAAGTTGCAAGCGAACGAATCGCAGATTGCGGAATTGCAGAAACACATGCAAGAGATGACCCAAACGGCCACAAACCCAAATCCAGGCGCTCCCTCAGTGGCAGAGTTACAAGCCCAGCTTGATGATGCGCGGAAACAACTGGAGGGCGCAGAACGTGAGAAAACCTTCATCAGCGAAAAGATGGGGCCGACGCGTGAACAATCGCGCGGGCCGGAAGTAATGGTGCAGCGCCGCGAGCCGAGTTTTCATCCTTCCATCCGCGGAACCGTGATGGCGGTGAATCAAGCCTACAACTTTGTCGTGCTCAATCTCGGCAATCGCCAGGGGCTGGAGCCGAATGCCGAAATGTTAGTGATACGAGACACCACCATTATCGGAAAAATTCGCATTTCGTCGGTTGAACCGGCGACAGCTATTGGCGATATTCTTGGAAACAGCCTGGCGCGTGGCGTCCAGGTTCAACCCGGTGATACCGTCATTTATGCTAGCTCGAATTCCTAAACGAACAATCTCCGCTTTACTGCTGTTGGCAGGTTGCGTGGCCTTTGCCGCCTGCGCGACGCAGAAACCGCAACCGGCGCTGGTCGATGATCCTGATGCCAAAAAAGAATCCCAGATTCCTTGGAACAAACAGGAAAAGTGGGAAACCCAAGGCCAGTTCGCGGGGATGACAGATCGCCGTTAAGAGTCGAATCCGAAGACGCGGGGGTATCCTGCCC
>QHPP01000241.1 GCA_003219125.1 Verrucomicrobiota bacterium
AGAAATGCCTGCCCTACAAATTGGGGGCGTTACAAACGCAAACCTCTGGGAATCAAAACGCGATCGAGCAAATCGAAAAAGAATTGCACCAGCAACGCCAGCAGCGCCGCTGGAATTGCGCCTTCCAGAATCGTGACATGATCGTTTAAATTCAGTCCACTGATAATCGGTTCGCCTAATCCGCCCGCGCCGATCAACGCTGCCAGCGTGGCTGTCCCGATGTTGATGACCGCACTCGTTTTAATGCCGGCGAGAATCGACCGCGACGCCAACGGCAGCAAAATTTTCCGCAATCGCTGACCAGCGGTCAGGCCGAGCGCGATGGCAGACTCGCGCAATGGTCGCGAGATATCCTGCAATCCGGTGGCGGTGTTCCGAACAATCGGCAGCAAACCGTAAAGAAAAAGGGCGACGATGGCGGTGCGTGCGCTAATTCCGAAAAACGGCAACGGCACGAGAAGCGCCAGCAAAGCAAGCGACGGAATCGTTTGAATTACTCCGGTAGCCCCGAGAATGACGTGCCCAACCGCGCCGCCGCGGCTGGCGACAATTCCGAGCGGTAATCCGACGATTATGGCGAGAAGCAGCGAGATGCCGGCGAGCTCGAGGTGTCGCGTTACCCAGCGCAAGAGTTTGTGGCGGAAAGTTTCCGACACGAATAGAGTCGTGATCGCCCCGTCCGTGGCTCCAAAGAATTGTTGCGCGGCCGCAGCATAATTCTTCGTCCGTTCTGCTTCGGAATTGAGACGAATCATTCGGCCTTCATCAATAGAGTTGGAAAGATCATTCAGGGCGTGAGCGGCCTGTGACGACAACGTTTTGCGATAGAGGAATACGGCTTTGTATTGCGGAAAGAAAAGCAGGTCATCAATCAAAGTAACCAATCCGTAATCGCCGATTTTCGCATCGGTTGAATAAGCGTCTTTGACATCGATTTCACTTTTCGCCAGCGCG
>QHPP01000242.1 GCA_003219125.1 Verrucomicrobiota bacterium
CAGCCAGGTCGTGCGTGACGAGCAAAACCGTTTGTTGAAGGCGTGCGCAAATCTTCTTGAGATCGCGTTGGAGATTCACCCGAACAAGCGGATCGAGCGCGGCGAATGGCTCGTCGAGCAAAAGCAACTCGGGCGACAACATCAGCGCGCGCATTAAACTCACGCGTTGGCGTTGCCCACCAGAGAGCTCGAGCGGATAACGGTCGAGCCCGCCGCTGGGAAATTTCGTGAGTTCGGAGAGCTCCGCGATGCGTTTCTCGATCTCATCGCGCCCTTTTCGGAACAATCGCGGTTGGAGCATGAGATTGTGCCGAGCGGTAAGGTGGGGAAAGAGGCCCCCATCCTGGATAACATAACCGAGGCGGCGGCGAATTTTCATGATCGTTTCGGATGCGATCTTCTCGCCATCAAATTGGATTTCGCCGCTGTCAGCAGTAACGAGCCCGACGATCAGGCGAAGGATGGTGGACTTGCCGCAACCGCTCGGGCCGATCAGGGCGGTCATCTTACCGCGCTCGATTTCGAGATTGACGTCGCGGACGGCGAAATCGGCTCCGAAAAGTTTACTGACGTCGCGAAAGTGAACGAGAGCGTTCACGAAGTAGTGGAAACTCAGACTTGTAGCCGCTTCGCTGTGCGAAGCGTCGCGCCGCCCGCAGGGCGGCCGCTACAGCGAGAAGAGAAAGAGGCCGAATAGCTTTTGTTCATCTGTCCAAATTTTTTGAAAACGCAGACCAACAGCGCCAGCCAGCGCGATCATTTCTGAAGGCGAATATTTGTGGGAGAATTCAGTGATGATGTGTTCGCTACGGGCAAAGCTGAAAACAGCATCTGCAATGTTCACCGTTTGGGCCCTTAGACTGATGAGATGCATCTCGATACGGCTGGCCTTCTCATTGTAAATGGCGCGATGACGCCAGCCCCGGAGATCAAAATCCGAGCCGAGTTCGCGATTGGCGCGCGCGAGCAAGTTCAAATTGAACTGCGCGGTTATTCCCGCGTTGTCGTTGTAGGCGCGCTCGAGAGTCGCTTTCGATTTTTTCAGATCGACGCCCATGAGTAAAGCGCCACCGGGCCCAACCATGGCCGCGATTTTTTTCAAAAATTCAGTCGCATCTTCCAGTTCGAGGTTTCCAATGGTCGAGCCGGGAAAGTAAACTACGGTGCGATTTGCAACGCGGCTGCGCGGAGGCAAATCGAAGGGCTGAAGGTAATCGGCACAGACAGGAAGAATTTTAAGCGCGGGAAACTTTTTGTGAAAAGTGATCGTCGATTGGGTAAGTTGTTCGCGCGAGATATCTACTGGCACATAAGCAACCGGTGCCTCGAGATTATCCAACAGAATTCGCGTCTTCGTTCCCGCCCCCGTGCCAAGTCCTATCAATTCGATCCTGCGGCCCAGCGCATTGGCGATTTCGCCGCCGCGCTCGCCCAAAATCTGCATTTCAGTGCGCGTGATGTAATACTCGGGGAGCTCGCAAATTTTCGAAAAGAGGGCCGAGCCAGTTTCGTCGTAGAAAAACTTGCACGGCAAAGTGCGCGGGTGTTGCGACAACCCGGCGATGACCTGCTCGCAAAACTCTTCATTGGCCGGCTCGAAATCGAGCACGGCGATTTGGCCGGCGTGCCTGTTCATGCCGCGTCGCGTGCCAGTCGAATCCCGGTGAATTGCCAGCGTTTTTCGGGTTGGAAAAAATTCCGATAGGTGGTGCGGATATGCGATTGCGAAGTTGCGCAGGAGCCGCCGCGCAAGACGTATTGGTTGCACATGAATTTGCCATTGTATTCACCGAGCGCACCCGGCGCGGCGCGGTAACCTGGATAGGGCGAGTAGGAGCTGCGCGTCCATTCCCAGACGTCGCCAAATATTTGCCTCAGCCCCGCCGCCCCCATGGCTGGCGCGGGATGAAAACGCTCTGATTCGACAAAGTTGCCTTCGATCGCCTCACCTTGCGCAGCCCGCTCCCATTCGAATTCCGTCGGTAATCGCGCGCCGAAAAAATTCGCGAACGCGTCGGCTTCGAAATAACTCACGTGTGTGACCGGCTCGTTTTCATCGACCGGGCGAAAACCGGAAAGGGTGAAATGCCACCACGCCCCATCTTGCTTTTCCCAATAGAGCGGTGCTTCCCAATGTTGCTCGTTCACCGTCATCCAGCCGAGAGAAAGCCAAAATTCAGAACGGTGATATCCGCCTGCTTCGATGAAACGCAAATATTCGCCGCAGGTAACTGGCCGCGAGCCGAGAGAAAAACTTGGAACGAGGGCGCGATGGCGTGGTCCTTCATTGTCGTAGGAAAAATCGTGACCGTCATGGCCGATGGTTGCAATCGTTTCCTCGAAATCGACAAATGTCATCGGGGCCGGTGGTTCACTTTTTTCCTGGGTGCGTTTTCGAAAAACCGGATGCAACGGATTTTGCGCGAAGACATGTTTGATATCTGTAACGAGCAACTCCTGATGTTGCTGTTCGTGATGAATCCCGAGTGTGATGATCGGGCCAACTTCGTCCAGCAATTCCTCCGAAGCGGAAGCGACAAGGTCTTCAACCTGCCGATCAACGCCTTCGCGGTAGCGGAATGATTCCGCCACTGTTGGCCGCGAGATCAAACCACGCAGATCACGCCGATGCATTGTACCGGCGGCGTTGTAATAGGAATTAAACAGAAATGCATATTCCGGAATCGCGGATGCGTACCCGGTCACAAATTTCTTGAGCACGAAGGTCTCGAAAAACCAGGTCGTATGCGCGAGATGCCATTTCGTCGGGCTAACGTCGGGCATTGATTGCACGACGCAGTCTTCCGCTTCAAGATCGCGCGTCAGCAGTTTCGAAAAATCGCGGACATCGCGAAAACGCGTGCGCAGCGATTCCGCGCGTGATATTGCCCGCACTGAAGCGGGCTTCTCGCCAATCGCCGGCATGTCTCAGGTCTCGTCCGCCTCGTGTTCTTCGAGTCGCGCCTCCAGCATTTGATCATGCGCGGCCTCTTCCAAACCGTCGGTGACCAGTGATTGCCCGAGCGTTTCATCGTCCTCATCAAAACCTGGCCGCGGGGCGCGATGTCCGGGTGATTCAGGAACAATCTCATGCTCGTCCTCGGAAACTTCTACTCCGCTGCCAATTTCTTCGGGCGCGGCGGTCTGCTGGATTCCCATCAACTCGCGGCGAGCCTGTTCCCAATCGGTATCGGTAAAATCATCGGGATCGCGTTCGTCGATCAACGCGATCTCGCGCGCACGCCGCTCAATCAACTCTGGTGTGGGCGCGCCGACGCCATCGCCGTGCACGGAAATTTTTCCGAAGCCCGGTTGTGAGTTTTCATTCATATACATAAATGAATCGGATTAGAGCGAAAGATTGTGCGCACGAGAAGGAGGGAGTTGTCGAGCCACGAATTTCGCATCGTGCCAAAATAAGCCGATCAGGATAATGTGCCAATGATTCCGCTGCGGGACGAAATTTTTATTCGCGGGAACGGCCAACGCGTCGCGTTTAGCGAATACGGCGATACTAATGGAGAGCCGGTCGTGTTTTGTCACGGCTGGCCGAGCTCGCGCCTGATGGCCCAATTTACCCATGATGCCGCCCGCGAATTGGGGGTGCGAATTATTTCACCAGACCGGCCGGGAATTGCCGATTCGAGTTTTGTGACCCAGCGCAGATTGCTCGATTGGGCGCCGCTCGTCGCTGAGCTGGCGGATTTTTTGAAACTGGAAAAATTTCGCGCGCTCGGCATCTCTGGTGGCGCGCCCTACGCTTATGCCTTGGCTTGGGCGATGCCGAGGCGCGTCCGCGCCATTGCGGTGGTGAGTGGCGCGCCTAACATCGCTGAGCTGAGCGATCACAGCGGATTGTTGGCGTTATATCGATGGTTGATGTTTGCTGACCAACGATTCCCAGCTCCTCTTTGTCGCCTCGGATTTCATCTGGCCCGGCCTTTTCTTTCCCTCCGACCTCCGCGGCGCAGCCGCTCCTGGCTCTTGAAGTTGCTCCAACCATGCGATGCCGATTCGCTGCGTGACGAACTAGCCTTTGAAGCTTGCTTCGAAAGTCAACGCCGCGCTTGGAAAACTTCTGCTGAGGGCGTGCTGGCGGATGCGCAATTGTTTGCCCAACCGTGGGGATTTTCCCTCAATGAATTGCAGGTCCCGGTTCGCTTGTGGCACGGCGACTCCGATCGAAGCTTTTCCGTTGGAGTAGCCCGAGAAATGGCGACGAAAATTCCGAATTGCCATTTGCGCGTTATCGAAAGGGCCGGTCATTATTCGGTGCCCATCCGTCATATTCGCGAAATCCTGGCCGATTTGATTGCGGTTTGAAGACCATTGCAACACGTCATCCCGAGCGAAAACGCCAGTCCGGCTCGGACCGAGGGATCCCGCGGAAGTTACCTTAAAGTTTTCGCAACGGGTCCCTCGAGTTCGCTCCGCTCGGGATGACGGAGACTTATAGTGCCGGCATTTCGCCTGCCGCTTTCTAACCCGGCAAGCGGGAGCGCTTACCCTACAATGGCGCAGTGAGCGGAAAGGACGGTAACAAAAATTCTGTGCGCCCGGCACAACTCACGCTACGAATTTCCCGTGGAAGATTTCACTGCCGGCACCATCAGCAGCCAGCCCACTCGAAAACAACTGACTCTCGGCGGCGAATGGGATGCGCGCGTGCGCAAGCTAGTGAGCGACATCGGGGCCGAGTATTCGCCGGAGCTGATCGAGGAGATGATCATAACCGCGCTAAGAATGGCGCGCGACAAAATGAGCGTTGCCGATCTCAAACTGATTTCGCGCTCGATGAAAGAAATGCGTTACGCCGCGAAAATCTTCGCCGACTATCAGGCGTTCCGAAAAGTTGGCATCTTTGGTTCCGCGCGTGCCGCGCAAGATTCACCCGAAGCCAAGGTGGCGGAGGAATTCGGACGCCAGATGGTGGCGCACAATTTCATGATCATTACCGGTGGGGGCGACGGAATCATGGGTGCGGTTCAACGGGGCGCGGGGCGCGACATGAGCTTCGGCCTAAACATTCGGTTGCCGTTCGAGCAGCGCGCCAACGAAACCATCGAAGGCGACACGAAGCTAATCAACTTTAATTACTTTTTTACCCGCAAACTTAATTTCGTTAAGGAAACTCACGCAGCTGCGCTTTTTCCCGGTGGTTTCGGCACGCTCGACGAATCATTCGAGGTCCTTACTCTGATGCAGACCGGCAAAGCTCGGATCATTCCGGTGGTGTTACTCGACAAACCCGACGGCGATTACTGGGAAACATGGATGAAGTTTCTGACCCAGCATCTTTACAAGATCGGTTTCATCTCAGAGGACGATTTTTATTTTTTCAAAATTACCCACGACGTCGAAGCGGCAGTGAAAGAAATCACCGGCTTTTATCGCATCTATCATTCGGCGCGGTGGGTGGGGGAGAAGCTTGTTATCCGGATGGCGCGCGCACTCTCCGCCGCGGGTGTCGCCGAATTAAACGACAAATTCGCAGATGTTTTGCGCCGCGGCTCGATCGTGCAAGGCAAGGCGTTAGCGCAGGAAAGAAACGAGCCCGAGATTCTCAGCTTGCCTCGACTTGTTCTTACTCCGCATCGCCGCAGCTTCGGACGTTTTCGGCAACTGATCGATGCGATCAATCGCGCCGAGTGCGTGTGATTAGGGCCGGTGCAGGACATTAGTCATCTCATAAATCAAACAAACAGATCCGCAGCCGCGCGCAAACTTGACGGCTTTAAGCCGTCAAGTTTGCAAGGGAGCGAGAATTTTTGTGGAGTTGTAGCATGGGCGTTTTCTGAGCAATTGATGAGATTGTTTGCCGGCAGTGTTCTCAAGGGGGGTTTCCGAAAACCTCCGTGTCCTCCGCGTCCAGTCCCGCTCCTCGCGCCATCTGGGTCCGCGTCGCGCGTAAACTTGACGGCTTTAAGCCGTCAAGTTTCCAGGAAGCGGTTGAATGGCACTGTTTAACTGGGAGGGCGCCACTTCCAAGTCACCCACCTTGCAAAACGGAAACGTGGCAGTCGCCGCTCCAAGTCAAGTGCATTCGCCAATTGCGGCAACTCAGGTTCGTCGTGGCTGCTCTTCTTAGCGCCGATGACTAATTCCTGATGTAATCGCGCGCGAGCGGCGCTGAGGCTGGCATGGCAGACTGATCCCGGTGCATTGCGACTACTTCGGTATCGACCTGGAGCTTGCGATGCATCATGCGGTCGAAACAGAATTGTTCGCGCGCGAGTTGCAAACCGTTGCGCGCGCAATTAGCGGCGAGCTCTTGATTTCGCAGCAATTCCAGAATCGCTGCCGCCATTTCTTCCTGCGCGCCCGGCGACACGATCAGACCATGTTTGCCATGATGGATGACTTCGTCGACATCGCCAACGCGCGTTGCCACGACCGGGCGCCCGCTAGCAAGCGCTTCGCGCAACACAATCGGCGAAGCTTCCGTGCGTAGCGATGCGATTACCACCAGATCACACGCCGCTAATATATCGGGAATATCCCAGCGATAACCGAGCATCAGAATACGATGCTCGAGCCCATAACGCTCGATCGCTTCATGCAGTCGAATGCCAAGTTTGCGTGATCCCGTTCCCTCGCCGACGAAGACGAAGCGCGCGTCCGGCCTTTGCTGCAATGCCAGGCGAGCTGCTTCCACCAGGGTCAATTGCCCTTTATCCGGGCGAATCATGCCCACATTGACGATCAGCGGCGCATTCGCCGGAATCCCGAACTCAGACCGGAACTTCGTCGTGTCCCGATTTGGATGGAAACGCGAGAGGTCAACTGCCGAGCCGATCACTTCGATTTTTTCCGGAGCAATTCTGTTATCCGCGACGAGCTGCCGCTTGATCACCGGCGCATCAGCAATAATCCGGGAGCAACCGTAACGATAAACGAATGTGCGATTCGCACCTTCGATCGGATCGGTGATGCAACGCGAACGGGTGAGGGGAATGCCCGACCAATATAGCGGCAGGGCGAGCCAATGATCTTTCGAACTGAAACTTTTCACCAGGTCGATCCGATGCTTCCGGCAAAACCGCCAGAGGCGAAATGAAACCAGCGGATCAATCCGTTTGGTCAGGGCAAAAGGGACAAGACGGGTGCCGATTTCGCGCGCTTTGGCGAAAACTTCACCTGCAGGATGGCAACCAAACCAGGCATCGTAGCCATGAGCGTTCAGCCAGTTCACCTCGAGACAGGTCCGGTACTCTTGCCCGCCCCAACTCCGGCTGCTTTCCAGAAAAAGAAATTTCACGAGGATGTCTGAGACTGCACCGATTCGCCGCGTTTTTCGAGAATATAATCGTGGATCGTGTTCACGTTGCGAAGTACTTTGGTTGCAATTTCAGAATTAGGCACGCTCACGCCGAAGTTTTTTTCCAAGCCCACGGCGAGCTCGAGCGCATCGATCGAATCGAGACCGATCCCGTTCGGCCCAAACAAGGGCGCATCATCCGCGATCTGATCGGCCGTGATTTGGAGCATCAGGTTCTTCACCATCATTTCCTTAATACGGGTGCGTAGGTCGGCATCGGACATAGCAAAAAGCGCCGCGATATTCCCGCAAATGACGGAGAAGTCAACCGTGGCGATTCCTTACTGGGAGAAGCAACTTCTGTCGGAATCAACTTCCTACCCGAAGCACTTCCAAGCTGGACGGTCGGCTCTACACAGCCAGAGGCCAAATTCGTCCGCCTTCTTGCGCTCCAACTCGGCGCGGCAGAGGATTCCGCTCCCATATGCCAGCTCTACGATTTTTCGTTTGTGGTCTGACGATATTGTTCGTCGCCATCACGTCTTGCGCGCTCTTCGCCGGCGCCGGTTTTGATGGTGCGCTGCGATGGCGCAACCTCGGACCGTTCCGCGGCGGTCGGACTCGCGCGATCGCCGGCGTTCCTTCTCAGCCAAATGTCTTTTACATGGCGCAGGTCAATGGCGGCGTCTTCAAGACGACAGACTGCGGGCGAACCTGGCAGCCGATTTTTGACGATCAGCCAACCGGGTCGGTCGGCGCCATCGCAGTGTCGATTTCCAATCCGGAGATCGTTTATGTAGGCAGCGGTGAAGGGCTGCATCGGCCCGATCTATCGATCGGCGACGGTATTTACAAATCGAGTGACGCGGGAAAAACCTGGACGCACTCGGGATTGCGTGATGGACAACAGGTGGCGCAGTTCGCGGTCGATCCTCGAAATCCGGATCGATTCTTCGTTGCCGTGGCCGGTCATCCTTATGGCCCCAATCAAGAGCGCGGAATTTTCCGCTCGCTCGATGGCGGTAAAACATTCGAAAAGGTTTTATACCGCGACGAAAACACCGGAGGTGGTGACGTCCAGATTGATCCAACCAATTCGGATATCGTTTATGCGAGCCTTTGGGAATCACGAGAAGGCCCTTGGGAAAATAGCACCTGGAACGGCACTAATGGCGGCATCTTCAAATCAACGGACGGCGGCAAAACCTGGAACCAACTACACCGGGGTCTTCCTGAGAAAATTGTGCAGGCCAACCTGGCGGTCGCGCCGAGTTCGCCGAAGACATTGCTCGCCACCGTCAAAACGTTGGTCGCTTCAAACATTTTTCGATCGGAAGATGGGGGCGAATCCTGGATTAACATCACGGATGATTTGCGGCCGTCGGCGGGTATCGGCGGCGGCGAACTACCCGTCGTGCGGTTCGACCCGAAGAATCCTGCCATCGTTTATTCGGCCAGCGTGGTTTGTTGGAAGTCAATAGATGGCGGCAAAACCTGGGAAGGCTGGCGCGGCGCGCCGGGCGGCGACGATTACCAAAATATTTGGATCAACCCGGACAATTCGAACACCATTCTGCTCGGCAGCGATCAGGGCGCGATTATCACCGTTAATGGCGGCCAGAGCTGGAGCTCATGGTATAACCAGCCCACGGCACAGCTTTACCACGTCAGTGCGGACAATGCCTTTCCCTATCGATTATACAGTGGCCAACAAGAGAGCGGTTCAGTTGGAATCGCCAGCCGCGGCAATGATGGCGCGATCACTTTTCGGGATTGGCACCCGGTCGCGGCCGAGGAATATGGCTACGTCGTCGCCGATCCGCTCGATCCCGATGTTATCTACGGCGGGAAGCTGACGCGCTACGATCGACGCACCGGCCAGGCCCAGGGGATTCTTCCAGTGCCATTGCGTTCTCCTGATTTTCGCATGCTCCGCACCCAGCCGGTGGTCTTTTCTCCGGTCGATCCGCGCCTGCTTTTCTTTTCCGGGAACACCCTTTGGCAAACGCGGGACGGCGGGCGGAATTGGCAACAGATCAGTCCTGATCTGACGCGCAAGAGCTACGAGCTGCCGGCGAGTATCGGGAAATATCGCGAGGACCCAACAGCTGCGGCCAAGCAACGCGGTGTCATCTATACCGTTGCGCCCTCGCCGCTGGAGGTGAATCGCATTTGGTGCGGAACAGATGATGGCCTGATCCACCTAACCACAAATGGGGGGAAGACTTGGAAGGATGTCACGCCGCCCGCAATTTCGGCGTGGCAGAAAATTTCGATCATCGATGCGGGTCATTTCGATGCCAACACCGCTTACGCCGCGGTTAACACGCTCCGGCTCGATGATGTGCGCCCGCATATTTATCGGACCCATGATGGCGGCAAGACATGGACGGAAATTGTCCATGGAATTTCGGAGGGGCAGACGGTTAACGTTGTCCGGGAAGATACCCAGCGAAAGGGATTACTGTTCGCTGGAACGGAACGCGCGGTCTATGTTTCGTTAGATGGCGGCGATAATTGGGAGTCGCTGCGGCTTAACATGCCGGCCACATCCATTCGTGATCTTATTATTAAGGACGACGATCTGGCGGTCGCTGCCCACGGACGGGGCTTTTGGATCCTGGATAACATCGCGCCGCTGCGCCAGCTGACGAGGGACCAACGCAACACCGTTCTGTTCCGACCACAGGCGGCGGTTCGCGTTCGCTGGAGTCTTAATACTGACACGCCGCTGCCGCCGGATGAACCTGCGGGCGAGAATCCGCCCGACGGCGCGATGATCGATTATTTCCTGGCGGAAGATTCGCCGGTGACGCTTGAGATCAAAGATAACAAAGGAAATCTGGTGCGGCGTTATTCCAGCACGGATGCACCGGTGTTACCAGACGCCAAAAAGCTCAAGATTCCCGCCTACTGGATCCGTCCGTCCCAGTCGCTTTCTACCCGGCGCGGGTTGCATCGATTTCTTTGGGACATGCATTACACCCCGATTCCTGGCATTGAACCGGAGTATCCAATGTCAGCGGTTAATCGTGACACCCCGCCTTCGCCGACTTCGCCGTGGGTCGTGCCCGGAGAATATACTGTTGTCCTGACCGCTGGCGGCAAGAGCTACGCGCAACCGTTGACTGTTAAAATGGATCCGCGGGTGAAAGTGTCGCAGGCTGAATTGGAGGAGCAGCTGACTTTGTCGCGGCAACTCTGCGAGGTGCGGACCGGTCTCGAGCCAATCGGCAAAATCTTTGACTCGATAGTCGAGCAGTTGACCAAATTAAGGGAGCAGTCGCTCCCTAAAAACGTCGAAGAAAAATTGAGCGCGCTGAACAACAAGTTAAAGGAGCTGGGACCTCCAAACCCGCGACCGGATGCGACTCCTTCTCTGCACGCGCTGGATTCGGCCAAAGATCTATCCGCACAAATTCAAGGCGTCGACGCCGCGCCCACCGATCGCGTCAAAGCTGCGGTAACCGCCGTCCGGTCCCAGGCAGCCGAGCTTACGAAACGTTGGAGAGAAATCATCGAGCAAGAAGTGCCTGCGCTCGACCGGGAATTGCAAGCTGCCGGTCTATCGCGCCTAAAGCTCGCGCCTTGAGCTGGCGCCTTGACCGCTGCGCTCGATCCTAAATCTCAGTCCTCCGATTCCTCGTCAGATTCCAAAGACGGATGTTGCCTCCCTTGCGGCTAAGTAAGGTGACGGATTACTTTTGATCCAACACTCGTCCGTATTCGGTCGTTTTGCCGCGCATTTCGAAGTAGTGAAACGCTTCGAGCGCAATCTCAGCGATCGCGCCCTCGGCCGCCCGCTCGTCCCGATCGTACGCGGTCATCACGCTGATCGCGAATGGGCGATTCTTTGCGAATACGATTCCTGAATCCGTGCGCACACCATCCAAATCGCCGGGTTTATTTGCGACGTCTACATCCGGCGGCAACCGGCGCGGAATATAACTCTCCTTCTTCGTCGATAATTGTTTCATGAACGCGTTGGCGAGTTCCTTGTCCAGCGCTTTGCCTTTATGGATCGCTTCCAGCAACCGCGTCATTTCCTGTGGCGTTGAAACGTTTTCTTCCCCTCGCTTCGCCGCTGCAATATCCATCATCTTCCGGCGCAACGTCGTTTTCGTTAGGCCGAGATTTCGCAATGTCGCGTTCACGTTTTGCATACCCACGCGGTCGATCAAGACATTCGCTGCGGCGTTGTCGCTGACCGCGACGGTGAACTGCGCGAGGTCGCGGTTCGTCAGGCGCGTCACACCCGACGTAAGACCCGTCATTATCTGACTGCCATCGACCACATCCTTTGCATCGAACGTGTAAGTATCGTCTAGCTTTGCTTTTCCTTGCGTTCCGCCGCGCGCCTGCTGCTCCTGGCGATATAACTCCAGCAGAATCGCGATCTTGATCGAGCTCGCTGTCGGAAAAACTTGATCCGCATTTTTTAGAATGGCGCGCTCATCTGTAAGATCGACAATCGCAATGCCCATTACTCCGTCGAACCGCTGCGCGATTTCATCCACGCGCGCCTCCAGCTTTTTCCAGAACAAATCACCATTTGCAGGCGAAGATTTCTGTTCCGCAAAGACGTTGCCCACTAATGTAGCTGCAACCGCGACTATCGTTGCACCGATCCGAGTCATTAGGCTTTGGGATTTTCGCGCAATCCTTCTAAGCTTTTTCGAGCGTACACTCGACTGCGAAGAACGCGGGATTGAGGTGTGCGAGAGGCTTTTTCAACTTCTCCAGTTCCATGGTCGGGCCATGCACTTCTACGCGGGTGAGATCGGCCATGGTGAGCATTTCCGCGAGCAATGCGCCAACGTTGTCCAGATGTGCGAGAAGGCCTTCGGCATCGGTGTAACCTTCGCGGCAGAAAATTTCGTCACCGTTAACACTGAACTCATAGAAAAGATTCTGCTTCTCGGTTGTGGTTTTCTCGATGAAACGCGGGAACCCAGCTTTGACCGTCTCCAGCTTTCCAGGATGCACTTTGAAGTATGGATGCAGACTAACGAACTTCGATAACGGGCTCATGTGCAAATGCTACCTTTGCGTCCAGGCCTGTCGAGCAACCGCCGGAGCTCTGATTTCTGTTTTCGTTGATCTCAGCCCTCAGATCTCTGACTTCCGACCTCTGATCTCGTCAGATTCCGAAGATCGTGGTAAGAAAATCACATGTCGTCCGAAGCCGATGTGAAGTTCGAAATCGGGCATGTTCTTTTCATCGACATCGTGGGTTATTCCAAGCTGCTCATTCACGAACAAACCGAGCAGTTGCAAAAATTGCGGGAGATCGCGCGCGCAACCAATCAGTTCCGCGCTGCGGAAGGAGAAGGCAAATTGTTGCGGTTGCCGACAGGCGACGGTGGCGCGTTGGTTTTTCGCGATAATCCGGAAGCGCCAGTCGGCTGCGCCCTTGAGATCAGCAAAGCGTTAAAGAATTATCCTGACCTGCGGGTCCGAATGGGAGTCCACAGTGGGCCAGTCAGAGAGGTCATGGACTTGAACGAGCAAGCCAACATTGCCGGAGCTGGCATTAACATGGCGCAACGCGTGATGGATTGCGGTGATGCGGGCCATATTTTGTTGTCGAAACGCGTTGCGGACGATCTCGAACAATATGGGCGGTGGCGGCCGCTTCTGCACGATTTGGGAATCTGCGAAGTAAAACATGGCGCAACGCTCGGCATCGTTAATCTCTATTCCGACGAAATCGGCAATCCCGAGGTGCCGGAAAAAATCAAAGGAGGCGAAATACCCAGGGAAAAACCGAGTGCACCGATTCCGCGCAAATCGATTGCGGTTCTGCCGTTTGAAAATCTGAGCGAAGACAAGGCGAACGCGTATTTTGCTGACGGCATCCAGGAAGAGATCCTGGCCACGCTTTCACGAATCGGCGACCTCAAGGTCATCTCGCGCACCTCAACACTACGGTTCAAGAATGCACCCGACAGCATTTCGGCAATCGCCAAACAGCTCGGCGTCGCGAATATTCTGGAAGGCTCCGTTCAGAAGGCGGCGGATCAAGTGAGAGTGAATGTCCAACTTATCGATGCTGAAAGTGATTCCCATCTTTGGGCCGAGCGATACGATCGCAAATTGACCGATATTTTCGCCGTCGAAAGCGACATTGCCTCGAACATCGCCGAAGCCTTGCAGGCGAGGCTCACCGGCGCGGAACGACGCGCGATTTCGTCGCAGCCAACCACAAACACCGAAGCACATCAGCTGTATCTTCGCGGCCGTTTTTGCTGGAACAAATGGATGGGGGCCTCAATGCCGGCGCCCGAGTTTGACAAGAGTCGCCAATATTATCAGCAGGCAATTGAATTGGATCCGAACTACGCGTTGGCCTATGCGGGACTTGCCGATTTTTACGGCTTCGCATTTGGATTCGGATTACTGCCACCCGAAGAGAAATGGGCAAAAGCGCAGGAAGACAATGCGAAGAAAGCGTTGGAACTCGACCCGACGCTTGGTGAAGCCTACAACTCTCTGGCGTGCGACAAACTCTATGTCCATCGCGATTGGCCAGGTGCGGAACGGAATTTTCGTCGCGGTTTGGAGTTAAGCCCGAACTTTGCCGAAATGCATGCTCACTACGCGATGTGTTTAGTTCTGTTCGGCCGCAATGAAGAAGCGCTTGCCGAGATGCGACGCGTCCTCGATCTCGATCCGCTGTCCTCCCGGTTTGGTTTCACGAGCGCGCGACTCTTTTTCTTCATGCGGCAGTACGACGCCGCGCTCGATCAATATCGCAAAACACTGGAGCTCGACCCTGGTGCGGCTTTCGCCCATGAATGGTTTGGCGACGCGTATGAAAAAAAGCAAATGCAGAAGGAAGCGATCGCCGAATGGAGCAAAGCTTTGCACCTCAGTGGGGTAGATGAGAATGCCTCGCTCCTCGAACGCACTTATGCCAAGTCGGGCTTTGATGCCGCCGTTCATGCACTGGCGCAAAAACGACTGGAGCGAATCAAAGAAAAGACCGCGCGCGGCGAGTACGTGCCAGCCGTTGAGTACGTCACTGCCTACATGCGGCTGGGTGACAAGGAGCAAGCATTCGCCTGGCTTGCAAAGGCCGTCGAAGAACGCAACCGGCTCGCGTTTGAAATCAAAGCCAATCCGATTTTCGATCCACTGCGAGGCGATTCGCGCTTCGAGAATCTTCTCCAAAAAGTCTTTGCCCCGCAATGATGAACCTCGGCAGTTTCTTCGCCGAGCTGAAACGGCGCAACGTTTCTAAAGGCGCAGGCGCTTGACGCCGGTCGAAAATAGGCTCGTTAAAGGCCGACTCTTTCGATAGGAAAATCCCATGCTGTCCGAGCATCCCTCCGATGTGAAGTTCGAAATCGGGCACGTTCTGTTCATCGACATCGTCGGTTATTCCAAACTGCTCATTCACGAGCAACTCGAGTATTTAGAGAAATTGCGCGAGGTCGCGCGCGCGACGGAAACATTTCGCACGGCGCAACGCGAAGGAAAATTGACGCGCCTGCCCACGGGCGATGGAGGCGCGCTGGTTTTCCACACGAGCCCGGAAGCGCCGGTGAGCTGCGCGATGGAAATTGCGCGCGAATTGAAGAAGCATCCCGAGCTGCGCGTGCGCATGGGCATTCACAGCGGGCCGGTAAAAGGAGTGACGGACTTGAGCGAGCAGGGGAACATCGCCGGCGCTGGCATCAACATCGCGCAACGGGTGATGGATTGTGGCGACGCCGGTCACATTCTCGTGTCGAAACGCGTGGCAGATGATCTCGAAAACTACGCACAATGGCGGCTGCTGTTGCACGATCTCGGCACGTGCCAAGTGAAACACGGCATCTCGCTCGCGCTTTCCAATCTTTACTCCGACGAAATCGGTAATCCCGAGCAGCCGAAAAAATTTCGAACAACTGAATCCAAGGTCGACATCGTCACGCCAACAGCGCCGCAGAAATCAATCGCCGTGCTGCCGTTCGAAAATCTAAGCGAAGACAAGGCCAATGTTTATTTCGCCGACGGCATCCAGGAGGAAATCCTGACGCGACTTTCGCGCATCCGCGACTTGAAAGTGATCTCGCGCACCTCGACGCAGCGATTCAAAAATACGGCCGAACAGATTCCCGACATCGCGAAGCAGCTCGGCGTGGCCACGATTCTCGAAGGCAGCGTGCGCAAGGCCGGCGACAAAGTACGCGTCCACGTGCAATTAATCGATGCTGAGAAAGACGCGCATCTGTGGGCTGAGCGCTACGATCGGCAGCTCGA
>QHPP01000049.1 GCA_003219125.1 Verrucomicrobiota bacterium
TTTAACGCTTTAACGTCGCGCAGCATCTTTCCGCGTAACGAAACGCCAAATCCTGCCAAGTACTTCAGTGAACGGCTATAAATAACTTCTCACGATGAGGAGCCAAAAGAAGGCCAAAACAACAACACTTAGACAAAAAGAAAAAACAACTATGAAGACAAAGTTAACGAAGATCATAATGAGTTCCCTGGCCTTCGCCTGTGCGTTGGTGTGCTTGGCTGTCACTATGGCGCCGGGCACATCCGCTACCGCGCGGGCGGCAGGCGACGGGGGGCGAGTTTGCAGCGTGGGCATGCTAAAGGGCTCGTATCTGTGGACCTTCGACGCGTACGAAAACTTCAATGGGAACTTCGTACCGGTAGCCGTTATGCAAGGCCTCCGGTTCAACGGAGATGGTACGACGTTCAATCCATTCGGCACTGTGAATATCGGAGGCACGGTTATTATCGATGCCACCGGAGGGGTAGGAACCTATACGGTCGCAGCGGACTGCACGGGCACGCTGTCAATCACCGGTGGCCCAAGTTTTAACATATACGTCGGGCCGGGTGCAAAGCAGGTTTGGACCATCCAGACCTCCCCCGATTCTCTCGCCCACGGAGTGAGCAGGGGAACAGCGACTCGGCTGCCGGAGTAAAGCTCCTCGGCGGTCGTTGGTAGTACTCGAGCTTTGACCAGTTACGGGCTTGGCGCGTTCCATCCGCGCCAAACCTGTCTACTCGTTTAGTCGCGGAAATTCTTGAAGTTGGTGGCGACTTTGAAATCTTTACCGCGGACAAACTGAATGACGCTTTGCAATTCGTCCTTCTTTTTCCCAGTCACGCGAATCTGCCGGTCTTGCAGCGCGCTCTGCACCTTGAAGCCGGCCTCTTTGATCGCCTTGATAATCTCCTTTGCTTTTTCGCCTTCCAGGCCCTGCTGAATTTTCAGTTCCTGACGCGCATGGCCGAGCGGTGAGATATCCGGTTCCACCTGCTCGACGTTGCGCAGGTCAACGCCGCGCTTGCCCAATTTGCCAATGACAATTTCACGCAAACCGCGCAATCGATTACCGTCTTCGGCGGTAAGCGTGATTTTGTCTTTCTCGTAAATGATCTCAGCCGCGCTCCCTTTGAAATCGAACCGGGTAGCTAACTCTTTGCGTGCTTGATTAAGCGCATTGTCGATTTCCTGTTTGTCTACTTCCGAGACAATGTCGAACGACGGCATGATTTAATTTCCAGTTTTTGATTTCTGATTGTTGATTTAAGCATCTGGCGCAACTTTGCGTTCTCGCCAAGTGACTTTTTGCAGACGATGGCAGCCATCGCGCAAATACCTGGAGGGGCGAGCTCCTGCGAGCCCGGCGTCGCTGAGCTCCGCCCTCCAATACCAACCCGAACATCGGGAGCGCTACGGTTACTCGAAACGCAGGGCAACTACGGGATCGATTTTCAGGGCGCGTCGGGCTGGAAAATAGCAAGCAGCGAATGCAGCAGCGGCGAGTAAGAGAGTAACCCCGATGAAGACTGTTGGATCGCTCGGATTCACTCCATAAAGAAAGGTGCTGGCCAGTCGGGTCGAGCCGAAAGCGGCGAGCAGACCAAGAACCAAACCGATCGCGGCCAGCAACATTCCCTGACCCAAAACCAATTGAAGGACCTGACTGCTTTGCGCGCCCAAAGCCAGGCGAATCCCAAGCTCGCGAGTTCGCTGACTCACCGAATAAGCCATTACGCCATAGGCGACGGTCTTTTCGTAGGTAATGGAAATGTGATTATCGATGTTGCGAACGATGCGATGAACTTCAGCCAGCATCGGTCCCGGCGCCCCGGCAGTATGGACGAAAATTGTGATCCCGCCGTCCGGCAACTCGCGAAACGGGGTGTACAACATCGGCAGCGGCGTTTCGCCCAGGGTAATCGCTTTGACGTCGCGAGCAACGCCAATGATTTCGAAGGAACCCTCCCGGTTGTAATAGCGAAAGCGGCGGCCAATTGCATCTTCGCCGGGCCAAAATGTTTTCGCCATTGTTTCACTGATGATCGCGACTTTGGCGGAGTTTTCGCTGGCGTCGTGTTCGGTGAAATTGCGTCCGCGCAAAATCGGAACGCGCATGGTTTCAAAGTAACCCGGCGTGACGGCGCTAATGTTGGCAACCTTACGATTACTCTGCGCGTTTTCGTCGCGACCTTCCGCCATAATGGTGCGACCTTCACCACCGAAACCAAGGGGCACGAACTGGCCCAGGTCGGCGCTGCGCACCTGCGGATCGCGCCGCACCTGCTCGACAACGTCGCGAGCAACCTGGCCGCTGCGGTTTTGATCATAACCGGCAAGCGCGGGGTCGATACTAACGATGACTAGATTTTCGGTACGAAATCCCGGATCGATTTGCTGCGCGCTGTGAAATGATTTCAAAAACAGCGCCGAACCGATGAGAAGCAAAAGTGAAACGGCGATCTGCCCGATAACGAGAAGGTTGCGCAAGTTCCAACGATGAATGCCCCCTCCGCCCATGGCGATGGCGCGTTCGCGCAAACCTTGAGTCAAATCCCAGCGCGTTGTTTGTAATGCCGGGGCGAGCCCGAAAATCACACCGCTCAAAAATGCAAGGAGCACAGCCACAATTATCACCCGGAAGTCCGGCTGCGGATCGAGCGAAAGCGGGACAGGCGTAGCAGGCAAAAGTGAAATCAAAACATCGCCCAGCCAGTAGGCCAGCACGATTCCGCCGATGCCACCGATCGAGGCGAGCAGGAGACTCTCGGTAAGCAGTTGGCGGATGACTCGACTGCGACCGGCACCAAGCGCCAGACGAATTGCCATCTCGCGTTGTCGGGTGGTTGCACGCGCCAGCAGCAGGTTGGCCACGTTGGCGCACGCAATCAGCAAAATGCTACCGGCAGCGACGAGAAGCAGGAGCGAAATATCTTGCGTGGCGTTTTCGTTCCCCGGCCCTCCGATTCCCTGCGATTTCGCCTTCTCCGCCGGAACCAAAACAACCGAGCGCTCCTTATTCACATCCGGGTAAGCTTGCTCGAGTTGGTGGGCGACGGTTTGCATTTGTGCCTGCCCGGCGGAAACCGAAACGCCAGGCTTCAAACGCCCGAGAAGGCCTAGGAAAAGCGCGCGCCGATTCTCGAACCATTCGTCACCCGAAGGCCGGATCCATCCATGCATCGCCAGCGGCAGCCAAACTTCCGGCGCAACGCCGATATCGACGCCAGTAAACCCCGGCGGCGCCACCCCGATAACGGTGAAGGCGCGACCGTTTAACGTAATGGTGTTGCCGATGACGTTGCGGTCACCCCCGAGTTTTTTCCAAAATTTGTAATTAAGAACCGCCACGGGATGTCCGTTGGGCGAAGTGTCTTCCTCCGGCAAGAATCCGCGACCAAGAAATGGCCTCAGCTCCAGTAAGTCGAAATAATTTCCGCTGACCAATTGGCCAAGCACATTGGAAGTTTCGCCGCCCCGCGTCATTCCGACGCCAGCGAAACTGTAGGCAGCCATTGCACTGAAAACGCTGTTTTGCTTTTGGTAATCGAGAAAATTGAGATAGGAATTCGGCGAGCGCCCGACGAAATGAGTATCAGTGGTGAAGACTTGCACCACCTGATCAGAATGTCCGATCGGGAGCGGGCGAAGGAGCAAGGTGTTAACGATTCCCAGGATGGTAGTGTTCACCCCGATACCGAGCGCAATGGCGACAAAAGCCACCGCAAAAAACCCCGGACTCCTGATTAACGTCCGAATCGCGTAACGGAGATCTCGCCAGATCACCAAATCACCTCCGAAATGTGGATATTTCCCTCGCTGGCACGAAGGCTCAGTTTTGTTGCCGGGGCATCGCCGATTATTTCGTTGATTTCTGAGGCATCCCCACGCTTGCGAGAATCCATCGAACTAAAATCGTTCGAGACATGTCCTTTTCCGGCGACGGCATGCAATTGAAAGGTTGCGTCCGTCGGGATACGCGCCAGCGCATTTCCGTCCTCAATCACCGCCTCGATCGCGATTGGCTGTTCTTCCAACCAATCGAAGAAAACGTTGAGCCCGCCCTGATTGACGTGAATGGTTTGATCGCAAAAGCAATTATGGATCACGACTTGACCGCTGCCGAGATTGGCGGCGATGGAAGCGCCACGCATTCCATCAATCACAAGCTCGCCATGCGGCAATTCCACGCGCGCGATCCGTGCCGTTTGCGGCACATTGATGGTGTATTCCACCGTTCCGGAGCGATCGGAAAAGTGGTGACGCGGCGCCGGTGGCGACGTGGTTTCAATATTCACGGAGTCCTGCCGCGCATCGACGCGAATGGCAATGGCATTCAAACGCTCCAGCGAAAACGCCTTTTTGGTCGCGACGATTTTTACTTCGGCGCTATCCGTGCCGTAGATTTCAACCGTCCCATCAATCGCGCGCAGCGAAAACGTGCCCGAAGGATCAAGCGGAAACCTTTTCTCAACCACATCTTCGAGCACCTCGCCAGCCGGAAGCGAACTTGCAACGAGCGAACTGAAGAATGCAAAGCCGATAGCCAGCGCGATTTTATTCATAACGCAACGCCACCATCGGATCGACATTCATGGCGCGGCGTGCCGGCAGATAACTCGCGATTAATGCGGCAATGCTCAGGACAAATAAAACCAGCGCATAGATGGAAAAATCGTGCGCGCTTACGCCGTAAAGCAGGCTCGTCATCAATCGGGCCAAGGCGAGCGCGGCAAGAAGGCCGATACCCAACCCAATTGCAACAACGCTGAAACTTTGCCGCAAAATCATTTGCAGCATGTCTCTTCGCTGGGCACCGAGCGCCATCCGGATGCCGAACTCTTTGGTCCGCTGCGTCACGGTGTAAGCGATCACGCCATAAATTCCAATGGCTGCGAGCGTCAGCGCGACCGCAGCAAAAGCACCAAGCAGCATCATGTTGAAGCGAGGCTGGGCCAGAGTGATCCCGATCAGTTTTTCCAGCGGTTCGAGATGCGGAACGTAAATGTCGCGGTCGATATCCTGAATCGCGACGCGCGCAGAGTTTTCAAGACCGACCAACTTCTCGCTCGAAGTGCGCAAAACCAGATACATCCGGCGGTCCGGATCCTGAGCAAAAGGAATGTAAAACTCGGGAATCGGCTCGATCGCCAGTGATTCATGTCGGGTGTTGCCGACAACGCCAACAATTTCAAGCGGCCGGTCTTTCGTTTTTTCGGCGTGATCAACGATGATGTATCGGCCGAGTGCGTTTCGTCCGTCGAAAAATTTTTTGACGAAGGCTTCGTTCACCATCGCCACCGGGACCCCTTCTCTCCCGTCGCGTGAATCAAAACCGCGGCCGGCCAGAAGTGGGATGTGCATCGCGCGAAAGTAATCGCCCATTACCGTGAGATGCGACGCATTAGGATGGTTGCCGGGACCGGGGTCGGGCCGGCCCGCGATCCAAAAAGACGAGGCTCGATCGTTACCGGAAAACGGCAATGGCGTCACTCCCCCGGCAGCTTCGATGCCGGGAAGGGTACGCAACCGATCATCGAGCCGTTCGAAGAATTCGTGCTGCTTCAGTGGCAAATCTGCATATTTCGCCCGCGGCAGGGCCAGATCGATGGTCAACACCCGCGATGGTTCAAATCCGGGATTTGTTGCCCGCAAATTACCGAAGCTTTTGATCAACAATCCCGCGCCGGCTAGAAGCAACATCGACAACGCTACTTGCGCGATGACCAAAAGAGCGCGCGCACGATGTGATTCCCGACCGACTGCGCCACGACTTCCTTCTTGCAGGGACTCGTTTACGTTCGGGCGCGAGACTTGCAGAGCCGGAAAAACCGCGAAGAGCAAGGTGCTAATGACTGCGGCAATAAGCGTAAAGACGATGACGAGACCATTGATTTGGATCTCATCGAGACGTGGGACATCACGCGGGCCAAACACACGCAAAAGATCGATTCCCCACCACGCCAGAAGAAGGCCGGTGCACGCGCCGAGAAATGCCAGAATAAGACCTTCGGTAAATAATTGCGTTACAATGCGAAGGCGACCCGCTCCGAGCGCGGCCCGAATCGCGATCTCGCGCCGGCGTTGGTTTGCGCGCGCGAGCAACAAGTTTGCGACATTGGCGCAGGCGATGAGCAAAACGAGGAACACGGCCGAAACAATCGTGAGCAAGGCGGGTCGGACGTCACCGACAAGATCGTGGTGAAGTGAAAACGCGTAGTAAGTGCGGCCAGTATTACTGTCGGGAAATTGCTGCTCCATCCGACCGCTCACGGCAGAGATCTCGGCGCTGGCTTGTTTAACGTTCGCACTCGGTTTTAGACGACCGACAAAACGCAGAAAATGTGAACTGCGATTCTTTACTGAATCGGGAACGAGTTGCTGTAGTGGCATGAAATACTCGCAACGTGGACCGATCGGATAACGATAGCCCGGCGGCATCACTCCGATCACGGTATAAGCCCGCAACGAGCAAAGAATTTCGCGGCCGATAATATTCGGATCGCGATTAAAGTGGCGCTGCCACGTTTCGTAAGTCAGAACGATGACACGCGCGTCCGTTTTCTCTTCATCTTGAGTAAACGTTCGACCGAGAAGCGGCGGTATACTAAGGACGCGAAAAATATCGGAGGTAACGGCAATACCGAGGAGCTCCCTCGCTTCGCTGCCGCTACCGAGCACGGTGGCCGCGCGTGTGAACGCGAACAAACTCTCAACCGTCTGCGACTGGTCGCGAATGTCGGCGTAATCGGGAAACGAACCGGTTTCGCGCTCGGTATCTCCCTGCACCTTGCTCCAGACCGCGATCAACTCGTTCGGCTTTGGAAACGGCAATGGCCGCAGTAGCACAGCGTCGATCACACTGAAGATCGCACTGTTCGCGCCGATGCCGAGAGCAAGCGTGAGCACAGCAATGATGGCAAACCCGGGCGTTTTCGCCAACATCCGCAAAGCGAATTTAAGATCCGCGATCAATGTTCCTCCCTTTAAACGATCCAACCGTCGCGCAGTTGAATGATCCGTTTGCCATACGACGCATTTTTCTCCGAATGCGTGACCTGGACGATTGTCATTCCCTCTTCGTTCAGTCTTCGAAACAGCTCCATGATTTCTTCGCCCTGGCTGGAATGCAGATTTCCAGTTGGCTCATCCGCCAGCAGTAGTTTGGGCGAGGCTATGATGGCGCGGGCTACTCCAACGAGTTGTTGCTGGCCGCCGGAGAGCTGCCGCGGATACAAATCTTTTTTGCCGACGATTTGAAAACGATCGAGGGAGTCGGCCACCAGAGCGGCACGTTCGCTCTTACTATAATGCCGATACGAAAGCGGAATATCGAGATTCTCATAAACCGTCAGATCGTCGAGCAGATGATATTGCTGGAAAACGAATCCGACCTGCTCGTTTCGCAAAGTGGCACGCTCTTTCGATTTCAAATGATGCACCGCGGTCTCATCGAAAAAATATTCGCCGGTCCATCCATGATCGTGCATGCCGAGAATGTGCAGGAGAGTTGACTTGCCGGCGCCAGACGGTCCCATCACCGAAACAAAATCGCCGGCGGCAATATCGAGATCGATGTCGCGCAAGACATAAAACATTTGTCCGCGTCCGAGCGGGTAAGAGCGTTCAATGTTATGCAGCCGGATCATGTGGTGTGGGCGAGCGCCAGCATCGGGTCGGCCCGAATAACGCGAGAGGTCGGAATGTAACTGGCGATTAAGGCGATCGCGGCGAGCACGACGGTTACCAAACCAAATGTTGTCAGATCGTGCGGGCTTACTTGGTAGAGCATTGCGGCGAGTAAACGTGTGAACGCGAACGCAAATACCAGACCCGTTGCACGACCAGGAATGACATGACCCCATAAATTCCAATCGAAGCCAGTGCGAGTGCCATCGCCGCGAACAGTCCCAGCAGCCAAATGGACAGTCGCCGCGGTGCGACCGAGTCGGCGACTACTTGCTCAAGGGTCCGAACGTGTGCAATTGGCTGGGCCGGATCGATCTCGTGCAAGGCAGTGCGAATTGCGGAAATCAAACCGCCTGCCTCTTGCGAGCTGCGCACGACCAACACAGCTCGGTTGTTCGGCGTTTGCGTAATCGGCATGTAATACTCCGGCAACGGATCGTAATCCAAGCCGCGGTGCCGCACGTTTCCGACAACGCCGATGATCGTCGCCCATTTCTCCTTTGCGCCGGACGCGCCAATGTTGATTCGTTTTCCAATGGCGTCTTCGTTCGGCCAATAGCGTTTCGCTAAAGCGGCATTGATGATTGTAACCGGTGGCGCATCGGCATTGTCCGTTTCGTTGAATCGCCGGCCTCGTAGCAGTGAAATTTCCATCGCCTCGAAAAACCCGGGTGAAACCTGCCGGAATTCTTCGTCTGGACTTGGGTTCTTGTCGTCGGAGGTGCGGCCTTCAATGCTGAAGGAAGAATCGCTGTTCGTGCCGCTCATCGGGAGAATGTTGGTGAAGCCGGCATTTTTGATTCCAGGGATAGCGGCGATTCGTTTCTGCGCTTCATTATAAAAACGCGCCTGGCTTGCGTTGTCGGCATAGGTCAGCGGCGGCAGCGAAATCTCCATCGTAAGCACATTTCGCGGATTAAATCCGGCATCCACATTTTGAAGTTGAACAAAGCTCTTGATTAAGAGGCCGGCGCTGGTGAGCAGGACGAGCGCGAGC
>QHPP01000050.1 GCA_003219125.1 Verrucomicrobiota bacterium
ATTCGGTTTGATCTGTGGTGTCTTCAATCTTGTACTATACGCGCGTCTGAAACTCGCTGATCTGGTCCAATCCGAATAGCAAGCCATTCGGAGTCAATGCTAATAAAACCCCGCTCAGGTCCCAACCAGTAGACAAGCTGGTATTCGCGAAAATAGTCTGTCTTCGGCGGCTTTCCAAGCAGCGCGATCAATTCGTTCTCTCCATGCCACGCAGTTGATATCGGCGCAAGAGGTCGTCAACCATTCGGAGACGAATCGGATCGTCTGGGCTGGATAAGCTCGTCTTCCACGCTGCAGAATCGAAGGCGAGACGGTTTCGGCGCTCGTCGATGTGGCCTACGGCGAGCGCGCCGAACAACATGAGAAAAGGACTGGCGATGACTGCCAACGTGATAGCTACCAGCCAACAAACGGTGCAGTGCAGAGCAGATAATCCCAACCTGTCATTTGCGCGATGGATGCAAGCGCCTAACAAGGTATATACGAAAGTTCGTAATTAATTACGAACATTTTTTCGCCTATTTCGGTCTGCATTATGGAAAACCCAGAAAATGGGAAGCCTAGCCGGTCACATCGAGTTGTTTTTGTCTCAGTCCTCACTCCTCGGCATTGTCACCATCAGCTTCCGGCTCATCATCTGCTTCGTCTGCCGGGGCGGACCATTCGACGCGCTTGACTTCATTTTGTTTTTTCAGGGCGTCCTCCAAAGTTTTGTAGATCGACATGGTGAAGCGATCGGGATCTTTGCCGAAGGCGAGGCGAAGGAATTTGCCCTCGAAGAAGCTCGACTCACTCTGGTCCTTAAGCTGGAGAACGAAGAAGCTACCGTCGCTGTCCTCGGTAATATCATCATAACGAACAGGCTTCTCCTCATTTACCTGAATATTGCCGCTCGTTATCTGAAGCTTGTCGCCGTGCCCATTCTCCCAGTCGCCGTAATAAGGAGTGGCTTCCTCCTCTTCGGCAGTGGCGGTGATCGTGGTAGCAGGGACGAGCATGATCGCGAGAAGCGGTAGCAAAAAGCGCAGGCGTGAGAAGTGAGGGGTGGAATGTGAGAGGTGGGTCATGGCCTGTAGTCTGTAGTATGTAGCATGTATTCTGTGGTCTGTAATCAGTGATCAGTAGGCTTGGCCGACCAGGATTTCATCACGTCAGCGGAACCTTGAGATCGGACTCCATTATCATTCAGGATATTTTCGGTGGCGATGACCATTTCGGCCCTGGGAAAAACAAATGATTCGCCACCGGAACGCGTATTGAACTCGAAAGTAACGAATTCATCCTTCAAATCTCGCAGGACTTCGACCAGATGATTCAGGTTTTTAATGGATTGATGGTTGACTGTCTTCAGGACCTGCCAGGCGGGGTTACCATATCCCTTTGACAGCCGGTGGGGGAAAAATGGACAGGGCACAACGACCAAGCGTTCATCCGGAAATGCTGGCTTGTCCCCTATCCTCGCAATCAAGGGACTCCCAACATAAGTCAGCAAGCCAATGATTGCGCTAGTCTCGCGATTTTTCTGGGCAATGGCGAGCAGGTCTGTTGTTGCCTCAGAGAAAACCATTGGCCCATAAACGAAGTAGGAAGGATAGTTCCCCCTTAACTCCGGAATCACTAAGGGACGTTGCCGCAAGACCGGCAAGTTTATCCTCATTTCTTTGCCGCCACGAAAAATAGTAAGCGGCACAGTGTCCTTTACTGCCAGTTTTTGAACGAGATAGGGGAAGCGGATCCGAAGAGTATCTCCAATCTTGATCATACCTTCATCATCGACCGGAACATCACCGATCTTGGTGATTACGTCCCATTCCTTTAGCGGATAGCTCGCCGCCGAATCGAACGGGCGGTGAACCAGCATTCCCTGCAAAGCTTCCGGCAGATGCAGATAAGAGCGCAGGGCCGGGTTCTCCAAAGTCTGGAGATCGTCGTACATGGTTGGCTTTCCATCGTAATGGCCATCGGCAATGTCTTGCAGGAATAGCTCGATCTCCTCCACCGGAATGATGTAGCCGATGTTCTGCGCCATTTGCAGATGACTAAAAGCCAGGCCGACTATTTCGTCGTTAACTATCGCTGGGCCGCCGCTATTGCCGGGATTAATTGCGGCATCAATTTGGATTCGTAGTCCAAGGGTTGACAAACTATAACCGGTGAACTCGATCCTGGAGATAATACCTTTGGTTATCGACAGGCTGGCCCCGCCAGTTGGATATCCATAGACCATCACCGGCTCCTTGGAGTCCGGCAGTGACTTCTTAAATGGTAATGGCGAATGCGAATCGAAAAATTTCTGGTCTTCCAGTTCAAGAACGGCGAGATCCATTCCCGGTGCGACTGCCTTCACACTCGCGGGAAGCTTGTCCCCCGCCTGGTTCGCCTGCACCTGCACTTCGCTGGCATATTGGACAACATGGGCATTGGTCAAAATGCGTTTTCCGCTGATCACCGCCCCACTGGCGGTGATTTCAGTCGGCTCTTTTTTTGTCCAAGGCTTGCTTGGATCAGGCTGGCGAAGGGTAGCGAAGATTTTTACCACCGAATTCTCGACCGCTTTTGAAGGAGTTGCCGCCGGTGGGGATAAGACGACGACAGGAGAAGGTTTTGCTTCGGGGGTGGGAGTAACCGGTGGAGGACTCGGTTCGGCCGGGGCTGCCAAAGCTGCAGCAATTGCGAAGTAAAAGATTAGCGATGCGGCAAAAACGGATGTGATGGCGAACGTGAGCCGCGAAGTTCGATCGGTCATCATCCGGCAAAGGAACTCGATTCGGGAACGAAAGCGAGCAGCGTTTTCTTGGCCGCGTGGGGGGCACGCTTCCAGCCTGAGGACAACCGGGCGTCTCGCCTGATTAGTGGGTTTAGCAGGCGTGTTTAGTCGTTGCCGTGCTCCGTGTTACATCCAATTTCATTAACACCTCGCTTCAGCGAGGTGCATGCCGCGTGTGCTACTATAACCGCTTTAGCGGTTTACTCGTTCATTGGCAAAAAACCGCTGAAGCGGTTGGTTCTCTCAGGCGTCGTTAACACCCAGCTAAAGCAGGTGTGTTAATAAGAGGGTCAGCCGACGCTAAATACATACCAGGCTGGAAGCCTGCTGGCCCCACAGGCAGGATGCCTGCGCCGCGCTCCTTGTTATTCCCGCCGCGACAAGGTAAACGTTGATTCCGTTATGCCCGACGGCCCGACCACACAAACGATCACTTCCGCGAGCGATCAACGCAAAAGCGTACCCGTCGTGACAGTGGAAAGTTTTTTCAACACTCACGGCGAAAAGCTGGCGCTGCGATTGGAAGGTCCGCGCGTCGGTTTTCACCGGAAAATCCGCGAGCCGACCATTAACCGGCCTGGTCTCGCCTTGAGTGGGTTCTTCGTTTATTTCGCCGAGAAACGTGTTCAGGTGCTGGGCGCAGCCGAGAATACCTATCTCAAAAGTCTTTCGCCCAAATTGCGGGTGAAACGCTTCCGCGCCTTGTGCGAACAAAAAATCCCGTGCGTAGTGATTTCACGGGGAGCACATCTCGACGACCCCATGATGGCAGTGGCAGCGGAGGAAGAGATCGCCATTTTTCGCACGCCCATGATCACGATGAAATTCATCAATGCCGCGACCATCGCGCTGGAAGTCGATTTTTCTCCGACGGTAACCGAATTCGGCAGCATGGTAGACATTCTTGGCGTCGGCGTTCTCATTCGCGGCGTAAGCGGCATCGGCAAGAGCGAGAGCGTGCTGCAATTGATCGAGCGCGGATACAGCCTGGTGGCGGACGACGTGACGCGGATCACTTCGCTGGAGGGGCGAGAATTGATGGCGACGGCGCCGGAATTGACCCGTTATCACATGGAAGTGCGTGGGATCGGGATTATCAATGTCGCCTCGGTCTTTGGCATCGGCGCGATCCGGGTGGAGAAACGACTCGATTTAGTGGTCACGTTAAAAGACTGGAATGAAATGGAGGAAGTCGACCGCACCGGGCTCGATCGCGAGTTTTATGAAATTCTGGATATCAAAGTGCCGCACGTCACCATTCCGGTTCGGCCGGGCCGCGACCTGGCGCGCTTGATTGAGGTCGCAGCGATGGACCAAAAATTGAAGAGCCTCGGCAGTAATGCGGCGTTGGAATTCAATACAAAGTTGCTCAATTTAATGGAGACGAAAAATCCCGATGGGATTGCTTAATCGAAAAACTGGCGCCGGTGCCTCCGCGCAAAAGGCCGAGAAGGAAATCACGATCGTGAACCGGCTCGGTTTACATGCGCGGCCCGCCGCCCTTTTCGTGAAAGTGGCGAGTCGGTTTCGCGCAGAGGTGTGGGTGAAAAAAGAGAGTGAAGAAGTAAACGGCAAGAGCATTATGGGTCTGATGATGCTGGCGGCCGGACAGGGATCGAAATTGCAGATTCGTTGCGAAGGACCCGATGCTACGCGCGCGCTCGAAGAAATCGAAGCGCTGATCAACGGGCGCTTCAACGAAGATTGATCCGAAGCCGTGGCGGAACGCAGGCATTCTTGCCTGTGCGCCGGGCGCGGCTTTCAGCCCGCTGTGACTGAGGGTGAAACAGGCAGGAATGCCTGTTTGGCGCACCGGCTAGAAAGCCTGTGTTCCTTTGTTGACATCCGCGCTACTCTCCCTCCGATGAGCAGCGAACCGACCGAAACCCGTTTCCACGGCGTGGGTGTGTCGCCTGGGATTGCCCGCGGCAACATTCAAGTCATGCGTGACGAGTTCGAGGAAATCGACCGTTACCGGATTGAAGCTTCGCAAATTCCGGCGGAGATCGCTCGCTTCGAATCGGCGCTGGTCCAGACGCGCATTCAAATTCTCGAAATGCAGCAGAAGATCGCGGAGGCAATCGGGACGAAAGACGCGGGGATTTTCGATGCCCATCTTCTGGTGGTAGAAGATCGCACCTTGATCGACGAGGTCTTGCGCAAGCTCGAATGCGATCAGGTCAACGTTGAAGCGATCTTCCATGACGTCGCGGCGAAGTATGCCGAGACCCTTGGGCAAATCGATGATCCTTATTTGCGCGAACGCGCCCTCGACATTCAGGATGTGATGCGGCGTGTCGTTCGCAACTTGCAGGGCAAAGCGCCCAAAATGATGCCCTTGCCGGGCGAAGCGCACATTCTGGTCGCCCACAATCTCACCCCGTCGGACACGGCCTCGATGGATCGACACCGGGTCCTCGGCCTCGCCACCGATCTCGGCAGCCGCACTTCCCATACTGCGATTATGGCGCGTTCACTTACCATCCCGGCCACCGTAGGCTTGCACGATGTCACCGAAAAAGTTGAGAGCGGGGCGATGGCGTTGCTGGACGGCTACACCGGATTGCTCATCGTCAATCCATCGCCGGAAACGATCGCCTATTATGGCAAAGTCGAAGTGCGGCAATCGGAAGTTTCGAAAGAACTCTCGGTCCTGCGCGAGCGCTCGGCCACGACCAGGGATGGCGATCACATTGTTTTGTCGGCCAACATTGAGTTGCCAGACGATGTTACGAGCGTATCGGCTAACGGCGCGGAGGGAATCGGGTTGTATCGCACCGAATTTCTTTATCTCGATCGCGATTCCTTGCCGGGCGAAGAGGAGCAATACCAGACGTATCGGCGCGTCGCTGAATCGGTCCGGCCCCACCCACTAATCATCCGAACATTCGATCTCGGCGGCGACAAGATCGCCGGCGGAATCGATGTGAGCGACGAACTCAATCCTTTTCTCGGTTGGCGCGCCATCCGTTTTTGCCTCGAGCACCCTGAAGTCTTCAAGCCGCAACTGCGCGCCATCCTGCGCGCGAGCGAGCTCGCTAATGTCAAACTGATGTTTCCAATGATTTCCGGAAAAGCAGAATTGAGTCGGGCCCTCGAGGTGCTGGACGAATGCAAAAGCGAATTGGCCTCGGCCAGGATCCCGTTCAACGCTGAAATGCAGATCGGCGCCATGATCGAGATTCCGAGCGCCGCGATTTGCGCGGAATCACTCGCATCCGACGTGGATTTCTTCAGCATCGGCACTAACGATCTCATTCAATACGCCATTGCCGTCGATCGCGTAAACGAGCGCATTGCGCATCTTTACGAACCCTCGCATCCGGCTGTTCTACGTTTGATCAAGATGGTTGCCGATGCAGCTCGCAAACATCAGATCTGGTTTGGGATTTGTGGCGAAATGGCGGGCGACATCGAGCTGACGCCTCTTCTGCTCGGACTCGGAGTGGACGAATTGAGTGTCAGCCCGGCGTTGGTGCCACGAGTGAAATCCGCTATTCGCAATGTCTCGCGCGAGGAATGTGAAAAATTAGTGGAGGAAGTACTTTCGCTCGATACGCCAGCGGCAATTCTGGAACGCTCCCTGCGACTCGCGCGTGAACGCTACGGCGAGTTGCTGGGCTAACCGCTGGCGTCTGGTTAGCGGTA
>QHPP01000051.1 GCA_003219125.1 Verrucomicrobiota bacterium
ATCATCGTCCTTACTGCCGACGTTAACGAGGAAACCAAACGCAGAGCCTTGCACGGCGGAGCGACAGATTTTCTGCACAAGCCATTTGATTACATCGAAGTGCTCTTGCGTATTCGGAATTTGCTCGAGACCCGCCGCATTCATCAGTTGCTCGATAATCGCCGCGTCGCTCTGGAAGAGGCGGTCAGTGCACGCACTTCAGAATTGCAAGCCGTTCAAGCCGCGTTTCTCGACTGTGCCAAACGGTTTCGACGTGACTTGGAGAACGCCCAGGGTAAGGTCAGCGGCTAAGAGTAGCACAGCCATCCTGAGGGTGGGCTGATGGTCATCTTGCCCGCCGATTTGGAAACCGCTGTGCCATGATCGTCCGTTTCCCGCGCCCGGCATGGCTTACGAGACTCTGCTATCCCGCAGCCGTGGGGCTCGACGTGACGAACAGGCCCCAGCGTTATCTGGCATGTTCGATCTCTAGCCGTTTGCGCACTGCCTGGAGTTTTTGCTCATTGTCGCTGGTCGGGAAAAGCTCGTAGGCGCGAGCGAAATAGCCCTCTGCTTCCTTCAAATGATTTCTCTCCAAAGCAATATAACCGAGATAAGAATAGCCGTAATAATACGTCGGATTCTTGTCCGTAAGACGCTGGGCAATCTCGGTGGCTTTATCGTAATCCATATTATCCATTGCCGTCGAAGCTGACCTCCACGTTTCGGTCTGGCTTTGACGTGAGCGCGCTGGAGCCGACGACGATTTCAGTTCGATGAAAATGTAGAAAGCAAGACCAACAAACAAGAGAACGACGAGCGTAGTATTTGTTTCAACCTTACTGCGAAGCTTCTTTAGCTCGTCTAAAATCTCAGCAACGGTCTCTTTCATAGAAAGTTCTCTCTCCGCCGCATCGCTCCTCGCCAGTTTTTCTGCGTCTTCGAGGACTTGTTTTGCCTCATTAACTTGATCTTCGCTGACCAACAGCCGAACCGGCATAGCGAAAGGTGCCCCGCCATAAACGTTCGCGTTCTCGTCAGCCAAAGAACACGAAATACCGTGTGCCTCCAACATTGACTTTGCCATTCCGGCTTCGATTGGGCTCGCGTAGCTGCGCAGAGTGAACATCCCCCGATAATATCAAAATGACGTTTCCTGATGCAGATTTTTCCATGACCGTTCCACACATTTAGCAATCGAGCAGGGGACTGCTCAATCCACCTCATCGTCGCTCTTGTTTCGCGCGCTTGAATGAAGCACCATGCCCGCCATGGCTGACGAGACGTTGTCGATCCAACAAGCGGAGCAGGTCGATCATCAACTTGTCCGCGGCATCGGAATTCCCGCGCTCACCGCGAACATTGTTAGCTCGACCATCGGCGCAGGAATTTTTGTGATTCCCGCGGCGGTCGCGGCAGGACTCGGGCCGGCTGCGCCACTGGCATTTATTTGCTGCGCAATCGCGATGGTTTTGTTCGTCACCTGTTTTGCCATCGCGGGGAGCCGTGTCTCGCTCACGGGCGGACTCTACGCGTATGTCGAAGTCGCGTTCGGCAAATACGTCGGGTTCCTCGCCGGCATGCTTTACTTTCTGACTGCGCTGGGCGCGGTTGCGGGCGTGGTGAATGTGCTTGCGAATTCAATCGTGCTGGTCATCCCATTTCTCGGCGGACCAGTGATTCGCATCGTTGTGATGCTTGCGGTTTATGGCGTGCTCGTGCTCATCAACATTCGCGGCGTGCGCGAAGGCGCGGGCGCGGTCACGACGATCACGATTGCGAAACTTCTCCCGCTACTTCTGTTCATTGGCGTCGGAATCTTTTTCATTAATCCGCAAAATCTCAGCTGGCCCGGTTGGCCCGGTAGCAAACCGTTAGGCGACGCTGTTATCCTGCTGATCTTCGCCTTTGTGGGAATCGAAGTTGCATTAATTCCGAGCGGCGAAGTGAAAAATCCGGCGCGTACCGTACCGCGCTCGGCGTATCTCGCGCTCGTCATCACCACCATCATCTACATTCTCATCCAGCTCGTGGCGCAGGGAACTCTCGGTGTCGATCTTGCCAATCACAGAGACGCGCCGCTGGCCGAAGCGGCCGCCCTATTTCTGGGCAACATCGGTCGCACCATTCTGCTCGCCGGCGCAACCATCTCCGCCTTCGGTTTCGTCACCAGCGACATCCTCAGTTCGCCACGCATGATCTTCGCGTTCGGCCGCGATGGCGCGTTGCCGAAGTGGTTCGCGCACGTCCATCCGCGCTATCGCTCGCCTGACATCGCCATCATCACCTACGCCGTGCTCGCTCTCGCCCTGTCCGTCACCGGCACGTTTGAAAAACTGGCGGTCCTTTCCAACGTCGCCGTTCTTCTGATGTATCTGCTCTGCTGCGCGGCCTGCTGGTTTTTGGTCCAACGCGACGTACGCGCCGACGGCGCTCAGCCCTTCAACTTTCCCGGGATGAAAATCGTGCCCGCCCTCGCGATTGTCGCCATCATCTGGATTCTCGCGCACGCAACCGCATGGGAATTTGAAGTGAATGGAATTGTGCTGGCGATCGCATCGGTTTTTTACTTCCTGCGAACAAAGCTGCGGTCAACCTGAGACGCGTCTTAGAGCTCGGTTCGCGAAGACACGGCTTCGCTTCATACCTGACCCGCACGAAACAAGAGGGGCCCTTGCACCCACCAAATATAGTAGTTTGGCGCCAGCCGTCTACGCCAAATTGTATAGATTTGCCTTGCGAGCGCGTTCTTGCGATTATATTCACCACAACCAGGCGCCTCGGCGCCGTCCGCCATTTTAATGCATCTTCAATCGCTCGAACTCTTTGGCTTCAAATCATTCGCCGACAAAACGACCTTCAATTTTCACGAAGGCGTGACCGCGATCGTCGGCCCCAATGGCTGCGGCAAATCCAACGTCTGCGACGCTGTCCGCTGGGTTTTGGGTGAACAATCTGCCAAATCGCTTCGCGGCGGCGAAATGGCTGATGTCATTTTCAACGGCGCCGAGTCCCGTAAGCCGCTCGGTTTTGCTGAAGTTTCGTTGAATTTCACCGAGTGCACAGAAGAGCTCGGGGTCGACTGGCATGAGGTGCGGGTAACGCGACGCATTTACCGTGATGGCAATTCCGAATACTTCCTGAACAAAACGGGGTGCCGCTTAAAAGACATCCACAGCTTGTTCGCCGACACCGGCGTCGGTCGCGCCGCTTATTCCATCATGGAGCAGGGCAAGATCGACCTGATTCTGAGTTCGCGCCCCGAAGATCGGCGCAGCGTTTTTGAAGAAGCGGCCGGAATCACTAAATACAAAACGCAAAAGAAAGAAGCGCTCCGCAAACTGGAAGCGACCGAGGCGAATCTGTTGCGCATTGGCGACATCATTAAGGAAGTGAAGCGGCAAATTGGTTCGCTGCAACGACAGGCGGGCAAGGCGCGGCGATATCAGGCGCTGCATGCGGATTTGCAAATGCTCGACACCCATTTTTCACATCGCAAATTGCAGAGCCTCGAGCAGGAACTCAACGAATGCACTACCGAGATCGCGCGCGTATCGGACACGGAACAGGCAACGCGCAACGAAATCAACGACGGCGAAGCGAAGCTGGCGGCGGCGCGCCGCGAACTCGACACTGCAGACGAAAAGATCACTGACGCGCGGGCCAAGGTGCAGCAACTCGAAAATGAGATCGCATCGCATCGTCACCGGATCGAGTTCAACGAAAAACATGGCGCAGAGTTGCGGCAATGGATCGAACGCAGCCAGCGCGAAATCGAATCGGCGGAAACGAAATTGCGCGAACAAAACACGGAAATCGGATCCGCCAATGCACTGTTGGAAGAGACGGCACGACTGCTTGAGCAAAAGAACCAACAACTCGAGCAGTTGACCGAGGACGCCAGGAAGCGGCGCGAAGTTTTTCACGCCTCGGATCAGAAGCTACGCGATGTGCAGATGAGTTTGTCGAAAGATGAACTTCGACTGGCCGCCATCGCGGAAGATTTGCGCGAATTGCGCGAACGGCGAGATGTGACCAACTGCGATGCCGAGACGCGCCGTGCCAGGATCGAGGCGGCTGGCGCAGGCCACCAAACGTTGCAAGCCAAAGTGACAGAGGCGCGCGCCGCAACAGACTCGGAGCGGCAAACAGTTGAGCAACTTTTCGCACGTGTCCGTTCACAGGAGGAAACGCTGCGCCAGAACCGGAGCGCGCTGGCCAAAGTCGAGAAAAAATTAGCCGCAATCGACCGGGCGATTGCCGAAAAAGAATCTCGTCACGAAGTGTTGCGCCAGCTTAACGAAGAAGGCGAAGGACTGGTGCAAGGTTCGCAAGCGTTGTTGAAGAGTAAAGAGTTTGAATTTGCTGGCGCGCTGGCGGCCCAGCTCGACGTTTCGCATGAATTCGTCCGTGCGATCGAAGCTGCGTTGGGCCGAAATCTGCATGCGTTGGTTTTGCGCGACAACGCGCGCGCAGCGGAAATCGTTTCTTATTTGAATCAACAACAGTTCGGTCAGGCCGCACTTGTTCTCGAACGACTCGACCATCGCGACCGTACGGCTTCTAAAGATTTGCCGCAAAATGCGATCGCCTGGGCTGCTGATAAAGTGCGGACCCCCGGTCCGCTTGAGGCGTTGGTGAAGGGCCTGCTCCATGACGTCGCCTTGTTTGAAAATCTGGAGGAAGCGTTGAATGCAATCGCGAAAAATTCCGGGATCGCAGCCGCCACTTTGCCTGGCGAGTACATCTCACACGAAGGAATTCTCTTCGGCGGGAGTGGAAAGGTGCGGACAGATTCGTTGCTTGAGCGCAAGGCGCGGATCGATGCGATCGCAAGGGAGCTAATCGATTTGAAACGTGAACAGGCCATAGTTGAGCGGCGGCGTGTTGCGCTGGAATCACAGATCGCCGCGGGCACGACGTCACTGGAAAAAGCAGTCGCCTTGCATCAAGAGGCGCAGGCCGCGCAAACTGCATCAATCTCGAAGATTTCCGAACTGGAGCGCGAACAGCATTCGGCGGAGCGCGAACTGGAGTCGCTCGAATTCGAACGCTCAACTCTTGAACGACAGATCGCAGCGGCAGACGCGCAGACTCAGGAGCTCGAGGAGCAAAGCGCGCAACTTGAAGAAAAGACCGCGCGCGATCGAAAGGAGGTTTCCCTCCTTCAAAGGCAACGCGACGAGGCATCGCGCGAGGAAGAAGAGGCGAATGTGCGGTTAGCGGAGCTGCGCATCGCGACTGCAACGCACGAGCAAAAACATCAGAATTTGCTAGCGCAGCGCGCACCAATGCTGGCGCGCCAGACTGAGCTTTCGGAGCTCATGGCAACCCGGCGGGCCGACATTGAAAATTACGAAGCGCGTTTGGTTACACAGGCAGCGGAAGACGACGCAGCGAGGAATGCGATCGACCAGCAAAAACAGGACTGCACCTGGCGTGAAGCGGAGATTTTGAAATTGGTGGCCGAACGCGCCAGCCAATTAGAGACGATTAACTCCGATGAAACGAAGCTACGAGTGGTGCGTGATCGTTTGAGCGAATTACAGGAGAAACGCGGTACCCATTCCGTACGGCAAACGCAATTGCGACTTCAGATCGAGCATCTGACCGAGCACGTAATGGAACGTTATCGGGTTGATTTGCGTAAGTTCGAGCCCGACGCGCCGGGACACGAAAAAGTTCTGCAGGCGCAGCTCAAGCGCGCGAAAGAAAAAACGGAACCTGTAACCGCGGCCGCGACTAGGGAAGAAGATCAGCAAAAACTCATCGCCGACCTCGCGCGCCAGCTCGAAAACATG
>QHPP01000243.1 GCA_003219125.1 Verrucomicrobiota bacterium
TAACCAAGATCCGGCACGGCGAAGAATTTCTCGATCGCGGGAACAAGGTGCGGGTGCAATTGCAATTTCGGGGGCGCGAAATGGCGCACCAGGAATTTGGGATGCAGTTGATGGCCAAGGTAAAGAATGACCTTGCCGGGATGTCGCAGGTGGAGATGGAGCCGAAACTGGCCGGCCGCAATATTACGATGACGCTTTCGCCGTTGCCCGCGAACCGACGCAAACGGCGGTTCGCGCCACTAGTCGAAGAAGTAATGTCGCCGAACGGCAAGGATGCGCCGGTAGAGAATCAAGAAAGCTAAATTCGGGAACAGCGGTGGCCGGGAATTGTAGGGCGGCGATTTTCGCCGCCGTTCTTTTCATTGGCGGCCAAGATGGCCGCCCTGCAATGGAATTTCGCCAGAATTCCATCGGTAGGCCAGAACCGTCGAGCCGATAAGGTTTGCGTTTTTCCTTAATTGCTCGGCGTTGTAGTCACCGCTGTCCTCAGCGGCAGGGTTTTCAGATCTGCCGCCGGTGACGGCGGCAGCTACATTTCTGAGCAGCCAGGAGCCGTTCCTTGCTTACCGCTTTGTAGCCGGTGTTGCAGTCGCTGTGGCTGACGGACGCACGTTCGGATTAGGAATAGGACCGGATGGCATCGGCGGTGGCGTCGGCGTTCCGTGCAATTTTGCCTCCAGAAATCTTTTTCGCTGCTGCGCGTCCTGATTATTGGGATCGAGCTTGAGGATTTTGTCCACGTCGGCCATGGCCGCCTTGAAGTCGCCCTTCGTTTGGTAAATAAAGGCGCGCACCTGATAGTACTTCGCTTCCTCCGGGCTTAGCTTGATTGCTTCGTTGTAATCGTGCAGTGCCTTGTCGTAATCCTTCAACTGCATCTCCGCGTAGGCGCGCCGCTCGAAAATGTCGGGATCCTTTGCTTTTACTTTTAGTGCCTCGGTGTAATCGGCAATCGCTTCCTGAAATTTCTGCTGACTAACGTAAACGCCGGCGCGCTGTTGCAAAGCCGAAGCCAGATTTGGAGCGTAACGCTCCTCCAGTTGCGCCGCTCTTTTAAAAGCGGCAATCGCTTTGTCCCAATCTTTCGCCTTGGAAGCTTCGATTCCCTCACGGGTGAGATTGGCCGCTTCCTGGTTGCCTTGCCCAAACACCACCATCGCCCCGATGGCGAATACCATTATTCCCAAACCTGACAATTTCATGTAACGCATGTTGCTCTCCGTAGAAAAAATTGTGGGCTGACAAATGCGACGAAGCCGCGCAGCCTGTCAATCGTTCTCTTGCTCATTCTTATATTCGTTTTCCACCGTCGCGGCGGACTGCGTTTCCCCTGAAGTAGTCGCCGCTGCCTCATCCACCCGGCTGATGCGAAGCGCGCGCCCGGTCCGCTCGTCGATCTCAACCAACGCCCCTCGCAAGCGCACCTCGCCTGTGGCCACCGGGAATTGCGCCGGCAAGTTCGACATAAAACGCTGTACGATTGGTTCGACGGCCCGACCAATAATAGAATTCACCGGTCCGCACATTCCGGCATCGCAAAGAAAGGCAGTGCCGCCCGGAAAAATTTGTTCGTCCGCGGTCTGCACGTGGGTGTGGGTGCCGAGGAGGGCGGAAACTTTGCCATCGAGAAAACGGGCGAGCGCAATTTTTTCGCTTGTCGTTTCGCCGTGAACGTCAACCATGATGACCGAAGTTTCTCTTCGCATTTTCGCAATCGCCGCTTCCATCGCGTGAAATGGATTCTCCAAAATCGGGAGCATGAAGGTACGGCATTGCACATTGATTACGCCCACTTTTCCTTTTGCAGTTTCCAACACGATCGAGCCGTGTCCCGGCGCGCCTTCCGGATAATTGATCGGGCGCAGCAACCGGGGCTCGGTTTCAATGAAGCCGAAAATCTCCTTCTGGTCCCAGATATGATCGCCCGTGGTAATAACCGAAACACCAGCGCGCAAAAGATCGATCGTGATCTTTCCGGTAATGCCGCGGCCGGCCGCCGCGTTCTCGCCATTTACGATGATGAAATCGAGCGCGTATTTTTCCTTTAATTTCGGGAGCCGCGCGATCACCGCGCTCCGGCCGGGTTCGCCAACGATATCGCCCAGGAAAAGAATCGTTAGCATTCACCGATCATCGTGATTATTGAACGCGAAGTCCAGATGCTCCGTCGCGTTCTCCTTCTTTTCGCGCTTTTCAACCTGGGCCGGCTGGGAGCGGCGGAAATCAGTCCGCTGGCCGATAAACCACGCTGGCCAACCCTCGAGCGCTATCAGGAGACGATCACACGCGATGATTTCACGCGCTTACTGCAAAATGTTTATGCAACCCGCGGCTATGACGATCTGATTCAAATCGGCGATGATTCGGCGCGGATCGTAGAGGACGCGGCGGCGCAGAAATTTTTCACTCTGCGTTTCGCCAAAGAAACGCCGCGCAAATTCCCCAGCCATTATTGGCGGCGGATTGATAAACTGGGTCGTGCTTCCGAGAAGCGGCCGCTACGCGGGTTGAATGTCGCGCTGGATCCCGGTCATCTCGGCGGGCGTTGGGCCAAAATGGAGGAGCGCTGGTTTCAACTGGATGACCAGCCGCCGGTGGAAGAAGGCGAATTGACCTGGCGGGTGGCGAAGATTCTGGCGCCGAAATTGCGCGCCCTCGGCGCCGAAGTCTCTTTCGCCCGGCGGCACGACCGTCCTGCCACGCCGCTGCGTCCGGATGATTTTCGGGAAATCGCGAGGAAGGTCCTCGCTAAAACGGGGGTGAACGAGCCGCGGCAAAACTATGACGCGGACGATGTGGACAAGGACAAATCGATCCGCTGGCAAAGCGAGCTGCTTTTTTATCGGCAAAGCGAAATTCGTTATCGCGCGAAGACCGTGAACATGAAATTGCAGCCTGATCTGGTGCTTTGTCTGCATTTCAATGCCGAAGGTTGGGGCGATCCGAAAAATCCCACGCTGATCGATCGCAATCATTTTCACGTGTTGGTGAACGGTTCCTATCTGCCGGACGAGATCGCGCACGATGACGAGCGCTACGAGATGATCCGGCGTTTGCTTAGTCGCGTTTACGAAGAAGAACTGCCGCTGGCCGATGCGATGGCTGCGACGTTTGCGCAGGAAACCGGGTTGCCGTCTTATCAATATACTACCGATACGGTGGCGAATGTAGGGACGAGCGGTTATGTGTACGCGCGCAATTTGCTAGCCGCGCGCGTTTTTCGCTGCCCGGTGATTTACTTCGAACCGTATGTAATGAACAGCACGGAAGGATTCGCGCGAATTGAGGCCGGCGATTACGAGGGGACCCGTGACTTCAATGGCGTGCAACGCAAAAGTATCTTTCGCGAATATGCGCAGGCAGTTGCGGATGGCTTGGCAGAGTACTGCCGGACAGTTCGGATGGTGAAATAAATCGCGCGATTGCTATTTCCGCGGAGCGTAGACTGCCCGGCGGCCCACGCGTCGCACGTGTTGGTTTCGGCATCTCGCCGAAACAATCTTAAAAGTCCGCGAAACCGGGACGGTTTCGCCAGCACGCGAGACGCGTGCGCTACCCGGCGGCAGAATCGAGCAGAGGATCTGCCGTTGAGGATAGCGGCAGCTACAACGCTGCGATCGCTTCACGAATATCTTCCATCGTTACGTCGTTTGAGACATGCGCTTCGCCAATTCTCGGCGTGACGACAAATCGAATTTTGCCGCCAATAAATTTTTTATCGTGCACGACCGTAGCGGCGATTTTTTCTCGATCCACTCCAGCCGGCAGTTGCGACGGCAACTCAAACTTTTTCAATAACGAAACGACATGATCCCGTTCCCGCGACGCAAGCCCGGCACGTTTCATCGAAATCGCGCAGGCCGCCACCATCCCGATGCTGATGCAATCGCCATGTGGAATTTTGAAGTCGGTAGCGCGCTCGATCGCGTGTCCGACGGTGTGGCCAAAATTCAGGAGCGCGCGTTCCCCGGAAACCTCGCGAGCGTCGGCCGACACGATGCGGGCTTTGATCGCGATATTCCGCCGGACAAGTGAAACGAGTCCGTCACCCCGAGCGCAAGTCGAGGGATTCCGATGCGTTACCTTTAAGCTTTCATGGCGGGATCCCTCGAGTCCGAGCCGAACTGGCCGTTTCGCTCGGGATGACAGCGTTTGAAACATCTCCGCGTCTCGAATGATGGCGTGTTTGATGATTTCCGCGTAACCCTGCCGCAATTCCTGTGGCGGCAACGATTCAAGTGCTTCAATGTCCGCGATAATCAATGCGGGATGATGAAACACGCCGATCAAGTTTTTCCCAGCGTCAAGATTTACTCCGGTCTTGCCGCCGATCGAGCTATCGACCATTGCGAGCAGTGTGGTCGGGATTTGAATATGTGGAATGCCGCGTTGAAAAATGGCGGCAACAAACCCGGAAATATCGCCGATGACGCCGCCGCCCAGCCCGACCACGAACGAACTCCGATCGAGTCCCGCTGCGATCATTTCGTCGCAAATTTTCTCTACTTGCGCCAGCGACTTGGATTTTTCACCGGCCGGAATTCGGATCAATCGGGGCGAAAAATTTTCCGAACTGAAACTTTCGCGGACGCGATCGCCAAATAATCGCATCGACGTTTCATCGCCAATAATGGCACAACGATTCCCGCTCGCGACTTTGCGAGCGAGCTGACCAGCCTTCGCCATCAACCCATGGCCCACCAGCGCAGAGTAACGAAAACCGTTCCCGGAAATCTCAATCGTGTCGGAGTTCACTTGACAAACAACCGCTCTATTTCATCTAACAGTACCATGGCTGATCCTTTCGAGCCGACATCGCCTCCTCCAACGCCCGAGCCGATTCCGCCAAATCCGAATCCTCCTCCCGAACCTCCGCCGCGTGGAGAAACCACGCAATCGACCGGATTACCTCCCAATATCGCCGCCGCGCTGGCCTGCATTCCGTTGGTGGGCGGTCTCATTTTTTGGTTCCTGGAGAAGCGCGACAGTTTCGTTCGCTTTTACGCGATGCAATCAATCATCTTTGGCGGCGTGTGGGTGGTATTTAATGTTATTTCCAGGATCGTTTTCGATATTTTTGGTTCTATTCCGGCATTGGGCAGCCTGTTGGTCTTCCTCTGGGCCATTATTCAAGCCCTAATCCATCTCGCTTTTCTCGTCATCATGGTGATCGCGATGATCAAAGCATTTTCAGGATCGCGCTGGGACATTCCGTACGTGGGGCCGGTGGCGCGGAAATATTCGGGCGAATAAACTGTGGCGGCGTTCTATGAGCGCCGAATCGGGCTGAATAGGACGGAACACAGGCATTCTTGCCTGTGCGCCCAGCAGGCTTTTAGCCGGCTGTCTCTACGTTCACGGGAAACAGCCAGGAATGCCTGTTTGCCGCACAGATCTGGAAGTCTGTGTTCCGTTTCTCGTGGCTTGACTGCATTCGCCCTACCAATTTGCGCACGCTGCAATCGTTTTGGGCGCCTTAAACTTGACGGCTTTAAGCCGTCAAGTTTGGTTGCCCCAATCTTCGGGGGAAGCGAGCATAGTACTCAGACGCCGGCCATTGTTCTAGCTCTGGCCTAGCGTGGGATCGCACCGTCAGTTCCACGCTTCGGCGAAGCTGCTACAAGACACCGCATAACTCGCCTCTTCTTGAAACTTGACGGCTTTAAGCCGTCGAGTTCGCACGGCTGAATCTGGTTTGGGAGCTCGCGCTACCCGGCTATCCCAGCAACTTCACCACGATTTCGGTCAGCACCAATTCCTTATCCAATTGTGTGGTGACCAGCTCCAGGTTCGCCTGCAGACATGCTTCCATGCCCCGGACCAGTTGATCGGTTTCGAAGCGATGCGCGTTCATCGCCGCAATTCCGAGCGCGTAAGCGTTGACCGTACCATCCTTTTTTCGCGGCAAATGTTCTGTTTCTTTGGCGGGCAAACGGTTAAGGGTGGAAATGAAAGCAAACGGAGCATGCGGACGCGGAAGGTGATGGCGTTCCATCAGGTCCTTGGCCAGAAGAAGGTTGCGGATCGTCGGCAAAATGGTCGCGAGCAAAATGCCAATGGCGGTTTCGCCTTGGTCGAGCAAGTCGCGCACAAGGTTGAGCGCAAGGGTGGCATCGCGGCGTGCCAGAGCATTGCCCAATTCGAAAATAACCGCCGCCCGCGAAATCGGCACCAATGCGCGGACCTGCTCGGCCGTAATCGCGCCCTCCGGTGCATAAAGCGTTAGTTTTTCCAGTTCGTTCGCGACAACGCCGGAATCGCCCCCGGTGGAAAGGACAAAGAGTTCCAGCGCTTCCTCTTCAAACTCCAAGCCCCGTTTTTTCGCTTCGGCCCGCACAATCTCACCGGCATTTTCTTCCCAGCCGCTGCGGTTCAGATCTGGCTCGTCGAAAATTTGAATATCCGCCAGTTTTGTCAGCGTTTTGTAAAACGACCGCCGCTTGTCCGGATCGATTGCGCTAACGAGAAATGTGACGTCGTTCGGCAATCCGCCAGCGAGAATGCCGCCAAGTTCCTCCAATGGGTCGAGCACGTTGGCCGATTTCCCTTTCACATCGTCGGAAAGAAAATTCGCGCTTTTGAGCCAGACCAGCTTGCCGCCACCGAAAAATGGAAGCGTTTGCAGCGCTGCGATGGTTGAGCGAATCGCGTTGGCGGCACCATCCACGGTATCCGCCGCGCCATCAATTATCTCGAGCCCGAATTCGCCGGCCTCGGCCGGCGCGAGTTTTTTGGCCAGCTCAGCCGCTTCGCGTTTCACCCTCGCTTCGTCGGAACCGATGATCGCACGAACGTTGGCGCTCGCGGTTTTGGTTTTGGCTTTAGGCATCGGAGCTTATTTCATCGCAAACGCGCGCTGATTCAGCAAGCGATACCATCGCTAGTTGGAAGATAGGCATCCTGGCTGTCTCGGCCGACGAGCATCTTGCCCGTCGGTGGCCGCGAAAGCGACAAGCTGGAAGCTTGTCGGCCAAGTCAGGCTGGAAGCCTAACTTCCCAGGCGCAATCTGGGTCGTTGGATATTTAGGATTTCCATTTCGCGGCTTGGCCGCGAAACGGTCATTCTTCCGCCTGTTGCAAAGTCGTTCCAAAATCCTTGGCCGCATATTCGCGAAACTTTTCTTCGAGCGTCGCGACGGTCGCAAATCTGGCGGGATAAAAGCGTGGCAATGCAGTTTCGAAAGGCTGATGCCGGCCCAATGCATCCAGCAACGCCAGAAAACTCGGCTTATCGGTCGCGACCAGAAAGCGCACCAGCCGCTCCGATTCATCATAAAAAGTTTCAACGCGATCGGAAGGTGGCCGGGTAAACCGAACCAATGTTGCCACCGGAATCACTTCCTCGGTCGCGATTGCCTCCGAATGCGGCTTGGAAAGGTAACCGCGGGCGCGCTGATAACTGGCATGCGCCGATTTCGAAATGTATTGGGCGATCCCTTCGTTCAGCCAGCAGGGGATCCCATCGGCATAAAATCGATGAAGGACGAGATGAACGATCTCGTGACCGAGGACATTACCGGAAAATTTTTGCTCGGGATTACGGAGAATGAACAGGCTGCCTTGGGAGTGGATGCCACCGGTCCACTTTTCCAGTTCGCCCAGACCCTGAAACTGCTGCCAATCCTCCGGGCGCTCAAAAATGTAGACGTTCGATTTGATATCGGTTAGCGGTTGGTCGCGCTGCAATTCTTTCGCCACCACGCGATAGTGAAATTCTGCCTCCACGGAGATTGGCGTAGCTACGTAACTATGAGCGAAATGATAAATGTAATGCTCGGTCTCGCCGTGTTTCCATTGCGTTGGATTGATGCTGAGGGCTTTTTCCCCGAGCGGATTCGGATCGCGCTGGCTTAGTTGGGAAAATTCAACCTCCGCTAACGAGTTGAGGCCGGTCTGCGCGATCACTGCTGGGACGATCGCGAAGAAGGCGAATGGGATCCAGATCAGGCGCATCGAAGTTGATGCAGCTAATCTTGTGCGAGCTTCGGGAGCGCAGGCTGGCAGATGGAAGCAGGTCATCCCGAGCACGCTCGGGATGACGGGCAATTGGGCGACGGCTAGGACGCGACGAGTTTGTCAAGTGCTCCAAATTCGATCCGGCGCAGCCCACTTTCGAGCGCGTCCCGCAGACGAATCAATAGCTGAAGCGTGCGATGCAACTGCAATAGTGCATCGTAACGGCCAGTTGCATTCAGAACTTCTTTGCTCGCCTGTTGCGCCAGGGTAGAAAGTCTCTCTAACGATTGATCGACGGCAGCGCGCCATTTTTTGCTCGAGCTAAATCCGGTTTGTTGCGCATTTTCATCAATGCTTCCAGTAGTTCTCACCCCGCACGAGCGAAAAAGATCGTCGATCTCATTTACGATTTCAGACGCGATCGCTAATTCCTTTGGGCTTTGAATTTTTGCGGCGAGCAGGTCGGCAGCGGTTTTCGTCTTAACAAAAAGTTCCTCGAATTGGTGCGAGTACTCCCGGCCGTATCGCTCGCTCAAAACCACCGCAAGTTTCTGCGAATCATCAAGATTGTCCTGCACTGGGCTAAAATCGTGTAGCTGGTCCGGTTGCGCGTCGAAGGGTCGATAACCACGCGTGAGCGGCTGGACAAAATTCGCGGCCTGCTTTCGTTCGGTTTCTCCAGGCGAGATTTGCAGAAATGCACACAGAATTTCAACCAGCGTGTCTGGTTCACCCAAAGCCTCCGCGAATGGAATTAGTAGAATGGGCCAGGGCCAAAATCGGATGTGACCTGCGATAAATCTGGAAACGATCGCTGCCTCGTAGAGCGATATATCGAAGGGCACATCCTGGCGCGCCAAACTTGAGAGCGCTATCTCGGTGAGATCGCGGGTCACGACGATAAAACCCGGATTGCGCAGTAAGGCGGTGATCGTTTCAATGTGAAAAGCATCGCTGGGAGATTTCCAGCCCCAGCAGGGATAATTCGCATTCATCTGGTGAATGTTCTGGTATGTCCGAGGTAGGTCGATTTTGCCGTCTGCCTGCCGAACAAGCGGCGACCATTCGTGTTTGTATGGGTGTGGAGCGATTCCCATGCAAACGCCGAGGGCACGGAGGCAGCCTGCAATCAAAGAGGTCCCGCCGCGCCCCGGCCCGAAGACCGCCACTGTGCGCACAATTCCAAATTCACGGTTGAGGACGACGTGCTTCATTGTGTCCTGGGCAGGGATAATCGGGGCTACACGCGGGAGCGCCGGCGTCCGTTATTGCGGGTGTATTTCACGGGCCGCCGTTTCGGTTCAATTTTCGCCAGGCCGGTGCCGCTTTTCACTTCCATGATTTGATCACGCAACAGCGCCGCCCGCTCGAACTCGAGGTTAGCCGAAGCTCGCTGCATTTCGTCTTCCAGCTCGCGGAGCAATTCCGTCAGATCGAAGTTTCCGCCGGCTTCGTTAATCACCGACGAGGCGATCTCGCGGCCACGCAAGATTGTGTGCAAACTTTCCTGCACCGCGCGTCGGACGGTCTGCGGAGTGATGCCGTGCTTTTCGTTGTATTCCATCTGTTTGGCGCGGCGATATTCTGAAATCGAAATCAATGCCTGCATGCTGTCGGTCACGATGTCGGCGAAAAGAACAACTTCGCCATTGATGTGGCGCGCGGCGCGGCCCGCAGTTTGAATAAGCGAAGTTTGCGATCGCAAAAATCCCTCCTTGTCGGCGTCGAGAATGCAAACTAACGAGACTTCGGGAAGATCGAGACCTTCGCGCAACAGGTTGATTCCGACCAGAATGTCGAAATCGGCGGCGCGCAGGCCGCGCAAAATTTCCACGCGCTCGATGGTGTCGATGTCGCTATGCAGATAGCGGACCTTTAATCCGACATCGCGGAGATAATCGGCCAAATCTTCGGCCGTGCGCTTCGTCAGGGTGGTAACAAGAATGCGTTCCTGCTGTTCGACCCGTTGACGACAGAGCTCGATCGTATCGTCGATTTGATTCTTTAATCCGCGAATTGTGATTCTGGGGTCGAGCAATCCGGTGGGGCGAATGATTTGCTCGACCACAAGGGGTTTTCCCGGAGTATGGACATCGAATTTCTCCGGCGCCTCGTCCGTGCGCGACAATTGGAGGACGGGCGCGCCGCCTGCCGAACCGCTCGATGGCAAGCGACGCGCTTGCCCTACAGCCCGGCGGTCATAGACCGCCGTTACAGATTCTCCCGGCAAAACAAATGGCACTAACTCGTCCTCTCCAATACGGGCGCGTTTGTGTGGCACGTAGCCCTTGTTGCCAACGACGCTGTTCTGAATTTCAAACTCAGCGGGCGTGGCGCTGACGTAGACGAGCTGGTTCGTCAACTTCATGAACTCGGGAAAATTCAATGGCCGGTTATCCAGAGCGCTGGGCAGACGAAATCCATATTCGACCAGCACTGTCTTGCGCGACTTGTCCCCTTCATACATCCCGCCGATCTGTGGAATGGTCGCATGCGACTCATCGACCACGGTGAGGAAATCTTTCGGAAAGAAATCGATGATGGTATATGGTTTTGACCCGGGCGGACGGCCACTGAGATGCCGCGAGTAATTCTCGATCCCGCTACAGAATCCCATTTCCTGCAACATCTCGAGATCGTACTCTGTTCGCATTTTCAAGCGCTGCGCTTCCAGTAATTTGTTCTGCGCTTCCAGGACTTTGATCCGGTCATCCAGCTCCGCCCTAATTGTCGTTAGCGCACGATTCAACTTATCGGCTGGTGTGACGAACTGTTTCGCCGGGAAAAATGTGATGACACTGAGCGCTTCGCGGGCATGTCCGGTCAGCGGATCGAATCGAGTGATGGCGTCGATCTCATCCCCGAAAAATTCGATTCGGACCGCTTCTTCGTCGGCCGTAGCCGGATAAACCTCGACTACGTCGCCGCGGACGCGGAAACGACCACGCGAGAAATTCATGTCGTTGCGCTCGTAAAGCATCTCGACCAACCGCCCAAGGACTGCCTCACGCGAGGTGTGCTGTCCCCGTTTTACCGTCAGCAACATCCGCTCATAATCTTCCGGCGACGTGATACCGTAGATGCAGGAAACGCTCGCGACCACAATGACATCGCGCCGGCTTAGCAGCGCGCTGGTCGCCGACAAACGCAAACGCTCGATCTCTTCATTAATGGACGAATCTTTCTCGATATAGGTATCGGAGCGCGGGATGTAGGCTTCCGGCTGGTAGTAATCGAAATAGCTGACGAAATACTCCACCGCATTACGCGGGAAAAATTGTTTGAACTCGGAGTAGAGCTGTGCCGCCAGCGTCTTGTTGTGAGAGATGACGAGGGTTGGCCGGTCGATCTCGCGGATCACGTTTGCGATAGTGAATGTTTTCCCTGAGCCAGTGACACCGAGCAGGGTTTGATGCCGATTCCCAGCCTCGAGCGATTTCGCCAGCTTCGCGATCGCCTGCGCCTGGTCGCCACGCGGGTTATAATTGGATTCCAGCTGAAACGGCATCCGATAATCTAGCACCGTCGGAACAAAGCGAATCGGAAAAACGCGTCAGTTTGCGGTGCTACATATATTTAGCAGAGAGTTTAAGTCTGCTTTCCGCAGGAACACAGGCCATCGGCCTGTGCGCCCAGCGGGTTTTCAACCCGTTGCGCCACCTAATGCAACGCGCAGCCTTTTCTCCGACAGCGGAGTGTAACTCCGCTGGGCGCACAGGCAGGAATGCCTGTGTTTCGAGCATTGCCGCAGGCTAGAATGAATCCTCCGCCGTTCGCGTTAACCGGATACCTCCAATTGTGCGCCGACACGGCGCAAATCGCCGAGCAGAATTTCCATGTCGCGTAGCGTCGTACGGTAGTTCATGACGCAGCCGCGGAGACTGAATCGGCCGCGCAGTTGCGCATTGGAAAGATAGGAACTGCCATCACGCTGCAACGCCAGCAACAGGCGTTCATTGTGGGCGTCGAGCTGCTTCTCGATTTTTTCTCGTTCGGATGAGCCGGTGGCCAGTGCTCCCTTCAAGCGCGCGGGCAGGTGGCGGAAACAAAAAATGGAAAGCTCGACCGGCGCGAGCATTTCGAAGTCTTCGCTGTTTTGCACCAGCTTTTCGAAGTGGCGAGCGCAGGCGAGATCTTTCTCAATTGCTTCACCCAACGCCTGAAGGCCGACGCTTTTCAACAACATCCAAACTTTGAGTGCGCGGAAACGACGCGACAACTCCGGCCCGTAATCCCAAAAGGCAAAAGCTTCGTCCGCTTCCTGTCCAATGACTCGGGTATATTCCGCTTCATGGGCGAAGGTTGCGCGGGCTATCTCTGGATCGCGATACAAGACGCAGCCGCAATCGACCGGCAGGTAAAGCCATTTGTGGGGATCGAGCGCGAGCGAATCCGCTTCCTCGATCGAGCCGAACAAAGGCCGCGTTGATGCTGCGAGCGCGGCAAACCCGCCGTAAGCACCGTCAACGTGCAACCAAAGATTGAAGCGCCGTGCGATTTCGCCGATCTGCCTAAACGGATCGAAAGCGCCAGTCGCCACTGTTCCAGCGTTGGCGACCAGGCAGATCGGCAAGTGTCCGGCTGCACGATCTTCTTCGATCGCGGCCACGAGTTCATCGAGATTAATCTTGTGGCGTTCATTGACGCTGACCAAGCGCACGTTGTCGCGTCCGATGCCGAGCAAGGCCGCAGCTTTGGCGACGGAATGATGAGTTTCTTCGGAAGCATAAACCCGCAGCGTTTTGGCGCACGATTGTGCTCCTTTGTTTTGAATTTGCGCCGGCGCTTTGGCGCGTCGTGCGGCGGCGAGTGCAGCCATGTTCGCCATCGACCCGCCACTGACAAAGAGTCCCGCGCCCTCGCGGTTAAAGCCGATGATTTGTTTGATCCAATTAATCGTTAGTCGCTCGATTTCAACTGCGGCCGGGGCCGAACGCCAGGCGGTTAGATTGGCATTCAATGCAGACGCCAGCAGATCGGCGATAGCGGCAATGGCAGTTCCGGGCGCCTGCACATAACCGAACATGCGCGGGTGACCGTTGTGCCGACTCAGCTCGATCAAAGTGTTCCGAAAAGTGTGGAGGAGTTCGTCGAAGTTAGCTGGTTCCTCCGGCAAGCTGGAATCCAGGCGCTCTCGTATTTGGCGCGAACTGGTAGAGGGATATACCCGCCGATCTCGAATGGTGCTGAGATAGTCCGCTATGAGTTCGACGGCGGCGTTGGCCCAGGATCGAATTTGCTCCGGAGAAGGATCAAGCAAGTTTTTCGAATCCTTAATCATGTCTCAAATCTTCGACTTTCACCTACTCTCATCTGGAGAAGTGCAAGGGAAAGTTAAAATGTAAGTGCAGGTATTCTGCCGCCGGAGACGGTGGCAGCTACAACGTCACGGCGATCTGGGCTTGGAGTCGCTTGCCAACAAAATCATCGCGCCCAATGTGAAATAGTTCGCTTATTATTAGGGGGCGGGTGTTGGATTACGGTTGGGATACGGCGGGACTGGTGGTAGATCGTAGCGTTTCGTTTTTAGCTCTTCCTGGATTTCCTGGATAGCTCGGTCCAGTTGCTGATCTTCTCCGCGGAATTCCTTGGCCGGATCGTTATCTACCACGATGTCGGGATCAACGCCGTGACTTTCAATGATCCAGCCCTTGCCCTCTTTCGAGTAGGGCGCGAACTCCGGCTTGAAGAATTGACCGCCATCAACCAGTGGCAGGGAATCGCGAATACCAATGACCCCGCCCCACGTCCTCTTACCAATCAGCTTGCCGAGTCCAAGCGTTTTGAATCGGTAGGGAAAAATGTCGCCATCCGAAGCGGAGAATTCGTCGATCAGCGTGACCATCGGACCAAGAAAGGTTTGAGGCGGATCGGTCGTTGGCATGCCATTGCGCGCAATCCCCACCATGACGAGGGCGCGCCGGAGTCGTTCAATCACGAGAGGGGAAACGAATCCGCCGCCGTTGCCGCGGACATCTACAATCAGGGCCTTCTTTCGCATCTGCGGGAAGTAGAGCTTGGTAAATTCATTCAAGCCGGGCCGTCCCATGTCGGGAATATGGAGGTACCCGACTTCGCCATTGGTTTTCTTACTAACGTAGTCAATGTTCTTCTGCACCCACGCCAGGTAGTAGAGGGGCGACTCGTCAGCCGTGGGAACTACAGTAATGTCCCGCGCTCCATCATCGCTCGGCTTCGAGTTGACTCGCAAGATCACTTGCTTATCGGCGGTGCCGACCAACCCGTCGTATAGGTTTGGTAATCCTGAAACCGGTGTGTTGTTTATTGCGAGGATATATTCACCGACCTTCACGTTTACACCTTGTGCGGTCAGGGGCGAACGGATGTGCTTGTCCCAATTCTCGCCCGGCAAGATCCGGTCGATGCGGTAGGTTTTCGTTGCCGGATCGCGCGAAAGCTCTGCCCCAAGTAGTCCCAGTTTGATACGGGGCGTTTCTGGACGCTCGCCGCCGCCGACGTAGGTATGGCCGTTGTTTAGCTCGCCAATCAGCTCGCCCAGGAGATAGGTAAGATCATTACGATGATTTACGAACGGTAAAATAGCGGCGTATTTGTCACGCATCGTTTTCCAATCGATCCCGTTCATGTTCGGCGCGTAAAAGAAGTCGCGCATCTGCCGCCAGCATTCGAAGTAGATTTGATTCCACTCTGCGTGTTTATCGAGCTGCATGTCGAGTCCAGCCAGCTTCAGCTCGTGATCTTTGGTCTCAAGTTTGTCCTTGGGCAGGTCGATGATGGCATAGTCCTTTTTAATTTTGAGCAGCATTCGCTTACCATCGGCCGATATTTGATAGGCGTTTACGTCGCCCAGGACAGTCTCCTTTCGGTCCTCCATGCTATAGAAACAAAGATGGGCCTTTCGATCGCGAGCATCCTGATCTGCTTCATCCTCACCTTCCTGATCGGCTACGGTGCGGCGGAGATAGAAAATGCGATCGTCCACCAGCCGGATGTCGCTGTAGTTACCCGGCACGATTTCCACTCCAGAAATGCGATCATGGATACCATCGAGATCAACCTTAACAACTACCGGTTTCTTCGGCTTTAATTCGGGCGTCGGAGTAGTGCTGGATTTTGGAGTTGGAGAAGGTGACTTCTTCTCCTCGGGTTTCTTGTCTTCGCCTTCTTTTTCCTTTTGCTTGGCGCGTTTTTGTTCCGCCTTGCCAACTTCGTCACTGCGAGGACCAAGCGGCGGTTGTGTATCTTTGGCCAGAGTGACGAGGTAGACGCGCTGCATATCGAGGTAAACATTCTCGAATTCGTCCTCGGCAAACGTGGGCTTGAAGTCACGCCCGGAAGCGAGGAGCAGATATTTCCCGTCATCGCTAAAGGCGACATTACCCGAGCCGTACCATTCGTCCGTCACCGCAGTCTGCTTCTTGTCGGCAACGGAATAAATGTAAACTCGAGGCAGGTCATTCTCTTCCGGGCGCGCCCAGGCAATCCACAGGCTGTCGGGCGACCAATCGTAGGATTGAATTTCGCCCCATTTATCCTGATCTACTTGAGTGACGGTCTTTGAGGTGACATCAACATAACGCAATCGTTGTAATCGATCGGCCCAAAGGAGCTTCTTACTGTCGGGCGACCAGACCGGTCGATAGTAATAAGTATCGGCCCCGCTCGTTACCTGTTGCGGCTGGCCTTTGCCATCCTGGGGGCGGATATAGAGTTCGTTTTCACCGGTCACGTCTGAATTGTAAGCGATCCATTTTCCATCGGGCGACCAGATAGCGTCGCGCTCATGCGCGTTCGAGCTTTTGCTCAGGTTACGGGCGGTGCCTTCCTTCATCGGCACGGAAAAAAGATCGCCGCGCGCCACCACGATGGCGCGTTCGCCATCGGGTGCGAGATTGACCGATTCGATATGCTTCGAGCCATCGACGAAGGCAGAACGGCCGGAGGCGAAATCTTCCTTCACTTCAATCGGGATTGGCGCGGCCTGACCGCTGGCCAGATCGTAGCGCCAGATATAGCCCGCCTCTTCGAATACGATAGAGTCCTTTCCAATTGATGGAAACTTTATATCGAAATCCTTAAAAGTCGTTAGCTGCTTTGTCTCCTTTGTCGTTAGATCAATCGCGAAAAGATTCATCCGACCATCGCGATCGGAAGTAAAATAGATGCGGTTGTCCGGTCCCCACATCGGACAGATATCCTGGGCCGGATTGTTGGTCAGGTTCTCGGTCGTGCCGTTTTTGAAATCGTAAATCCAAATGTCGTCGGCCATTCCGCCGCGGTAATGCTTCCAGGTGCGGAATTCGCGAAAGACCCGGTTAAACGCCATTTTCGAATCGTCTGGCGAAAAAGAAACGAAACCTCCGCGTGGCACTGGCAGCTGTTGCGGTAATTCCGCATCGAGCCCAACCGTGAAAAGCTGGCCAATAAAATCGTTGAACGATTTCATCCGAGAACGGAACACGACCAGTGGTTTGGTATTTTCCCAGGCCATCACGAGACTGTTTGGTCCCATCCGGTCTGAGATATCGTCGCGACCGAGGGTGGCGGAAGTGGTCAGCCTTTTGGGCGCGCCGCCTTCAGCCGGCATGACATACACTTCGGTGTTGCCATCGTATTGGGAGGTGAAGGCGAGCTGGGCCCCATCAGGCGAGAAACGTGGGAAGGAAGTGTAACCGGGTCCGCTGGTGATTCGGCGGGCTGTGCCACCTTCTTTAGCGACAGTGTAAAGTTCGCCCGCGTAACAAAAAACGATCTGGCGGCCATTGGTAGTTGGAAAGCGTAGCAGCCGCGTGGTATTCGGGAGATTCTGGGCCGGAGCCAGCGGCACCACGGCAAGTGCGAGCAGACATCCGAGCAGGGGATGAGATAAGAAACGGCACATAAGAACGAACAAGCTGCGTTGCCCTCGCACGGGCGCAACCGCGTTTTTGAATTGGCCCTTTGCTATTGAAAAACTTTCGGCCGCGAAAGTGTTCAGGCTGGCCCCACAGCCAAGATGGCTGGGCTACAACAGAGAAAGGAGTTAGCGCGGTTTGATCGGCAAAGAATCGCGTTTAAGAAATTCCTGAAGTGACATTGGGATTCCAGACGATCCATTCTGTGACGCCGCTGATTGGGCCGAGCTGTCGCCTTTCAGATCTTTATTTGGTGACGAGTCAGGTAACTTCCGACGCGATCGTCTTCTTTTCCGGTCTTGATCGAACGTGGGTTGTTTGTTCATGACAGACCAACCGGGCGGAATAGTCCCTCCACCATCGGGGCAAGACCCAAGACACCATGTCATGCCGCCGCCTGTTCGAAAGGCGGCAAATCATTCCAGCTCCGGTGTCGGGATTATCCGTTCCTTCAGAAGTCGTCCAGCCTTTTCTTTCGCGCACACTGCGAATTTGCAGGAACCCGGGTCTTCAGTGACCACGCAGGCTCTTTCGGAAGACAGGCCGCTGGTGCGTGCGGTACTCAGGGGTCCGCGAACTTGTTTTTACCAACACCGCGCAACGGCGTTGGGCGGAAGCGTCTCGCCGGGCAACGCAAATGCGAACAATGTCGCCCGGTTCACTTGTCGCCAAGATTCAAAGTGGTTATGTC
>QHPP01000052.1 GCA_003219125.1 Verrucomicrobiota bacterium
AGATGAGGTTTCGATGAAGCTGCCTGCTCGTTGATGCGAAGCGAGGAGCGCTTCAACTTTACAGCGCAAAGGCTCATCCCCTTCGCAGGCCGTGTCCAGGAAAGCGCCAATCTGTTCCGGCTTTTGATCAAGCGCTGCACGAAAGATTTGCTCAATCGTTTGTAACCGCGCCGGCGTCATATGCGGGAGAAGTTTAGTGCATTTGACGAGGAGTGCGATCTCAAAACCCATCTCCGCCTTCATCTGTTTCGCGCCAGCTTTGGAGTGGAGCAGCAAAAGCGATGCGAAGACGCATCGCACTCCCAAAGCACTTCGTGCGAAATCTATAGGAGATGCCCGTTCTCTTTCGCGCAAGCTTTCGGAGTGCGCACGCGTCGTCGCGTCGCTTTTCAGACACTAAAAACCTTCGCGAAAGAGAGCAGCTGTGATAGCAAACTCGTATGCGCGAGAGTTGGCCACACGCGCCACCACATTACTTCACGCCTCGCGGCATTTATATGATTACCGCGGCAACGCTGCATCGAAAACCGCTCTTTGATTCGCGCGCAAAACTGGATCTTATATGCGACACAACTTTCGAGCTGGCGAAAAGCTACGCACTTATTCTACAGGCGTGGGCTTTCTTCCCCAATCACTATCATCTCGATTAGCTTCGAAAACACCACGACGGCACATCACAATTTCGTGCGACATTTGCACCGCGAACTGGCGATACGGCTCAATCGCATTGATGGCACTCGCGCCCGGCCAGTGATGTATGAATTCTGGGATACTCACTTGACGTTCGAGAAATCCTGGCTCGCGCGATTGAACTACGTCAATCAGAACGCGGTGAAACACGGCCTGGTTCCGCTGGCGAATCAGTACCCATGGTGTTCGGCGCCTTGGTTTGAAACCAACGCGCGAACTGGGTTTGTAAAATCGGTCTACTCATTCAAGACCGACCGGATCAAAGTACCCGACGATTTCTGAGTGGACCCAGTCGTGAAACGTCGAGGAGCTTAAAAGCGATGCGAAGACGCATCGCACTCCAAAGCACTTCGTGCGAAATCTATGGGAGATGCCTCTTCTGTTTCGCGCGAGCTTTCGGAGTGCGCGCGAGTCCTCGCGCCGCTTTTGGGCGGTTAGCCGGCGTTGTGCAATTCCGTGTACAGCCATAGCCTGGCAAATTCCCAGTCGCGCCTCACCGTTATAGGTGAAATCTTGAGCACTTCTGCCATCTCGTCATAGTTGAGCCCGCCAAAATATTTTAGCTCGACTACTTGAGCTTTTCTTGAATCGAGCGTGGCCAGTCTTTCCAGTGCCTCGTGCAGATCAACAATTTCCTTTGATTCCTCCGGTGAGATAATCGCTACTTCGTCCAATTCGACCTTGAGCGCGCCACCGCCGCGCTTTTGGGCTCGGTTGCTCCTGGCGTAGTTGACCAGGATTTGGCGCATCGCGCGAGCGGCCACCGCGAAGAAGTGAGCGCGGTTCTGCCAGCTTGGCTTCGTTTGGTCGGCTAGGCGCATATAAGCCTCGTTGACCAGCGCCGTCGTTTGCAGTGTGTGTTCGGGACGCTGTCCCTCCATAAAATGATGAGCGAGGCGTCGGAGTTCCTCATAGACCAGCGGCGTCAATTCCGCGAGGGCAGCATCGTCCCCGTGACTCCAGTGCACTAGGAGCTCGGTCACTCTTTGGTGAGAGACCGAAGGGGTATCCATAAGCTCTTCTTGGTAGCTTATCACTCACGGAAATTTTTTGCACGCGGGAGCTCTTCCGAAAAAAACCTCGAGTCAGATGATCACTTTGATCGCCCGTTTTTGTTTATGGCAATGAAAGGAACCTACAGAATCATGAAAAACAAACTGAGAAATTTAAACATTACCAAAAACCGCATGCGAGTCGCTCTGCTACTCGTGTTAGCGACTTCCATTATCGTCCTTGCGCCAGCCTTTTCGACTAGTGCACGGGCTGGTTCATTTAGCATCAACGACGTTTCGGGAAACTACGTTTGGCACGCCGAAGGCTGGGACTTAGGTGGCACCAACGGTAAACAATCCGTCCCATTGAGTGCCGTCGGCATTATCACGTACACGCCCGCGACCGGCACCTTTCACGTTGACTTGATCCTGAGAGTGGATGGAACAAATCTCCATAACCTCCGTGATGGCACCTATACCGTGGATGCGACCGGCCACGGGACGATGACGTGGTTGTCGGGAAGCGGCAACGTCAAGCAGATCGATTTTTACATCGTGAAGGGAGGCGCTGAGCTCAAGTGGATCGATACAGATCCCCCCGGCACCATTGAGTTAAGCACCATCGGCACCATGACCAAACAATAGCATGGGCACCATGACGACGACCAACCCAGGTGACGCAGCACGACCCGACAGCCGACTGCGCACGCTGTGTGCCGCGCTGGGCCAGATTAGCAGACAGTGAGATCGAAATTTCCTGCACGCGGAAGCGTATCCGAAAAATCTGAATTCAGATGATCACTTTGATCGCCCGTTTCCGTTTATGGGAGTGAAAGGAAAACTACGAAGCGAGGAAAAAGATGAACAAGACATTAGCCGAGAAGACGGCGCGTGCCTCTCGTTTCCCGTAGAGGCCACTGAACCTTCAATTAGAAAGCAGAGCTATGAAGAACAAACAAACGGAAACGAAATTGAGATCTGGCATTGGTCTCACACGTCATTTAATAAGCGGGGTACTGTGTTTAGCAGTAATCAGTCTAATCTGCGCGCGCGCGCCGGCGCAGAATCTGTTTGCCTCGGATTTTGATTTCCAGGGCAACTACGGCATCATCGATGAGTTCACTCCAAACGGAGTGCGAAGCACTTTTGCCTCCGGCTTGAATGATCCTTCGGGTCTAGCCTTTGACAAGGCGGGTAACCTGTTTGTGGCGGATGCGGGGAGCGGCGCCATCTATAAATTTACTCCGGCTGGGGTGCGAACCACCTTTGCCTCCGGGCTACCGCTACCTGATCTAGTTAGTCTGGCTTTTGACAGCGCGGGCAACCTGTTTGTGGCGGCTCACGTCACCATCTATAAATTTACTCCGACTGGAGCCCGAACCACCTTTGCCACTGTGCAGTTGGGTGCAAACGGTCTAGCGTTTGATCGTGCAGGCAACCTGTTTGTGGCTGCTGGAGTTTTCAAATTCTTACAACCTAACACAGGATTAGTCTATAAATTTAGTCCGACCGGCGTACGCACCACCTTTGCCTCCGGTTTGAATTATCCACTTGCTCTGGCCTTTGACAGCCGGGGCAATCTGTTTGTCGCGGATGGCGGTTACGATGGATACGACTTTCCTGTCGTCGGCGCCGCCGTCTATAAGTTTACTCCATCCGGGCTGCGAAGCACTGTTGCCTCAGAAAACGATCACGTTTCAGTAATTCCATATGGTCTGGCTATTGACAGCGCGGACAATCTGTTTGTCGCCGATGGGGTCAGCCACAACATACTTAAGTTTACTCCTGGTGGAGTGCGAAGCGTCTTTGCTCCAGGTGGCGAAGAATACGGCCTCGCCTTCCAGCCCTCACAAGCTCCGACTCCTACACTGGTAAATATTTCTGTCCGGGGATCTGTCGAGACCGGTGACAACGCGCTCATTGGTGGTTTTATTGTCACCGGCAGCGACTCAAAGCAGGTCATTATTCGAGGGCTCGGTCCTACACTCAGTAGCTTCGGTGTTTCCGATGCATTGCAGGATCCTACGCTGGAACTGCATAACAGCACCTCGATGATGAGCTTTAACGACGACTGGCCAAACGCCGCAACTGCCGCCCAGGTTCCAATGAGTTATCGCCCCGCGAACATACGCGAGTCCGCCTTCACGGCAACATTGACAGCGGGCGCTTACACCACCGTTCTATCGGGAAAGAATGGAACCACCGGCAACGGCCTGCTTGAAGTCTATTCCACTCTCTCAGGATTGAGTAATGTTTCCACGCGCGGCTTTGTCGGAACAGGTGACCACGTGCTCATCGGTGGTTTCATGTCCAGTGGCGGCAATGGCAGCCTCCAGGTCATTATCCGCGCCCTTGGACCTACCCTGACTCAATTTGGAGTCAACGGAGCCTTAGCTGATCCGACGCTTGCCCTTGTAAACAGTAACGGCAGTGTGATTGCATCTAACGACAACTGGCAAAACACTCAGCGTGAGGTTATCCAAACCACTGGTTTTGCTCCTCCCAATGATCTTGAATCTGCCATCTTTGCCACATTGCCCAACGGCAACTACACCGCGATTCTGGCGGATAAGAATGGCGAGACCGGCGTTGGCCTGCTCGATGTCTACAAAGTCTCAGTAGCGACAAACAAGTGATAATGAAATCGAAATCCTGCCACGCTGGAGTTACGCGATGCCAACGGCAACCCGATGATGATGACTAACGACAACTGGGGAAGTGGCTCGAATGCCGCCGTCATCAGCAGCAGCGGTTATGCTCCGCCCAATAGCCGCGAAGCAGCTATCTTGATTACTCTTGCACCTGGTAACTACACGGCGATTCTTAGCGGAGTGAATGGCACGGCCGGTGTCGGGTTAGTGGAAGTTTACGCTCAGTAGCCCGCAAGCCCGCTGCTTGATCCGGCGCTGTCACTGCACGACGCGAATGGCAATGTCATTGCGGCCGACGGTAACTGGAAAGATTCATTGCAACGCTGCCAGCCGGCAGCTATACCGCAATCGTTAGCGGCTAATCTTCCATCTGCGCCTCATTTCTCCAGTGATCGAGGAGGCTTTCCGAAAAAACCTCGATTCAGATGATCACTTCTCACCGCCGTTCTTGTTTATGGGGATGAAAGGAAGTTACCAAACCAAAAGGGAAACAAAAAATCACAACTTCACAGTTAAAAACTTCGGTTAATCGCCGGAGAAAAGGAAAACCATGAATCCACTGACTCAATTCAAAAAATTACCAATTTTGCCCCTTCTCATCGCAGTAGCGCTCGTCGCGCTCACGGGACCCGTGGCGCTAGCCCACGAGGTTACGAACTGGAACCAGATCGCGACGACAACGCTCGCTGCGTTCCCTGCGGCGGCGGGCGGAGCAGCGAATGCTCTCCAGGTCAACATGGGGATGACGCAAGGCGCCGTCTACGACGCGATCAACGCGATCGAGCCGAGGCATCGACCGTATCTCCTCGCGACGCGCTTCAACGCGAATGCCTCGAAGGAGGCTGCTGCCGCGACCGCGGCGTACAGCGTTCTCTCTAACATCGTCTCGACGGTTTCCGCGACCATCCCGTTCCCAAATAAGACGACTTTGTTGCAGTCGCTCTCCACGGCATACATGGCCTCGCTTGCAGCGATACCGGACAGTCCATCCAAAACCGCTGGGATCGCCGCAGGGAACGCCGCGGCCGACGCGATGATTGCCGCACGGCAAGGCGACGGCCGCTTCGGGCCGTCACCGTGGGTGCCGAACTATGCCCCTGGCCATTGGCAGCCGCTATTGAATGCAGATGGAACACAGATGCTCGACCCGACCCCGTGGGTCGGCGGGGTCCGGCCGTTTCTGATACAGAGTTCCTCCCAGTTCCGCACCGACGGCCCGAACGCGCTCACCAGTGATGCATACGCGGAGGACTTCAATGAGGTGAAGGCGCTCGGCTCGGTGAACAGCACGGTTCGAACACCCGAGCAGACGCACATCGCGATCTTCTGGCAGGGCGCTCCGCCGCCGCTGGCGTGGAACGGCGTCGCCCGGAAATTGGTCGACCAATACGCCGTCGACATCGGTGACAGCGCCCTCCTCTTCGCGATGCTGAATCTGAGCGCCGC
>QHPP01000053.1 GCA_003219125.1 Verrucomicrobiota bacterium
GTCTAGTCATGGCAAATCTTATTGCCGCTTTTGGCCACGCCCTTTGGATGGCGTTTGCCATGTTTTGGGAAATTCTGTGGCCACTAATTTTGGGATTCGGATTGTCCGGCTTGGTGCAGGCAATCGTCTCAAAGCGAGAAATGGTGAAGTTACTCCCTAACGATTCACCAAAGTCACTCGCCATTGCTTCTGGACTAGGCGCAGCGTCATCGTCCTGTTCTTACGCAGCGGTTGCATTGGCACGATCCATTTTCCGCAAAGGCGCCGACTTCACCGCCGCGATGGCTTTCGAGCTTGCCTCCACCAACCTTGTCGCGGAGCTAAGCATCATCCTGATCGTGTTAATGGGCTGGGAATTTGCCCTCGCAGAATTCACCGGTGGACCATTGATGGTAGCGATCTTGGCTGTGCTTTTTCGAGTTTTTCTTTCGCGTAAATTGGTAAGCGAGGCGCGAAAGCAAGCCGATCGAGGCGTGAAAGGCAAAATGGAAGGACACGCTGAAATGGACATGAGTGTGGGAAACGGCTCTCTTTGGCAGCGCATCACCTCAAGTGAAGGAATCACTGCGACGAGCCACTATTTCGTAATGGATTGGCTTGCGGTGTGGAAAGACATAGCAGGCGGTTTGCTCATTGCTGGCGCGCTCGCCGCGTGGGTGCCGCAGAACTTTTGGAAAGATTTCTTTCTCAGTTCGCATCCCGTTGCATCAACCATCTGGGGACCGATAGTCGGGCCGCTCGTTGCGGTTCTTTCGTTTGTCTGCTCAGTCGGAAATATCCCGCTCGCCGCAGTTCTTTGGAACGGCGGGATCAGTTTTGGCGGCGTAATCGCGTTCATCTACGCCGACCTCATCGTGCTCCCGATCATCGACATCTATCGGAAGTATTATGGCTGGAAAGTCACTGCATTGATCGTCGCTGTGTTTTACATCGCGATGGCTTTGGCCGCATTGATCGTCGAGTTTCTTTTCAGTCTTCTGCGGTTGATTCCGCAGCATCGGAGCGCCCAGATCGTCGAGACCACGATCAGTCCTAATTACACGACAATGTTGAACGTTATCTTCCTCGCGATCGCGGCTTTTCTCCTCGTGCGGTTTTTTCGAACCGGTGGCCCGAAAATGCTGGCGCACATGGACTGAGCAGTTGAAAAGCGGCGCGGACAGAAAGTAGGTGATGGGTCATGATGATGGGTTGTCCGATGTGGGTTTGGATAACGCTTGGTATTCTTTTGATCGTCGCCTTCTTTTTGTGACTGTAAAACTTCTGAAGAAGTGACGCTGGCGATCGCATGAATTCCTATGGACTGGCGCTTACGGAAGGTTGTGATTACCGTCGCGAGCCTGAACTTGGCTTACTTTGGCGTCGAGTTTGGGGTTGCGATTGCGATTGGTTCAGTGTCGCTCTTTGCCGACAGCGTCGACTTTTTGGAAGACACATCCATCAACTTTCTCATCGCTGTCGCACTCGGCTGGACCGCCATCAAACGCGCTCGCTTGGGGATGGCTCTCGCGGGAATTTTGCTAATACCGGGCATCGCCACGCTCTGGACAGCCTGGCAAAAGTTTGTGGCACCCCTGCCACCTGCACCGATTCCTCTGTCCCTTGCAGGCACCGGCGCGCTGGTCATCAATTTGTCATGCGCATTCATTCTCGCGCGCTTCCGCTCACATAGCGGGAGTTTAACCCGGGCAGCATTTCTTTCGGCTCGGAATGATGCTGTCGCAAACGCTGCAATAATCGCTGCGGGTCTCATCACGGCTTACACGTTTTCGGGATGGCCCGACCTCATCGTTGGCCTCGGCATTCTGGCGATCAATGCCGATGCCGCTCGCGCAGTCTGGAGCGCCGCGCGAGAGGAGCACCGGCAAGCGGATGCCTAAAGGACAAACACTTCGTGAGACCTTTTGGCCTTTTGTCAAAAAGCATCAGGCGACGGCTTGATCCAGGTAAACAGAGGTGAGTGGACAGAGGTCTGCAGACGCCAACGATTTCTCGCACTTCGGCAGGAGTAGATTCTCTTCGGCCTGGTAATCGCAAAACTCCTTGAGAGATGAATAAGCCGAAGTCGCGTAGCACTTGACGTTCAGATGAGGATATAAACACCTACTCGGCGAGTTGGTGAGCTGGCCGCGGCTTGCGGTCAGGCTCGAGACCATTGGGTAAGCGCCACTCTCGTTGCTTGCGGAACGGCAGAACCAAAAGTTGGGCGAGCGTCAATTCCTTTTCGTCGCGATAAGCCGCCACCCCGATGGTGATTTCATTTTGCGGAATGTCGCGGCGCAGCGTGCGATGGAGTTTATCCCACCAGCAAAAGACGGTGCCCCAGTTAGAGTTGGTCTCGCGCTGCACGATGGAGTGATGAATTCCGTGCATGCGCGGTGTTACAACGATCGAGTTCAAGAGACGCTCGAGGCGGATAGGCAGTCGCCAGTTAGAATGATGAAAAAGTGTTGCTGCTTCGAGGCACAGGAAAAAAACGAGCAGCATGATAGGCGCGATCCCGAAAGCCAGTACGGCCAGCGTGAGGAATCCAATGGAAAAAACCATTTCGCCGAAATGAAATCGCGCCGCCGTGCTCACATCGAGGTCGAGGTCCGTATGGTGCACATTGTGGAACCGCCAAAAGAACGGGATCATGTGGTTGGCCCAGTGCCACCACCAATATGCGTAATCCATGAGCAGAAAGGTCGCGATCCAGAGAGCCAAACTTGGCAGACTCAGCCAGTTCAATAAGCCGACATGTCGGTCTTGTGCCCACATCGCTACTGCCATTGGGACCGGCAACATGGCGAATCTAACCACGGCGAATCCGGGGATGGATAAAATCCAGTTACGCACCAAACGACGCACCACGCCGAAATGGTGCCGTCGCAGCGGGAAACGCCATTGCAGCAAGAGCAATGCGATAAAAATTCCAGCGAGCAGCGGACGTCCCGCATCATCTATCACCGGTATTTTATCCATTGAATCTGTGTGAAGACGCTATCATCAGAATGCGCGTAGCGGCAAACCCATGTCGATGTCGCACGGTTAGAGTCCGTTCATGCCTTGAATCGTGTTGGTAGCTCATTTGAGAAATTCCCCGTTCCACTGGTCATGGTGAGGCCACGATTCGCCGACCGAGAAACACGATCTCTCCGCGGTTTCCCAGGATAGTTTCCTGTTGAAAAACTTCGTCTACAAACGAAGCCGCCTCTGAAGTCTCCGGAAGAACCGGAATCAAATATCGATAAAAATACGGAGTTGACTGAGTTTCGAGCACCACAAACTGCGCGGCGATCGCTTCATTCATGGCTGTGAAAGAGTGCAGGTCGTGTGCGCAATTGTCTCGCCACGTCTGCATGACGTCGGTGGCGGAAAGAAGTTCCGTCACCAGCTGATCTGCGACTGGGTTAATCAGCGCCGTGCCTTGCGTGGAACGCAAAACTTTTACGAACCAGGCAACCGTCGCCTCGTTGACGTCGTCCAATGCGAAATCTTCAATCAGAAGAAATCCGTTCGGATTTAGTAATTCCCGGGCGCGAACGATCGCTTGGCGTAGTGGGTTGATGTGGTGCAGGGAACGCGTGAAGGCGATCGCGTCGAACGAAACACTGCTGTCGAACTTCGGCCACGATGCTACGATGGCGCGAACTCCGTGCGCCTGAGCTCTCGCGATGCGCTCCGAATCGGAATCCAAGCCCGTCACGCTATAACCGCGCTGCAGAAGTTCGCAAGCAACCTGCCCTTCGCCACATCCGACTTCGAGAACTTTGGCATCAACAGGAAGGCGAGATATTAGAAACTTTAACGTTTCTCGAGTCGGCACATCACTCGGTCGATTGGCAATGAAATCGGGCATTCGGTTCTGACGATGGAAAGACGCTCCGCTTGAATCCGAAGGTGCGAAAGCGATAAGATTCGACAGTTCTACTCTTCTGACTGACCGCTTGATTGATCACGAAACAGGCGAGAGCTGCTTTGATTAGCAGCAGCCTGGTTCTCGGACGCAGCGGCAGGCGAGAACCCCGACCACTGCGCCAACGGTAGGTGCGAGAAGATAGATCCAGAGGCTTTGCAGATGGAGGCTGACAACCGCTGGGCCGAGCGAGCGCGCCGGATTCATCGACGCACCGCAGATCGGGCCGGCAAACATCGCTTCCAGCGCGATGACCGAACCGATGGCAATGCCCGCAGTGATCCCTTTTTCGCGCGCGCCAGTCGAGACGCCAAGAATGACGAACATCAAGACCGCGGTTAGGATTAGTTCAAGGATGAACGACTGGATCGACGAGCCTGCCGGAATGGTTGCTCCTAACATGAGGTCAGTTGGAAAAAGCAATCGCAAGGTGATGCTCGCGACAAGCGCGCCGGCACATTGACTGGCGAGATAAGGCAAAACGCTCCGCGCATCGAACCGTCGAGCCGCCCAGAACCCAATCGTGACCGCAGGATTAATATGCGCGCCCGAGATATCCCCGAGGGTGTAGATCATCGCCAGCACGATCAGACCAAACGTGAGCGCGATCCCAAGATGAGTGACGCTTCCGCCACTGACATTATCGATGACGATTGCGCCAGTCCCGGCGAAGACGAGAGCAAAGGTGCCGAGGAATTCGGCGATTAGCTGTTTCACAAGTAACTAACCAGATTTAGGGGAGCAGCGCTTGCGGGCAAACTTCATCGCACCATTGCTCGATCTGGCCGCGGATCTCGTCGCGGATGACGCGGACTTGTTCCAGTTTCTCTCCTTCGCTGCCCTGCACCTGCGAGGGGTCGGGAAAAGTCCAATGCAGGCGAGTGGCCGGTCCGGGAAAGATCGGACATTTCTCCGCGCTGGTTTCGTCGCAGACGGTAACGACGTAGGCGAAGAGCTGGCCGGATTTGAAGACATCGAAGACAGCCTGTGTTTTCTTGTTCGAAATATCGATCCCGGCTTCTGCCATTACTTGCACCGCGAGCGGGTTCAGCGTGCCCGGTTCGAGGCCGGCGCTTTGTGCTTCGAAGAACTCGCCGCAGGTGTGATTCAACCAGGCTTCGGCCATCTGGCTGCGGGCGCTGTTGTGGACGCAAATGAAGAGAACGCGCTTTTTCATCTCGCCAGAAAGTAGGCAGGACATTGCATGAGAAAAGCTGAAGCTACCGATGTCACACAATTGTCACACTACGTTCATTGCGAGCGTGATCGTTATTCAGCGAGATTCCGGGCGTTGTAGTTCGATAATGACAGAGACTTTCGCCTCAGCGCGGTTCCACTTTGCGCTTCCACCGGCCCAGACCCGGGTGCGTACGGCGTGGATTTCCGATGTGCATCTGGGCACGCGCGCGAGTGGCGCTGCCCGATTGCTCGATTTTCTGCGCGAATACGATTTCCAAACGCTCTATATCGTCGGCGACTTAATCGACATCTGGCAGATGCGCCGGAGCCGTTACTGGCCGCAACAGCACAACGACGTCATCCAAAAAATTCTGCGTAAATCGCGCAAAGGCACGCGCGTCGTCTACATCCCGGGTAACCACGATGAGATGATCAGCTCCTTTTACGGCGCCTACGGCGACATCACCATTCAGAAGCATGCCATTCATCGGACCGCAGATGGCCGTCGCATTCTCGTTATCCACGGACATGAGCTCGACACGGTGGTGCAAAGCGTGAAGTGGCTGGCTTTCCTCGGCGATGCCGGATACCAGTTCCTGCTCTCACTCAATCCGGCGATCAATTTCTTCCGTCGGCGCTTCGG
>QHPP01000054.1 GCA_003219125.1 Verrucomicrobiota bacterium
ACGGGGATGCTGGCTTGCGGCAAAGCGATGGGGCAAACGGGGCAGACCTCGCAGGACGTTGATCGCTCGCAGATTTTCCGATCGGAACCGAGCATTCGCCCCGGTGAACCGATAAGCCAGGGTCCCAACGCTTTTGGTTATGCCGCCCCCAGCGCCAATGACGCCGATCTTGGAGTGCAGGCGATCTTAAAACGGCAGGAGCAATATCAGCCGTTTACCTTTTCGGCTTCGTTGCCTTACTACTGGACTTCAAATGTAGCGCTGGTGCCAACCGGCGAGGTGAGTGATGGCGTCCTAGCGCCGGCATTTGTTTTTGCCTACCAGCCAAGATTAATGAAGACACTCTTTGGTGAATTCATCGCTTCTCAGCAATTGTTCTACTACAATAGATATGGCTCGTTTAACTTCACCAGTTTCGATGCCATTGCCGGAGTCGTCTACTACTTACCAAACTATCATAACCTGACTTTGCGGCTAAGTTACGATTATAATCGATTGACGACGGACGAATGGGACGAGTTCTTCGCCAATCACTCAATTATTGCCAGCGCAGACATGCCTTTTCGTTTCGGACGGGCAATGCAATTGAACCTGGGGGCGCTGGCCAACGTCAGCGTTGCGGCTGATCCGAGTGGACCGCAGCGAAGCGATTTCGAGGTGTATGGAGGTTATCATGTGCAGTTCAGCCGCTCGTTTTCGATGGACGCGGTGGGACGTGTATTATTTAAGGAATACTACGAGGGTGGTCGAAATGACGTGAGCGAGCTACTCGCCGTCACCGCAAATTACCGGGTTCGTGAATGGCTGACTTTGAGTGCGGTTAGTACTTTTGCTTGGAACCAGTCGAACCACAGCGTTTTTGATTATTCCGTGGTTAATCTGGGCGCCGCATTAGCATTGACATTTAAATTCTAAGAATGGCAGTATCCCTCCGAATGACCCCCCGCGTCGCGATTCGGAACCTATCTCTCTTCGGAGTAATTTTCGGCATTGCTGTGAGTATGCCTGCTGCGCAATTGAAGGAGGCGCAGGTCACCCAGGTAGTAAAGGATGTCAAGTTATTGCCAACCGGTGGCGCGGCACGGCCGGCAGCGGTCAGCGATGAAGTGCGAGATGGGATAGCAGTGCGCACCGGAGTGGATTCGCGCAGCGAGTTAAAGTTTACCGATCAAACTCTGGCTCGGTTAGGAGCCAACACCCTCTTCAGTTTCTCTGAAGGTACTCGCAATCTGAACCTGCAAGATGGAGCGATGCTGCTGCGCGTTCCGAAAGGAGCCGGTGGAGCAAAGATCAGTTCATCGGCCGTGACTGCTGCGATCACCGGCACCACCGTGATGGTGGAGACACACGCGCTAACGAAGAAGAACAAGAACTCCTACTACAAGTTTATCGTGTTGGAAGGAACCGCGCGGCTTTATTTACCTGGACGCCTCGGGGAGTCGACCCTGGTGAAAGCCGGGCAAATGATCATCATGCGGGCGGATTCGAAAATGATCCCCGAGCCGGTCGACGTCGATATTGGCAAGATCACGCAAAGCTCACTCCTGGTCACGGGGTTTTCGGCCCCGATCGGGAGCGAAGCATTAATCGCTTTTGAAAAGACTAAGCAAAACGAGCAAAAAAATTCCGGCCAATTGTATGAAACAAATTTGGCGATCTTGGGAGCAGGAACAAACGTGGTCCTGGCTGACCCCAATACAGTCGACCTCGCCGTAACAGCTGAAAGCAACGCCGCTCAATCTCCAACCCCGACGCCAACGCCAAAACCAACTCCAACTCCGATACCGACACCTCCGGCATCGCCGACCCCCAGTAAGTTTGGAACACCAATACCAATTACTTCGCCGGTCCCCTACCTCATCACCAGCGGAACGACTATTTCAACAGATCCTGCGATTACTACCAATGGCGTGACCGCTTACGGCAAGATTTATCGCGGAGCGGAAACGGATGGCCCGCTTTCCGCGTTTATCTTTGGGTCAACGTCGAGCTTTGATCTTGCAACCAACTTTGACGCGAATCACGTCGACTCGGGTGGCGGATTCAAGTTTAGCGCGTTGCAGCTTACCGGTAACCCGACGATTTCGACCGTAAATGGAGAAATCAACCTGGGCCTGATCAGCATCGGTAACATTACTTCAGCTGCTCCCGGTGGAACGCTGACCTTTGCTGGCATCCGCAGTTTGTTGCTCGCTACTCAAAATGGATCGATCACCCTGGGTCCGGAGATTTCATTTTCGAGCTTGCAGGACATCACGTTTTACGCGCGCGGCGCTGGATCGGCCCTGACCTTTGGATCCGCAATCTCGAACGTGCAGCACCTCGAGGTAGATGCCGAGGGTAGTATCCAGCTAAATGGGGCAGTGACGGTTCAAGACATTCGTTCCTTCGCCGGCGTCGATTTTCTCGCTGGAAGCGGCTCGATTACTGCCACCACCTCTATCGATATACACGCCGATAACGACGTGAATTTTAATCTGAACCAATTCCCTGAGGGAACCAACACCGGTCAGTTCGTTACCATCGACGCCGGACATAACGTGAACATCGATCCCACCGGAGATCAGACGGTGTTTACCAACGCCAACATCATCACAGTCCATGCCGGCAACGCCATCAATATTACCGGCACCAGTCCAACAACGCTTAATTTGACGAGCTCGACAAACACATTTGGCTTCATCGTCGCCTTCAGCGCCGGTAGCGATTTCACTCTCACCAGCAGTCTCACCATCAACCTTGACAACTCCGGTAGTGGGAACCTGACCGCGGGCGGGAATATCATCCTCGGCGCCACCGGTAACATGATTGTGAACAATAACGGTAGTCTGGATCTTAACGTCCTAAACAATGACGGCGGTCAGATCGGAAGCGGTGGAGATATCGCGCTCACGGCCGGAAAGAACCTGACCGCAAACTCCATTAATCTTTTCGTTAACAATCGTAACGGCGGTAACATTGGCTCCGGCGGAAACGTAAGTCTTTTCAGTGGCGGCACTCTCACCGCCACAGGCGACGTTACTTTAGGGGTGTCGACGCGAAACGACGGTAATGGCGGGGGAATCATCAGCTCGAGTTCGGAAGTCATCTTTACCGCGATTGGGATTTCTATCGGCGGTTTTTTCCAGACTTTCGTCAGCACCAACGGCGGCGGTCACATTCAGGGCGACGTCTTCGATACTGTCAGTGCGAGCGCTAATCTAAACGCGCAGCAGGGGATCTTGGCGTCTATTGAGGACACCGGTTTCGGAGCTACCGGTAACTTTATTGCTGGGGGGCAGATTGATGGCAATGCCATTGTCATACTTAGCGCGCAAAACATTATTACTGCTTCGACGGCGACGGGGGTGCCTGGGATTGATACGATGGCTCTGGAAGCCAGCATCTATCCGAATGTCGGCGGTAAGGTCGGCGGTGATGCCATCGTCAATGTGTTCGCTTCACAAGACATCAGTGCACCTGGTACCGCATTATTCTGGGTAGCTAACGGGAATTATCAGAACCTGGGCCCAGGCAGGATTGGTGGAAATGCATTCGTGAACGTGAGCGGGGCGAATATTTCCACCGGTGATCTATTCCATCAGATCTTGAGCTATGGAGGCGCCCTTATCGGCGGGGATGCTTCTCTCTCGCTGAACGCGACCAATCTATCGGTCAATGGCACATTCGATACCAGGATCGACAACACCGCCGCCACGATCCATGGCAATGCCAGCATGGTCTTCAATACCACCACCGGCCTGACCTCGACCGGTGACCAGTTCTACCAGCTCATCAATGCCGATGGAGGAACAATCGGTGGCAGCGCGACTCTGGACGTGACGACGCAGAATCTTTCTTCCGGCCGTTCGCTCTTTGTCGCCATCCTGAATAGCACAAACGATGGCGGAGCTACCGGCACCGTCGCTTCAAATGCCACGCTTAATTTCAACGTCTCCGGCACCGCTGCAGTCGCCACCGATGCGACCTTTCAAATCAATGGCAGCGACTCGGCGGCCAGCTCGACGATCAATTTTAATGGTGGCACCTATAACGTAGGCGGGACATTCGAAGGATTCATGGACGGCAGCGGAACTATGACCTTTAATAATGCGACGATTCATGCCGATACGGTGAAGGCGGCGATCTTTGGTGCAAACGGCACCCTGCGCATCGGCGGCGGCAGCATTTCAGCCAACACTCTGCTGCATCTCTATGCGCCGGGCAGCGGTGGTATCATCGACTTCGTTTCCAACGTCACGCTTAACAGCTCCGCCACCGCTGCGGTGATCGCGGCCAACACGGTCACGATTGAAAACGGTGTAGTCGTTACGATTGGCGCTTCAACTTCGGCAAACGTGTATACCAACGTCCCGAATTACAGCGCCCGTTCGGGAGGTAACAACAAGACCAGCGGCACGTTTGTTGGCGCCGTAACCACGCAGCCGTTAGGCGGCCAGCCGCCGTTTGATAGCCCGAGCACGCGAGTTGCGAGAAGGTCGACGCGAACGAGCGCGGCTGTGATTCACGTGACCGATAGTTCACAATTGTGCTCTCTGCTTAACAACGCTACTCCTGGCCCGAATGGCAAGGTCCGTGTTTCGCCAGTCACACGCAGCCGCAACCCGTCCGTGCAAGGCAGCACGCAAACCATCGCAGCTGCTACTGCGCTTCATCGCTCTACGGATGCAAGAGCAAGATCAGGCGTACTGGCATCTCGCATACAATAGAACAACGATATTCTGCGCGAGACGAGCAAACGCGCTCATGTAGGCGAAGCGACGAAATCCTTCCTCGGTCGTCGTACTAAAATGCGGATCCTCTCCATTCATCTGCTCTCTCGCGTTTTTACCAACAATCCCAATAACATTGAATTCTATGCAGACGGTTTGCGGACAGGAACTTTTGTAGGAACTGGAGCCAATTATCCGCAGGCCGCTAAAATCAGACCCCACCCATCGGCCCGCCGCCTGCGGATAACGCTTTTAAGCTTTTCTTTCTCGACTGTTTGCGATTAAACTTCCCCGCCTATGCTTTTCCGGGTTCGAGGGTTTTTGCTTTGCGGCGCAATTCTGGTCGCATTTACCGGTGCAAATGCGGCGGATTTAAAGGAAGCGCGCGTTACTCAAATTGTTCGCGACGTAAAGTTGCTACCCAATGCCGCTCCGGCACGGCCGGCGATCGTGAACGATCCAGTTCGTGATGGTACCGCCGTGCGCACTGGTGTCGAGTCGCGCACGGAACTCACGTTCCCTGATGCAACCCTGGCGCGACTTGGCGCGAACACCATCTTCAGTTTTACCGAAGGAACACGAAACCTCGAGCTAACCGACGGCGCGATGCTGTTGCGCGTGCCGAAAAATGCCGGTGGCGCAAAAATAAACACTGCCGCGGTGACCGCGGCAATCACCGGCACCACTGTAATGCTCGAATTCCATAAGAATTCCTACGTCAAATTCATCGTCCTGGAGGGCACTGGGCGAATCTTTCTTCCCAGTCATCTCGGTGAATCTGTGCTGGTGCACGCCGGGCAAATGCTGATCGCCAAACCCGATGCCAAGAATTTACCCAATCCGGTGGACGTTGACATTCGCCAGATCAGGAAAACTTCGCGTCTGATCAGAGGCTTTGGAAAAATGGGAAGCGAAAAGCTTATCGCAC
>QHPP01000244.1 GCA_003219125.1 Verrucomicrobiota bacterium
TGATCACCCACCCCGAATTTCCCCGGTCCATCCGCTTCAGCGTCGAGTCTCTTGATGCTGCCCTCCATCGCATTTCCGGTTCGCCCGAGACGAATTGCGCCAACGAAGCAGAACGTCTTTCCGGCCGCTTACGGTACGATCTCGATTTTGCTACGATAGGCGACATCTTCGAATACGGCCTGCATGAGTACCTCATTCTCATCCAAAAACGTCTGGCCGAACTTAGCAGCGCCCTTTTCGAAATCTATTGTGCTACCAACGAAACGATTTCAGTTTGACCAACCGGCGCTTGGCGGACGTTATCTTACCGTGAAAAGGTGCTATTTCGCGTTCCTCGCCTGCGGAGTGGTTGCCTTTAGCGGTTGCGCTACTGATGAAGAATTCAACGGCGGTGAGGCAGCGAAAACGCGCGAGGCCGTTCCCGGCGAAGTGAACCCGAATGCGCCCGACGCGTCGCAACAGCAAGTGCGCACCCAGCCTGGCTTTAACTTTTGACCGACCGCCGATCGAGTTACATCCGAGCACCCTGCCGTCGTTCGCAAAAAAATCTGCCACTGCTGGCACGTTGAAAAGCGCGCCGAAGCATCCCGGCAAGTTTTTATATTTTCCTCCATGCCCAATCTTGAGAGCTCACACGGTCCATTTTCTTTTTAGCATCGTCGCCATTGATGTAACCCCAACTCCGTGAACGAAACTCCTCTTTCCTGGCGCTCGCCCAAGACCGAAGTGCGGCAAAGTCCAATTCATGGAAAAGGGCTATTTGCTGTCGCCGATATTGCCAAAGGCGAGATAGTGATGATCAAGGGCGGTCACATCGTCAGTCGCGACTTTCTGGAACGCGAAGTAACGCGCCAGCTTGGCCCAGTGGAGATCCAGATTGGCGACGATTTATTCATCGCTCCGGTTACACAAGAGGAACGGGAAGGTTCCATGCTCTACAGTAATCATTCCTGCGACGCCAACCTCGGCCTGAGCGGTAACATTATCTTCGTCGGTATTCGCGATATTCGCGCCGAGGAAGAACTGACCCATGACTGGTGTATGACGGACGACGACAGCTACGAAATGGAATGCAAATGCGGCTCGCCCAATTGCCGCCGCACTCTTACCGGCAAAGATTGGCAGCGGCCGGAGTTGCAAGCACGCTATCACGGTTATTTCGCCACTTACCTTGCCGATAAGATTGCGGCACGCGCTCGCTGAAAACGCGCTAATTACGGAAGCTGGAAATGGGCCGCCGAAAGGGGGATGGCGCGCCTCTGAGGAATAAGCCGCATTCGTGTCTCCGTCCCCGAGAATACGGGGAAAGGGCAGGATAACGATTAAGGAGGGCTAAACGCGGGCATCACTTTCGGCTCTTATCCTGCTCGTAATCCTATTCATATTCCCTTCTTCCGATGGCAGACTGTCTTACAAAATTCGCCAGCGCGGTTTTCCCGTTTTGCGATCGGTTTCCCACAAACGACAACCCCCGAGAAATGCGTTGCGATTATCGCCTCTCTTCACTCCGTGCGGCAATTGCTTCATCTTTTTCACGTTGCCGCCACCGAGGACAACGGTATCGGCGACGAAAGAGAGCTTCAGCTGGGTCACGCAGTAAAGCACTTCCTCGCGCCACGCTTTTTCGCCGAGGTGCTCCAGCCCGTCGATGCCGAGCCAGTCTTCGATTTTGCGATGATCGCGGTAAGGCAGATCACCGAGCTCAAGCGGCAAAAGACTATTCGCCCAAACCAGCGCCGCGCCCAACCCTGTACCCAACCCAAGAAAAAGCATGCGGCCGCGAATATGACCGCCGAGTGCCTGCATCGCGGCGTCGTTAATGACCCGAGTGGGCTTTTTCAGGGCGCGACTAAAGTTGAACCCGACCCAGCCTTTGCCGAGATGTTTCGGGTCCTTCACGATCTTGCCGTCGCGCACAACCGAAGGAAACCCGACTGAAACGGTGGCGAACTTTAGCTCCGTCGCGGTCTCGTGAAAGTTCCTTACGAAATCCCGCGGCGTCATGTCCGGTCCGGAATCGAATTTCAATTTGTTCTTCGCCGACGTCAGCAGTTTGACGTGAGTGCCACCGATATCGATGACGAGAACGTTCCCTTTCATCGGTCGTCCCTGGGCAGGTAAGAATTACTCCCCGATCCCTATCGATCGGCCCAGTCGTTTGAAAACGCTTCCGCGCTCAGCCTTTTCGGAATCAGTCGGGGGCCAGCACTCGACAATCTCGAGCTTCACGAAGCGGAAGAGGGTCAAGCGGGCGAATTTCAAATCTAGCCGAAGATTGCGCGCGATCTGGGCGATGGAACGGGTGCCATTGAACTGCGAGGCAAATTGTGCTTCGGCCACAGTAAGCCGAAGTTTTTGGATACGCTCAAAACCATCGCGCGTATAAGCGGGAATCCAGGCCGGATCATAATTGGCTTCGTCGGCAACATCCTGCGCCTGGACAAAGCGCAATGTGCTTAACATCCAATGCTCGATGTCATCCTCGGCGGGGATGTCGTTGGTGAAATCGGGCAGCTCGCTTGTTTGCTCAAAGGCGAATCGCACTCTCGGTGCGCTCCATTGTTGCGCGAAAAGTTTTTGCCCATAATGCTGGACCAATTGCAGCGCCGGATCGCGCAAAATCAAATCCTCCCGTACGAGAGTGATGAACAACGGGCAGCTGGTTTGAGTTTGAGTCTCTCGCGCCGCGGCAACGCGGTCGGGATCGATGTTTACCAGCGTGACCGGCGCTTCGGCGCAGTAACCCTCGGCATCGCGGGTCGTCACTAGCACGACCTTTCCTTCACGAGCGTGAAGGTCGATGTTTTCTCTGGTCCCGGCAGAACGGAGTGTGCCGGTCAACGTTTCGTGACCGATAACTCTTAGCGCGCGGCTGAAGGAAAAGAACCCCGTGTCACCGGAAAAATAGACGTTCTCCAACGCACCGGATTCGAAAAGCGCCGGCTGGGGTTGCGCGGGGAAGTCCAAATCGCCAAAACCACTGTGCGTTTGCTCGCTTTCCTGCGACGAGGCGGCTGCCGATTCGTTCCAGAGTGGCGAAAAAGTGACTACGGAGGTCTCCTCCTCCTCTCCCGGACTGACCACATTGGTAAATTCCGAGCGCACCGCCGGCTCTGTGCCTTCTTCGCGCGATAGGTTTTCCCCGACCACTTTCAAGAGTGAATCGGAAGTAAACGGTTTATGTAAAATTCCCAAGACATTCTCTGATCTGGCTTGCGCACCTTCCAAATCAGTGCCGAACCCCGACATGAAAAGGACTGGGATGTGGGCAGTCGACTCATCTTCGCTCAAGCGGTGACTAAGCTCATCGCCTGGCAAATCAGGCAGCAAATAATCGAGCAGGATCAAATCAGGTTTCTGTTGGCGAGCCGCTTGCAATCCCTCTTGGCTTGTTCCTGCAGTGACGACTTGATAGTTTGCTTCGGTCAGAATCTCCTCGACGAAACCTAATAGCATCAGACTGTCGTCGATCACCAGAACGCGCTGGCGTCGCGCGGGCCGAAGATCCCCGCCGGGCCGCAAGAGGTTCTGCGCCAAGTTCCTGAAATCCGAATCCGAAAATGGCTTTTCCAGGAAATGAACGTCCCCCATCCTCTCCGACTCCTCGGGCGGCGAAGCGAAATGCCCAGGCGTCAAAAATATGGCCTCCGCCTTTGGATGGCTGGCCCGCAAATCGCCCAGAAGAGCTGAATCGGACGCAGCATCCAAGTCGAGCACGAACAGCTCAACCGGTTCATCCGCGGTAATGCGATGCGCTTCCTCCAGATCGTGGGCCACATCCACCACCGCTTCCGGCGCAACCTCATGCAACGCGCTCAAAATTGACGAGAGCATTGATTCGTCTGGCTCTAGAACCAGAATGCGCTCTTGGCGTTTTATAGTAGTCCAAGCAGTAGATTCTTTCACTGGGAAACAGGCGCAACGCCGCAAGAAATGTCCCGCTGCGAACGCGCTGAGTCTAACAATTTATGCTTCTCGGCAAATGAAAAGTATTTTCTCTCTCAACTTGCGCTAGCGAACGGCTGGATAGCGCCGAGCCAGCTCTCGCCGGCTGGTTTTGCCGCGCTCATTTACCGGGATCGCGTCTACGAAATAAATGCGGCGCGGCACCTGCCAACTGCTCAGCCGCGCCCGACAATGTCCGAGCAATTCCCTCTCGCTCAAGCCTTTCGCTACAACGCAGGCAGCGATCTCTTCATTCCGACGCTCGGATTCGCGGCCGAAAACGATCGCCGCTCGCACTCCTTGGCAGCGCAAGATTTCAGCTTCCACTTCCGCTGGATGCACTTTTTTGCCGGCAACGTTGATCAAGTCTGAGCTGCGTCCGACGATCCGGTAACCGCCCTGCGTTTTTTCCAATAAGTCATCCGGGACAAAAATGCCGTGGCCCAGTTTGTCTTCATTCGGCTCAGGGAAATATCCGGCAGCCACCGCGCGACTTCGCACCCGAATGAGCGAGACCGGATTGTCGGGATCGACCCGTTCAATCTCAACTCCGGACATCGCCTGGCCAACAAATCCCGGAACCGGCTGCGCTTTATGGACGTAACAAATTCCGCCACATTCGGATGCGCCATAGAAAGAGTGGATCTCGCGTCCAAATTTTCCGGAAAAGGCTTGCGCTGTTTCCGGCGGCAGAGGGGCTCCGGCCGAAATGCAAAGCCGCAAATCTGGCAAAGATGGCGCCTCGCTCATTTCGCAAAACGACTGGTACAAAACCGGCATTCCCGGAAAAACGCTCGCCCGAGTCGCGGCGAGGCCGTCGATGATCGCTCGCGGAATCCGATCGTTACTGAGCGCAAGCGAGATCCCGCGTGCGATGAGGGGCGTGAGCAGATTGCTAAAGCCGTAGGAATGCGAAATTGGGATGACGCCAAAGTTCAAGTCGCGCTGGCTGATGCCCATCGTCTCGCAAATGTTCTCGCAATCGGCCAGCAACTGTGCGCTACGAAAACGGATCGCGCGCGGCGCAGCCGTGGTCCCAGATGTGAGCTTCAAGAGCGAGGGTGGATCCTCTCCCCAATTTGTTGTAGCTGCCGCCTTCTCCGGCGGCAGAATTTGCACGTTTCTGCCGCCGGAGACGGCGGCAACTACATTGCAGATTTGAAAAGCGCTCTTTCTCTGTTCCTCCGCAATCGTCTGTTCCAGTGGCAGAACGACAAGTTTCCTCCGGAGACAGGCTAGAAACAACGACGGCCAATCCGGATGGTTGCCGATTTGGATCGCGACCACATTGCCCGGCTCAATCGCTTTCAGCTCGGCCGCAAAATGCTCGGCGCGCTCCTCAATTCCAGAAAATGTGCGCGCAGTTTTTCCCTCTGTGTCAAGGATGGCGGCGCGGCGGCGATTTTTTTCGCGAGTCTCTTCCCACGCCTCGAGAATCGGATCGCCTAATGCCGTCCTCACTTGCGAATTTGCCCTTTCGCGGCTAGATTTCGTGCTCGTTTTTGAACATGAAGGCGGACATTCATCCCGATTATCAAGAAACCGATATCGTTTGCGCGTGCGGCGCGGTTTATCACACCCGCTCGACTAAACGAGACATTAAAATCGGGATCTGCGCCGCCTGCCATCCGTTTTTTACCGGCGAACAAAAATTCGTCGACACCGCCGGGCGCGTGGAAAAATTCGCGCGTCGTTACGGCAGCACCAAGGCCGCCCGCGCCGGCAAGGCTTAGCTGAAATGTAGAGGCGCCCTCGCCGCGGCGAGCGCCTGCGCCAACGGCTGACACAGCCACCGCTATAACAATCATGGACTTTGATCTTCTCATTCAACGCAAACGCGAGCGTTTCGAACAGCTCGAACGCGAAATTGCCGACCCGTCTCTTTTCGACAATCGCAATCGTGCCGGCGAAGTCATGCGGGAACACGCGAACGTAAAGGCGTTGCTGGCGAAATGGAACGACTTGTCGAATGCGCGAATGCAATTGGCGGACAACCGCGAACTCGCCAATTCAACCGACGCCGACCTGGCCCAAATGGCCCAGGAAGAAATTCCCGCGCTCGAAGAACGCCTGGCCGATCTCGAACGCGAGATGCAGGTGGCGTTGCTTCCGCCGGACGAAAATGAAAATCGCGACGCCATTATTGAGATCCGTGCGGGCACCGGCGGGAGCGAGGCGGCAATTTTCGCCGCCGATTTATATCGAATGTACAATCGCTATGCCGAGTCAGCCGGATTGAAAATCGAGAGTATGGATTCGAGTCCATCAGAGCTTGGTGGATTAAAGGAAGTGATTTTCAAAGTAAGTGGCGAATCGGTTTTTCGTAAATTGCGTTACGAAAGTGGGGTGCACCGGGTCCAACGTGTGCCCGCAACCGAGGCGCAGGGGCGCATTCATACCAGCACCGCCACGGTCGCGGTTTTGCCGGAAGCGGAGGAAATCGATCTGGAATTAAAACCGGAAGAACTTCGTATCGAAGTTTGCCGCTCCGGCGGACCAGGCGGCCAGGGCGTGAACACGACTGATTCCGCAGTGCAGATTTTGCATATTCCTACGGGTACAATCGTCCGCTGCCAGGACGGACGGAGCCAGCAAAAGAACAAGGAGAAAGCGCTCAATGTTTTGCGCTCGCGTTTGCTCGAAACCAAACAACGTGAAGAAGCGGAGAAATACGCGGCCCATCGCCGGAGTCAGATCGGATCGGGTGGCCGCGAAGAAAAAATCCGCACTTACAACTTTCCGCAGAACCGCGTTACCGACCACCGCACCGGGCTTACTCTTTACAATCTGGATCGATTTATGGAAGGCGACCTCGAGGAAATGATTTCGGCACTGCAAGCTGCGGATCTGACCGAGCGACTGAAAGACAGCGCGCTGATCAACTGATGTCATCCCGGGCGAAGCGAAGCGCAGTCGAGAGATCCCGCGGCGTTACCTTAAAGATTGCGCAGCGGAATCCCTCGACATTGCGCGGAATGACAAAATGACCGTGCTCGACGTTCTTCAATCCACCACCGCCTACTTCAAAAAACGCGGGATCGATAATCCGCGCTTGAACGCCGAGCATTTGCTGGCGCATTCACTCGGGCGGAAAAGGCTCGACGTTTATCTCGAGTTCGAGCGCGATCTGGCCGAGCCCGAACTGGCGCCTTTACGCGAGCTGGTCCGCCGGCGCGGGCAGAACGAGCCACTCCAACATTTGCTCGGCACCGTCGAATTTTGCGGAAACATCTTTCTCTGCGACAAACGTGCGCTCGTTCCGCGACCGGAAACGGAGGAGTTCGTCGAGTTTCTTGATCCAGAGATCAGAGGTCAGAAGTCAGAGGTCAGAATTATTGACGTGGGAACAGGGTCGGGCGTCATCGCATTGAGTCTGGCAGCGAAATTTCCCGAAGCGGAAATCATCGCCACCGATATCTCGGATGATGCGCTGTTGCTGGCGCGTGAAAATGCCGTCCGGCTGGGAACTGCTCGTGTTCAATTTCTTAAAAGCGACTTGTTGGAAAAGGTCGACGGCACATTCGATCTGATCATTGCGAATCTGCCCTACATCTCGCGGCATGATCGCGACCAGCTCGCGCCCGAAGTTTTGCGCGATCCGGAAGTCGCCCTTTTTGCCGGCGAGAAGGGCGATGAAATCATTCGCCAATTGATTGAGACCGCGCCGTCGCATCTGCACGTTGGAGGCTTGCTCGCGCTGGAGATCGGGCTTGGCCAGGAACCCGCCCTAATCGACCTTTTGCACGATAAAAATTACGGCGACATCGAGGCGAAAAACGATTATTCAGATAGAACGCGTTTTCTCTTCGCCCGGTATGGATAAGATACTTGTGCATGGCGGGAATTCTCTCGCCGGTTCGATCAAGATCAGCGGCTCGAAGAACTCCGCCCTCCCCATTCTTGCTGCCACCCTGCTGACACGCGAACCCTGCACGATTCATCGCGTGCCCGACCTGAGCGACACGCATTACATGTTGCAAATTCTCACTCATCTCGGCGCCCAGGTGGAACGCGCCAGCGGGATTGTCACCGTCACCGCCGACAAAGTGCAATCGGTCGCCCCCTATGACGTTGTGCGAAAAATGCGGGCGTCGGTTGGCGTGATCGGGCCGCTCCTCGGGCGTTGCAAGGAAGCGACCGTTTCTCTCCCGGGAGGTTGCGTCATCGGCGATCGACCGATCGACCTGCATTTGAAAGGCTTCGAAGCCCTCGGTGCAGCGGTGCGGGTGGAAGGGGGGAATGTGAAAGTTTTTGCCCCGAAACTAGCCGGCGCGATCATTAATTTGCGCGGCAAATTCGGACCGACTGTTCTCGGCACCGATAATGTGATGATGGCCGCGGTTCTCGCCGAGGGCACAACCGTAATCGAAGGCGCGGCGCAGGAGCCGGAAGTTTGCGATCTGGCTGATTTCCTCAATAAGATGGGCGCGAAAATCGAGGGCGCCGGGACACGAAGAATAATCGTCGAGGGCGTTAGCGAATTACACGGAGCCGAGCATGACATCATTCCCGACCGGATCGAAGCTGGCACTTTTCTGGTGGCGGGCGCAATAGCCGGTAGCGGAGTGACCGTCAACCGAGTCGAGCCAAAACATCTCACCGCAATTACCGAGGCGCTGAGCGGTTGCGGATTTAAAATCGAAGCGAACAAACAATCCATAACCGTTTCGCCAAATGGTGCGCCCAAACCATTAGAAATTACGACGGAGCCCTACCCGGGATTCCCGACCGATATGCAGGCGCAAATGTGCGCGTTGCTTTCCACCACTGACGGAATCAGCGTCATCACGGAAAATATTTTTCCGCAACGTTACATGCACGTGGCCGAGCTGAAACGGATGGGCGCCCAGGTGCAAATGGAAGGAGCAACCGCGGTGATTCAAGGGGTGGAGCGCTTGACCGGCGCGCCGGTAATGGCGAGCGATCTACGCGCCTCCGCCGCGCTCGTGCTCGCAGGATTGAAGGCCGACGGAATAACCGAAGTGAGCCGCGTTTACCATATCGATCGGGGCTACGAACATCTCGACGAAAAACTGAGCGAGCTGGGCGCGCACATCGAGCGGGTGAAAGCTTAAAAGCGGAGAAAGAGAGTAAGTGCAAGTTAACCTGTAAGTGCAAAGTCAATATTGAAGCGTTGCAGGTGCAACAGCCAAATGTTAACTCGCTAGAAACAATTAGGCCCTAGCTTGCGTTCGTTGAAAACAAGCGGGACCCTTGCCCTACTATGGAAACAACTCAACCTCCTCCCGCCCCCGTCTCTTCCGCCGACGTCCGCACTTGGAACGTGCTTTGCCATGCCAGCGCGCTCCTTGGTTTCTTCTTTCCCTGGGCCGGTCACATCCTCGCGCCTTTGATCGTGTGGCTGGTAAAACGTGGCGATTCTGCCGAAATTGATGCCCACGGAAAAGAATCGATCAATTTCCAGCTTACGATGCTCATCTACTCAGTAATCTCTGGGATCCTATGTCTGGTGCTGATCGGATTCGTTTTGCTCGCCATCCTGCACGTTCTCAACGTCGTATTTGTCATCATCGCCTCCATCCGCGCGAGCGAAGGAAATTTTTATCGTTATCCGCTGACGATCCGTTTTCTGAATTAAAAATCGCGCTCTCGCAGCTGCGCGAGTCAACGAGCGCTCTGCCCGTAGGCGACGCCTACCTCGCCGTGAACTTTCGATCGTTCGGTGCGCTGCAACATTGGATCGGAGTTTTGAGCTTGCTGCTGGGCGGCGCAGCCGGTTTGGAAGATCGCAACTGCCAGAAGTAAACAATATAAGGGTCGCATAAAGTATTTCGCGTTAGTGTTCTTAGGAAGCTGAGTCCAATGTCGACCGAGAAGACAACTGAGCCTTCGACTACTGGGTTCATGATTTCGTTCATTGTGCCGGCTTATAATGAAGAAGCCGAACTGCCAGGCACGCTTCGCGCCATTCGTTCTGCCGCCGCCGGTTATGAGCACGAGATTGTGCTGGTGAACGACGGGTCGACCGATGCCACCGGCGCAATAGGCGAAGAATTCGGCGCGCGTGTGATTTCGATCGAGCGCCGGCAAATCGCAGCCGCGCGTAACGCCGGGGCCGCTGCTGCGCGCGGCAACGTTTTTATTTTCGTCGATGCTGATACCCGGATCGGACCAGAACACGTCCGCGGCGCAGTTGAAGCGCTCGAGCCTGGTTGTGCCGGCGGCGGTGCCCGGCTGGCGACTGATCGCGAAATTCCGCGCTGGGGCCGAATCTTTTTTTGGGTTTTTACTACCCTGTATTTCGGACTCAACCTCGGGGCCGGCGCCTTTCTTTTTACCACGCGCGAGAATTTTTTTGCAGTGGGCGGCTTCGACGAGATTTATTTTGCGAGCGAAGAAATCTTTTTCACTATCGCGTTGAAACGCCTGGGACGATTCAGGCTATTGCGCGAACCGGCCATGACTTCGGGCCGAAAACTGCGGATGTATTCAGGCTGGAAAATTTTTACCCGCTCTCTTTCTTTGATTTTCGGCGGTCCGCGCGGAGTGATGTCGCGGAAAAAGCTCGATATGTGGTACGGTGGCGAGCGCGAGAAACGCATCGGCTAAGGCGCGAAAAGTGATGGTCAGATGTAACTCGGCCATGTACTGTCGCGGCATCTAACCGCAAAAAAACCTATGCTACACATCATCTGGCACATCATTGTTGGTTTCGTTGTCGGTCTGGTCGCGCGCGCTGTCATGCCGGGCGCGCAAGCCATGGGACTGATCAAAACGACCCTGCTCGGGATCGTAGGCGGCGTCCTCGGTGGATTAATTGGAAGGCTCTTCTCCAAGCCAGAACCGGGCTCGGCCTTTCATCCCGCCGGGTTTATCATGTCAGTCATCGGCGCCATTATTGTCCTCTTTCTTTGGACGCGATTGGCGCCAGCCGGGTAGTGTTGGAAACGAAGATACGCGATTTCACAAACGACGAGGAAGTGCGCGAACTGGTGCGTGCCTTCGAGCAGGCGACCATTCTGCCTTCGCAATTCCATCACTGCGCTCACATCGCGGTGGCCTTGACTTATCTGGCTGAAGCGCCGCTCGATGACGCGACGGTGCGGATGCGAGAGACGCTGCAAAGATTCACCCAGCATCACGGCGTCAATGTTTATCACGAAACCGTGACGCGTTTTTGGATGAAGCTGCTCGATCATCTCGCGACCACTCATTACCGTGACATGCCGTTGTGGCGCCGGATCAATTTGATCGTGGAGCGCTGGGCCGTGACCGACCCGATCGCTGCGCATTATTCGCGCAGCGTTATCAGTTCACGCGCTGCCCGCGAAACGTGGATCGCGCCGGATCGGTTGCCGCTGCCGTTCTAGCTGACTCTGGGGAGCGCAGGCTGCCAGCCTGCAGTTGCCGACAGCTTGCCGGCAACATGACTTGGACCTGTGCTGGAACACCGGACGCGGCAAGCTGCCGAGATGAACAGGCTGGCAGCCTGTGCTCCCCAGAACTGAGACCGGGGCGCGACCTCATCCTTCGTCAGGTGCGATAGGTTCTTGTGAGCGAACAGGAATCGCCGGGCCGGGAGCGTCTCCACACTTATCTCAACGATCATCTGGCCGGGTCGGTCGCGGCAATTGAATTACTCGACAAGCTGATTGAGCAGCATTCGGAAGATCGGTTCGCAAAAACGTTTCGCGATTGGCGCGCGGAGATTCAGACAGATCAAGAGACGCTTCGCAATTTGATTCAGAAACTCGGGGCCTCGGAAAGTGCCGTGCGCAAGGCCGGCGCGTGGCTGGCCGAAAAATTCAGTCGGATAGAAGTCGGGGACATGGAAGACAGCGCAGGTCTGCTTCAGGCGCTGGAAGCGCTAGCTCTGGGAATTACCGGCAAGCGCCTTCTTTGGCGCTCGTTAGCGGCGATTTCCCCGGATTATCCGGCGCTGCAAGGAACGGATTTGAGCGAGCTAGAAAAACGGGCGCACGATCAATTTGAGCGCGTCGAAAATTTGCGCAAGGAAATGGCGCGGGAAGCGTTTCGAATGTAACGCTGTTGCCGGCAAGCTCCGGGTAGTTGTAAACCCGCTGGGCGCACAGGCCAGAGGCCTGTGATTCCTACCTCCGTCTTCGCCCAAACGAGTACCCGCGATGGGTGCGACCGCCGCCGATGGCACGTTTGCCGCCAGTGATGACCTCCGGTTCAAACAGGACCGTGTAAATATATGGAAAGTTCTCCAGCTTCAGCCGCGGAATTTTTTGTCCGATGAAATGCTCAATCGCTTGCAAGGCGGGCAATTCTTCCCCGTTCATCAAGGTGAAAGCGTCACCCACGTTTTGAGCGCGACCGGTTCGTCCGATCCGATGGACGTAATCTTCCGGATGCTCCGGCACATCGTAATTGATAACGTGACTGACGCCGGCGATGTCGAGTCCCCGCGCGGCGATATCGGTTGCGACCATCACTTCGTATTTGCCGCTCTTGAATCCTTCGAGCGCCTCGATCCTTTCGCGCTGGGTGCGATTCGAATGCAAGACCGCGACAGAATGATTTCCCTGTTTCAATTTGTGCGCGATGCGATCGGCGCCGTGTTTGGTTCGCGAAAAAATGAGCGCGCTGTCAAAATTGGTTCGTTCGAGCAGCACCATGAGCAGATCAAATTTTTGTTCGGCCGCCACCGGATAAACGGCATGCGTGACGGTTTCAGCTGGCGAACGGCGCACACCGATTTCCACCAGCTCGGGCTCGCGCAGCACCCACGCAGCCAGGCGCTCGATCTCAGGCGGAAGGGTTGCCGAAAAAAGCAACGTTTGTCGGTCACGTGAAATTTTTTCGACAATGCGCCGGACATCCGGCAAAAATCCCATGTCGAGCATGCGATCGACTTCATCGAGCACCAGAATCGTAACGTCGCGAAAATGGAGCGTGCCCTGTTCGAGATGATCGAGCAGGCGGCCCGGCGTGGCGATGACGACATCGACGCCGCGTTTCAATTCCTCGCGCTGCTTGCCGTAGCCGACGCCTCCGTGCACCACGGTCGCGCGCAAATCGGTAAAGCGTCCGTAGTCGCGAAAGGCGGTCTCGACCTGCGCAGCGAGCTCGCGGGTTGGCTCCAGGACCAAACAACGAAATTTCCCGTGATGTCCGAGCAGCGTCAGAATCGGAAGCGCGAAAGCAGCGGTTTTTCCGGTGCCGGTTTGGGCGGTGCCGATCAGATCTTTGCCGGCGAGAATAATGGGGAAGGCGCGAAGCTGGATCGGCGTCGGCTCAGCGAACCCCATCGCTTGCACGCCGCGGACCACTTCAGCGGAAAGATCGAAATTTTGGAATGACACGCGTGGAAGTTACTCCTATCGCCCGACTTGTCATTCCATCCGCGTTTGTCATTCCGAGCGGAGTCGCTTGTCGCGCTGTAGCTTTATGCGAAGGCTGGGAGAAACCTCTAACTATTCTGCCTTGAAGAAGAGAATAGAGATGTCTCGGCTTTGCTCGACATGACAAAAGTGCTCGTCATCGCTGATACGCATAACAAATTGCCGCCGATCATTTGCAAGGTCGCGCGTGGCGCGGACGAGATCTGGCATCTCGGGGACCTCTGCGATGAATGGATTGTTGATGAACTGCGCGCTCTCGGTCCGCCATTGACCCTGGTGCGCGGGAACTGCGATAGTAATTACCAGTGGCCGCTGCGGTGTGACCTAACGAGAAGTGGGATTCGTTTTCGCTTGCAACATATTCCTCCCTCGCCAAAACAACCGCCAGCTGACTGCGATGTACTGCTGCATGGCCATACCCATGTTCCGCGCAATGAAATGATCGGCGGCGTGCGTTTTTTGAACCCGGGTTGTGTGACGCGCCCGAATCGCGGAGCACCCCCGAGCGTCGCTTGGCTCGATGTCAGCGACGACGGTGATTTGACCTGGGAATTAAAATCAATTCGCTGAACCTCGTCTGGCCCGATTCGATCGCCAGTGTCGTAATACGCGGTGGACCGGCACCGCGGTCCGACGAGCGCGCGATGTCTTCACCAACTGACGGAAACGCAACGTGACAAGGGCGCTTTGCACCGCGCTTTTGGAAAGCCCGGTTTCATCGGCCAGCATGCGGAGGCTGGCTTTAACTGGTCGCCAGCGTTGGCGAGCACCGCGGCCGGAAAGATAAAGGTAGACGAGGAATGCCGCCGGTTGCTGATCGTGTCCGACGATATCGCGCATGAGTACGTCCAGGACGTAATCATCGATCGGCACAGTTTGGTGGAAGCGCGACACAATCGCATTTTGATGCTACACCGATAAACGGACAACACTTTTCGATCTAGAACGATCCTTGACGCTGGACGTTGGCAAAGTCTGCGTCCTACGTTTCGGACATGATCAAACAAATAAAATTTGTCAGTGTGCCGGTGGCGGACCAGGACCGCGCGCTCGATTTTTACACGGAGAAATTGGGATTCACCATTATTACCGATCAACCGTTCGACGATAAGCAGCGCTGGATCGAACTGCGCGTTCCGAAAGCGGAAACCCGCGTTGTTTTGTTTACCACCGACGACGATAAGGACCGCATTGGCACGTTCATGAACATGTCCTACACCTGCGACGATCTGCAAAAAACCTACGAGGAATTAAAAAAGCGCGGGGTCGAGTTTGAGAATCCGCCGAAAAAGGAACATTGGGGAAACTTCGCAATCTTTAAGGACAGTGAAGGAAATCGCTTTGTTCTCGGCGATTAATCTTCTCGCAGAGCAACGATGGGATCGACCCGGCTGGCGCGGCGCGCCGGCAGGAAGCAGGCGAAAAGTGCGATGAAAGCGAGAGCACCAATTGCGACTGCAAAGGCGGGTAGATCGAGTGCACCAACATTATACAGGACGGCTTGCAATGCACGGCTTGCGGCGATCGCGCCGATGAGCCCAAGAACGATGCCGATGCCAACGAGTAACGCGCCGCGGCTGAGCACGAGACGAAAAACATCATAGCGTGCGGCACCGAGGGCCATTCGAATCCCCAGCTCGCGCGTGCGTTGCGTGACGCTGAGCGCCATAACGCCGTACAGGCCGACGCTGGCCAGAACAAGCGCGAGACCGGCAAATACTCCCAGCAATGTCATGATCAATCGCCGCGCAGCCAGACTGCCGGCAATATTACTCTCCATCGTTGAGATTGACGCGACCGGTTGATCGGGATCGAGCGTCTGCACCTCGTGCTTGATCACGTTGACCATCGCCAGCGGATCGCCGTGCACCACGCGGATGAGCAGAGTGTTCTCGTCTTGCGGACATTGCGCCGAGCACAAATACATTTGTGGGAAATTGAACTTCTCGACGTTGTTTTCCCCAGGAGCTTCATTGCGTGTGCGCGGCACGACGCCGATGATGGTGAGCGGAGGCGCGTGCTTTTCTTTCGGGGACTGATTGTCGTCGACTCGCCGGCCAATCGGATCTTTTCCCGGAAAAAATTTGCGGACGAAGGTGTCGTCGACGATGACCGCGCGCGCAATGCCGGCGAAACCGTCGCGCGACTGAGTGCCACGTGGCCCGTTATATGTATCATGTGGACCAAACGCGCGACCGCGTAGGATCGACATTCCCAGAACGCGAAAATAGTCCGGTGATACGATGTTGATTTCAGCGCTTGGTTCTTTGCCGTGTTCGGGTTCGGGGGTCCCGGTGATATGGACATAGCTGTCCCACTCGGTGTCATCGAAAGGAATGTTCGCGCCGATAGCGGCGGCGGACACGCCGGGGAGTGCGCTGAGGCGTTCGATTAACTGCGTGTTAAATGCGGCAACGCTTTCGTCGGTCGGATAACGCGCTTTAGGCAAAGAGAGATTCATTGTCAGCACGCCGTGCGGATCAAAACCAAGCGGCGCGTTTTGCGCACGCCAGAAACTTTTCAGCGTCAGTCCGGCTGCGGCTAACAAGATTAAGGCGAGCGCCATTTGCGCGACGACAAGAAGCGCCCGAATACGTTGCCGGCTTAGTCCTTCGCTTGCTGCGCGCCCGGCGCCCTGATGCAGTTCAAGCGAAAGTGAATGGACACGAGAAATCCGCAACGCCGGCCACAATCCGATGAGCAGGCTGGCCACTGCAGCGACGGCCGCGGTGAAAGCGAGGGCGACCAGATCAATTCGGGTCTCATGAAAACGTGGAACGTTACGTGGACTTAACGCAATGATGGCATCGAGACTCCAAAGCGAGAACAACACCGCGAGTACTCCGCCCACTAAAACAAGCACAACGCTTTCGATGAGAAGTTGTCGCACGAGTTGGCCGCGACTCGCGCCAAGCGCCGCTCGGACCGCCAACTCGCGCGTGCGGTTCAATGCCTGGGAAAGTTGAAGATTGGCAACGTTCGCGCAGGCGATTAGCAAAACGCACGCGACGGCAGCGAAGAGTAGCCACACACTTTGCCGATAATCCGCTACGCTAAACTCGAGCAAAATGCGCGTGCTCACCGTGCGGCCGGCGTCCTCTTCCGGATAACGTTGCGCCAGATCCCGCGCGATATTGTTCATATCGTCCGCCGCTTGTGCGAGCGTAACTCCGGGTTTCAACCGGCCCAGGACCGAGAAACCAGGATGATTGCCGCGGCGAAGAACGCCATCCTCGGCGCGAAGTTCATCCAGCGGCAGGTAAACTTCAGCCAAGCGCGGAAGTCCGACCTGTTCGGGGACAACGCCAATAATTTCGCGCGGGGCGCCGTCGATCATCACCTGTTGGCCAAAAACGTCTCGCGAGCCACCGAAACGTCGTTGCCAAAGCGCGTTTGTGATCAGGACCACTTTTCTGCTGCCCGGCAAATCGTCGGCCTCGGCAAAATCGCGGCCAAGTTTTGGCGGCAAGCCGAGAATGCCAAAAAAGTTCCAAGTCACGCGTGCGGCGCCGATTCGTTCTGGATTGGCTTCGCCGATCTCGGCAGAAAGATTGGCCCGATCGCGCCGGAACAACGCCAGATCGGTAAACCCACGCTGAGCCGCGCGCCAATCAAGATAGTTTGGATAACTGACCGAGCCCGACTCGAAGGTTTCGGATCGTTCCCGCAGAAGAACGAGTCGCTCGGAATGCGGATAAGGTAACGGCCGCAAAAGAAGGGCGTTGACGACACTGAAGATGGCGGTGTTTGCGCCGATCCCGAGCGCGAGGGTGAGCGCAGAGACAAGGGTGAAACCGGGATGTTTAGCCAATTGCCGAATGGCGTAACGAATTTCTCCGATCATGGATTCTTATTCCGTGCGCAAGGCGACGATGGGATCGACGCGGCTGGCGCGGCGCGCCGGGATCCAGCAGGCAAGGAACGTGGCGCTGAGAAGCACCGCTCCGACTTCAAGATAAATCCTCGGGTCGATGCCGCTGGCTTCGAAAAGGAGACGTTGCAGAAAGTGAGAGACGGCGATCGCTCCGACCAAACCAATGGCTGAGCCGACGAGAAGGAGCTGCATTCCGTGGGAAAGAA
>QHPP01000055.1 GCA_003219125.1 Verrucomicrobiota bacterium
CAGACAAGATCGACAAAGATGAAAATACAACCTTCTCTGCGAATTCTTTTCGCTGGCGTTCTCCTCGTTTTACTGAATGCCTGCACCACCACTCCGCGTTCTGGTCCACCTGCGCTGGCCGGCACATGGACCAACTCGCTCCACACTGTCTGGACAATAAAGGCTGATGGCACCTTCGATGTCGTGAATCCGAAGCGCCACATTTGGGGCAATTACACCGTCGCCGGCGACACGGTCACATTGCAGGAAAAAGGCGGTAAAACTGCGAAAGGCTGCAAAGGCCCCGGCGTTTATAAGTTTAGCCGGCCGAACGAAAACACTTTGACGTTCGCGTTGGTTAACGACACCTGCAAGGAGCGGATCAAAAACGTGACGCTCGCCTGGCATCAAAAGTAACTTCGAGCTGATTGAAGCATTACTGAGACTAAACCCTCGGTCCGAGCGCGTGGATCGCGCACTCGAAACTATCGAAGGTGTGATGCTTGCCGGCCGCAATCACCTCAAAGGCCCTGTCATACTCATTTTCACCAACTTCGCATGTAGCCATACTCAACAATCTTTCGCGCGCTGCGGTCTTCGTGGCGGTCTGCGATTGTTGTCGCGTGCAAAGTTCTTCCTGAGGTCGTGGAAATCATCACAGCCTTCTTCGCCCGCACGGGAGAGTAGAGATTGGCCGGGAAAGTGATAATTTGCACCGGAGCTTACGCTTATGGAAATACCGAAACGGCTCATCGATTGCTTGAACGAAAACAAAGTTCGCTACGAGATTCTGCATCATCCCGAGGCCATCACCGCGCAAAGGATCGCCCAAGCTGAGCATGTGAAAGCCCGGCACCATGCGAAGGTCGTTATGATAAAATCCGGAGATCAGCACTTGATGGTGGTGCTCCCCGCAGACCACCGGATCGACCTTGATAAGATTAAAAAGGCAACCGGCCAAGCCGCAGCGCTCGACGCCGAACAAGAATTCAAGCCGCTGTTTCCGGATTGCGCGGTGGGAGCAATGCCGCCATTTGGCAATCTCTATGGTCTGCCAACATATGTGGATAAGCGCCTAGCGGAGGAAGATTACATCGTTTTTGAAGCCGGCACGCACACCGACGCGATCAAACTCAGTTATCGCGACTATGAGAAGATCGTTAAGCCGCGAGTGGAGGATCTGGCGGTTAAACTTCAGCCGATGAAAGGAGTCTGAAATTGCGCGTCGCAGGTAGCTTGATTCTCTGGCTCTTGTGCGCGACAGCGGTTGCTGCAGAGAAGGTTTGTCTCATCAAGATCGACGGAGCGATTGGTCCGGCGACGGCGAGTTACATTTCGCGAAGTATCGAAGAAGCCCGGACGCAAAACGCGCAATGCCTGGTTATTCAGCTCAACACCCCGGGCGGCCTGCTCGATTCGACCCAAACGATCGTGCAAAGCTTCTTGGGCTCGACTGTGCCAGTAGTGGTTTATGTGGCTCCAACCGGGGCGACCGCAACCAGCGCCGGTTGTTTCATTACTGTTGCAGCGAGCGTCGCGGCCATGGCGCCGGCTACCACGATTGGCGCCGCGCACCCGGTAACGCTGGGCGGTGCTCCGGGCGGCGGCGAAGAAAAGCTCGACAACACGATGAAGCAGAAGCTCGAGAATTTTTCCGTGAGCTACATTGAAGCGATCGCCGCACGGCGCCAGCGTAACGTGGAGTGGGCGAAATCCGCCGTGAAAGAGAGCGCGTCGATCAGCGCCGAGAAAGCGCTTCAGTTGAAAGTTGTAGATCTGATCGCGGTCGATTTGCCTGAGTTGCTAAAGCAATTGAATGGGCGCGTGGTGGACGGTAAGACGCTCAAAACGACAAACGCCGAGGTCTCCGAGATCAAGATGTCGGCGTCGGAACACGTCTTCCAAAAACTCTGGCGGCCGGAGGTGATGTTCGTTCTCATGCTCATCGCGATCTACGGAATCATTGGCGAACTGACTACGCCCGGCGCGATCCTGCCCGGCGTCGTTGGCGCGATTGCGTTGGTCCTTGCCCTTTATCTGGCGGCGATCCTGCCGGTCAATGTGACGGGGTTGGTGTTGATCGCGCTCGCGCTGATGCTTTTCATTTTTGATGTTTACGCGCCCACGCACGGTGTCCTAACTGTCGGCGGAATCATTTCGTTCCTGATCGGCTCGCTCATGCTCTTTAACCGCGCCGATCCGCTTTTCCGGTTATCTCTCAGCTACATCATTCCGGCGACACTGGTCACTGCGGCGTTCTTTGTTTTCGTTATCGGTAAAGGTTTGCGCGCGCAGCGCTTGCCGGTGAAAGCCGGAGCGGAAACGCTGCTTGGAAAAACCGTGACCGCATTGACGCCAATCGACTCGCGCGGCGGGTGGATCTTTGTCGAAGGCGAGCATTGGAACGCGGTCAGCGACGCGCCCATTGAAAAAGGTGCGGTGGCGGAGATCGCAGCGGTGCAAGGATTGACGCTAAAAATAAAAACCAAAGGAAAATGAAGCCATGCCACTCGAAACACCGTTCAAATTAATTAGTTGGGCGATACCGCTCATCATCCTAGCCATAATCATTCTGCCGCAGGCGATCCGTATCCTGCGCGAATACGAGCGAGGAGTGATCTTCCGTCTGGGAAAATTACTCGGCGCAAAAGGTCCAGGGTTGATTTTTCTCATCCCGATCGTCGATCGAATGGTGCGAATGGATTTGCGCGTCGTGACAATCAACGTCGAGCGGCAGGAGGTGATGACGCGCGACAATGTGCCGGTTACGGTGGATGCGGTTGTTTATTTCCGCGTGGTCGATCCCCAAGCGGCGGTCGTGAAGGTGGAAAACTTTCTCAAGGCCACCTCGCTCATCGCCCAGACCACATTGCGCAGCGTCCTCGGTCAGGCCCCCTTGGATGACCTGCTTTCGCAACGCGAGTCGATCAACCAGAAGTTGCAGGAGATCATCGACCGACAAACCGAACCGTGGGGCGTCAAAGTCACGGCCGTCGAGGTGAAGGACGTGGCGTTGCCCGACACGATGAAGCGCGCGATGGCCAAGCAGGCCGAAGCGGAGCGCGAACGCCGCGCCAAGATCGTAAACGCCGAGGGCGAATTTCAAGCTGCGGAAAAAATGGTGCAAGCCGCTGCAATGATGAGCAAGGAACCGATTGCGCTGCAACTGCGCTTCCTCCAAACCATGCGCGAGATTTCCAGCGAGCACAACACGACGACGTTTCTTCCCGTTCCGATCGATTTGTTCGCGCCATTTAAGAAAAGCGAACCGCCCAAGTCGTAGCTTCTCCGACTGACCATGGATGTTGCCGGACGAATTCGAGAAAAATCGGCGTCCGCGGAAGATCGACAATCGCAGGAACTCGTCAGTTTCCTCGAGGTGCCCGCTTCGTATCCGCACGGGCCGCCGGAAGTGCGGTCGATTCAAACCCACATTTCATGGGTATTCATTGCCCCGCCGTTCGTTTTCAAAGTGAAGAAAGCGGTGAATCTCGGGTTCTTAGATTTCAGCACACTGGAAAAGCGCCGCCATTTTTGCCAACGCGAGCTCGAGCTAAATCGCAGGCTCTGTCCGAGCGTTTATTTGGATATTGTCCCGATCTACAAAAGCGCTTCCGGTTTTTCCTTCAAAGCTGAAGGAGCAATTGCCGAATACAGCGTAAGGATGAGGCAACTGCCGGACGGCTGGTTCTTGAGCGAGTTACTCGTCAAGCGATTCGTGGGCGAAAATGAGATCAATCGGGTGATCTCTTGCCTGGATCGCTTTTACGAGTCTGAAACCTCCACCCCCGAAATCGAACAATGGGGAACGCCCGAGAAACTAAAGATCAGCACCGACGAGAATTTCCTGCAGGTGGAACCGTTCGTGGGGAGGACGATATCGCCGGCTGCCTTCGAAACGATTCGTCATTTCACGAACCACTTCTACGCCGCGAACGAAAAACTATTTCGTGAACGAGTTCAACAGCACCGGATTCGCGATTGCCATGGCGATCTGCATCTCGATCACATCCATATTACTCCGGAGGCAACAACCACCTTCGATTGTATCGAGTTCAATGATCGCTTCCGATTCATCGACATCGCAAACGATCTCGCATTTTTGGCCATGGATTTCGATTTCGAAGGCAGAAGCGATCTGGGAAATCTGCTTCTTCGAAATGCGGCGCGGGAATTTGGAGACGATGGAATACTAAAAGTCTCAGACTTCTACAAGTGTTATCGCGCCTTTGTGCGCGGAAAGGTGCAAAGCATTCAAGGGATCTCGATGAAGACAACGACTCTTGAGGAACACGCGGAGCAAGCGGCGCGCTACTTTCGGCTCGCATTGCGATACGCCGTAAGCGGCTCTGAACCATTCGTCCTGGCCGTGATAGGCCGCGTTGGCACTGGCAAGACCGCTGTCGCCAAAAAATTGGGAAGCGAGTTGGACTTGCCGGTTTTTTCCTCTGACGAAATTCGCAAAACGTTAGCCGGCATCCCGTTAACAGAGCGGACCGCAGCAGAGCGACGCGATGACGTGTACTCGGAACAAATGACCGAACAGACTTACAAGGAACTTTTGGCAAAGGGGCTTACCGCACTTAAAACCCACGGCGGCGTTGTCCTCGACGCGACATTTTCGAGCCAGGCAAATCGCGAATTGTTGCGCCAAGAATGCGCCAAGGCGAAGGTTTGTTTGCAGGTGATCGAGCTTGATGTCGACACTGACAAGATCGAGAGGCGCTTAAGGGCGCGCGATCAAAGCGTCAACGAGATTTCAGACGCTCGTTTGGAGGACTTTGAGAAATTAAACTCTGCCTATGAACCGCCTTCGGAACTCGTGCCGGGCCTCATTAGGATCTCAACAGACAATGCGGTTTCCGATGCGGTGAAGATGATCCTGTTGCGATTGGCCGAAAAGCAATCAATAACGGCCAACGGCGCGCACTGAGTGCGACTTGGCTGAATCAATCTTCTCCACGATCTTAGCAATTTGCCGGCGAAAAAGTTTGGCACCGCCTGAAGCTGGATGTCGGACATAATGCGGTTCGACATTCAGGTCTGCCAGCTGCCTGGACGCGATACGACCGAGCGCTACAACTTCTTCGCAAGGAAACAAGCTGAGGAAAGCTTTGAGCGCGGGCAGGCCGACAGCTCGTTCAGGCTTCGTCGGCATCCGGTTACTCAACATGCCGCGATGTCGATTGAACGAATGCCATGGGAACGCATTCCATAGAACGAATTGTTCCGGCGGCAGCCCAAGCTGTGACAACGTGTTCCAAACGATTGTCGCCGTCGGTTCTGAAAACCCGTCTCGGCATTTCTGAGGTTTACTCGTCCTTTGCGGAGTGACGTCCGAGAATAAAAGCTTTGCTTCAATCGCGACGTCCTTATTTCGCCCGAGCAAAATGCGTTCGGATGTCATGGGAATCCCGGTGAAATGACCGCCGCGGTAGCCAAGCGCTTCGCCAATTAGCGTTAATTGCGCTTGTCCTAGCCGCTTGGCAAGATAGCCGCGTAACTGTTCCCGGCGAATCCGCGGCGCACGCGGACCAACGTCGTTTTCTTTATCAACTTGCCACCACGGATTGAACACGGCGCCGGGCGGCGACCCTTTCAATAACTCCAGAAAGTGTTCAACTGATTCGCCAGGCATAATCCTAAGTTACGATAAAAATGAACTCCGAGCTTCAGCCGTTGCGCCTGTTTCTCTGCGGCGATGTGATGACAGGGCGCGGCATCGACCAAGCGTTGCCACACCCGGTGAATCCCGCCTTGCACGAACCATACGTTCGCGACGCGCGCGAATATGTCGACCTTGCCGAGAATGCGAACGGTCCGATCCCGCTGCCGGTGAGCTTCGACTACATTTGGGGTGACGCGGTTCAGGAACTGGAAGATTCCGGCGTCGATTTGCGGATCGTGAATTTGGAAACAGCCATCACCTCTGCGGAGACGCACTCGCCCGAAAAAGCAATCCACTACCGGATGCATCCGCAGAACATCGATTGCCTCTCCGCTGTCCGCATCAGCGGTTGCGCGCTGGCGAACAACCACATCCTGGATTGGGGATACGAAGGATTATCTGAGACCCTCCAGACTCTGGATTCGGCAGGGATCGTG
>QHPP01000056.1 GCA_003219125.1 Verrucomicrobiota bacterium
AAACGATTAGCCGGAGTTCGCGAAATCCCCAATGACTCGGATCGGTGCAACGATAGTCGCGGTTGCAGCTGCTTTAGCCGGCAACGTTTTCGCAGAACAGAAATCTTCGCCTGTAAACGGGACTGACGATTTGCTTTGGAAAAAACTGGAGGCGCGCGTCGATGAAATCGCGGAGCGATTCGACGGAGTAATGGGTGTTGCGATTGTCGATCTTATGGATGATCGCGCCATCCTGAAAAATGCGGACCATGTTTTCCCGACAGCGAGCTCGATCAAGATCGCGATTCTACTGGAGTTGTATCGCCAGGAGCAGCAGGCACGCGGCGGAACGCCGGGAAAAGCGAAGCTGGACGACATTTACACATTCGAGGCAAAGAATTTGGTCGATGGCAGTCAGATCATGACGGGTCTAACGCCAGGCGTGACGCGCCTGACCAATCGCGATCTCGCACAGTTCACCGTCGCGGTGAGTGACAACGCGGCGGCCAATGTACTGATCGATCGCGTGGGAATGCAAAACGTGAACGCGACATTGCGAAATCTCGGCCTGACGAAGACGATGTTGCGCCGGAAGATGATGGATATCGCGGCGGCGCGGCGAGGGGATGAAAACGTTTCAACGCCGCAGGAAATGATGCGGTTGCTGGAAGCGATCTACCAAGGCAAAGCGCTCGACAAGGAACTCGCTAAGGCATTCATGAAACAATTGTCGACGAAGAAGGAGAGCTATATTCCGCGTCAGCTGCCGCCGGATGTTTCGATTGCAAATAAACCCGGCGATTTGGATGGCGTGCGCACGGATTCAGGAATCGTATTCGCAAAGAATCGTCCATTCGCGATCAGTGTGATGACTACTTACGATCGCGAAGAGCGCGCGGCCGAGAGTGCGATCGCCGAAATTGCGCTGGAAGCGTTTCATTACTTCGAGATGCGCGGTAAAACGACTGAATACGGGCGAGTGCTCGATCAGAAGTAATTGATTTATTCTAGTAATGAATCATGAGCGGAAGATCGGGACGCAGATCTTTTGTCTGCGCTTTGCGTCCGCCGTCGAACGTGACTTCAATCACCCATTCCTTTCCTTCAGTGCTCTTAAAAATCCCGGCCTTTTCCAGATAAGTGAATGCCGCGACAGGCTGATATTCCTTTGGTCTAATTAATTGAATGTCAGTGATGCGTTCGATTCCGATGGGATGGTCCGATGCCGGGCTGGCACTATCGATCTTGCGATTCGCTTCTTCTTTTACCGCTGAGACTGGCGGCTCGATGAAAAACGACGGGCTCTTGGTATCATCGCGCGCCGTCAATATTTCGATCGCCGTCCCCTTCGGCATCCAGTCAGGCGCGATCGTCCACGTCGGAAATGGCAAGGGCATGGGCGGGCCGGCGCGATGGAGGCCTATGCCGATCGGACACCAACCGCTCTTGCGCCAGTTCATTCGGTTCTTGAACTTTTCTACGCCACGCTCGGCGCCTTGTGCAATTGAAACAGTTGGGTCAGGCCAGATGAGCTCGATGTACGCGTTCAAAAACTCAGCGCTAATCGATGCGGTACCTTGTCCATCGTGACGATTCACATTCGGCGAAATTTTTAGTCCTGCGCGCTCAAGCGCAGCGCGCTCCGGCGCGTCGCGGGTCACGACAATCCAGAAATGATCGAATTGCAAATCCGCCGCCGCGGCCGTGCCCACAAAGATCGCGGTTACAAGTGCAACGAAGGAACAACTGTTCGTCGCATGGCGATGATGTCGATCTTGTATGGCAGTCCGGCTCGGACTTGTCGATGTCAGGCGTTTCCGAGCGCTCGACATCCCGAGCGAAGATTTACGGCAGGCGATGATGCGGCAGGATCCGGTTCGGCTAAGGCACTAGTTCCCAGGTATCACCCAGGGGCACTTCGCTGTTTTGTCCGCCGAAGATAATAACGTGACCTAACGAAGGACTGTACGCCATTCCCGCCCCCTCGCGCGGTGGCGGCGATTGCTTGGTCGCCACCTGTTTCCAGGTAAAGCCGTCCTCTTCCCATGTAGGTTCGCGAATCCATTCCCATGTCGTGTTCTGATCTATTCCCCCGCTCCCACCGCCAAAAAGAACAACTGCCTTCAAGTTGGGATCGAAAGCAGCAGAACCTGCGTAAATCCACTGAGGTTGAGTACGGGGAAATTGCTGCGTCCAATTCGTGCCATCGTACGTCCACGTGTTCACCGGATTGATGTCAGCCAGACCACCAAATAACACCGCTTCACCAGTGAAACCGTTGACCCCAACCGCCGCCGAAGAACGAGCATACGGCAACATTACCAAAGACAATCGATGCCAGTCGGAGCCGATCCATTGCCAGATGGAGTATTGGTAAAAACGTCCATCGAATCCGCCATACACATCAACCCTGCCATTTGGATCGGTGAAAAGCATTGGACCGGTCACGGCCGTGGGATGATGCGCGGGTGTGGCGTGTGTCCAGCGAGAAGTCTTGCCGTCCCAAAGCCAGGTATCGCCCAGATACCTTGTCCCGTTGTATCCGCCGAAGAGCACGACTTTTTGCGTGATAGCGTCATAAGCCATTTGACTGGCAGCGCGCGCCGGAGGCGAAAGAGGGGTCTGCATATGTGTCCAGCTCGTCCCGTCGAATGTCCACGTGTCGTTCAGATATCCGGTGCCGTCGAATCCCCCGAACATGATTATCTTTCCGCCAGCCGGATCGTAAGTCATCGCCAGATACGAGCGGGCCGGCGGAGAAATACTGGGAGAAAGGTGAACCCAGGTTTTGGAGCTACGAGTGGCAGCGACAGCACTGGAGGCTGCCAACAGCGCCATACCGCAGCAGATACCACTGACAAAGCGAAAATGCCGAAACTGATTTTGATTCATCGGGCGGACTTAAACTGCTGAACCCGGATACTGTCAAATCGATGATTAAGGAACGAACGACGACAGAACGCAAACCGCCACACGGTGACGCGTGGCGGCTGATTGCGAACTGCGCTTTTTGCTTGGTCGACTAAGGGGCAAACAGAATCTGCCCGTTATAAGTGCCCGCCCCCGCAACAGCGCATCCCGCGCTGGGGCCGACTAGGTTACCTTGAAACGTTCCCTCCGTATGCAGGCCAGCGAAACAGCCTGTCCCTCGGCCGCCCACAAAATGCGCACTTTCGGAGCCGGTGACAGCGCTGCCTTTGCCTGAATAAGTGACGAGAAACGTGCCGCACTCAGACTGGTCAGTGTAGACTCCGCTACCGTGGAACGTTATAGAACCGTCGGGGTGAATGACATCCCGCTCAGTGAGTATGGCAGATCCCGTGAAGGTGCCAGTAAACGTTGCAGTGACGTTGAAGATGATAATCGTGTTTGGACCGGCTCGGAAAGGAGGACCAGCGAAATTGAAGCAGGGACTAAAGCCTCCGCTTACCGGTCCAGGTGTGCCAGCGTCAACGCTTGGCAAGGTTAATGACGCGCCGACAATTGCGAGCGCACAAAAACATCTGCGCAGATGTGATAGGAGACGATGTCGATTAAACCAACAATTTGTTTTCATATACATCTCTAAAAGAACTGGGAGGGAAAGTTCCGGACAATTTTCTGGTGCTTGCGAAGAGACAGTCCACTTCCCGTCATCAGCGGCCCTTCGGCGACCGGTCTTTAAGCTTGTAGAAGAACCAAGAAACAACCACGCTATTAGTCGGTGAACGTGGAAGTAGAACCTCGGGTGTTCGCCACGACACGCTGGAGCCTGGTGCTTGCTGGAGCAAACTCCGAGGGCGAACGGCCGATGGCTGCTGAGGCGCTGGCAGAGCTTTGCCGAACTTACTGGCACCCTATTTTTTCCTACGTCTGCCGCCGCGGTTACTCGAATGAGGACGCGCAGGACCTCACACAGGATTTCTTCCTGATGATTCTGGAAACTAACTGGCTGCAGCAGGCCGACCAAGGCCGCGGCCGCTTCCGCTCGCTCCTGCTCAAATCGCTCCAGAATTTTCTTCACAATGCTGCCGACAAAAATCGAACGCTCAAGCGTGGCGGCAGCGTCCAATTCGTTTCCTGGGATGCTTGGATGGCGGAAGCGCCCTCGCAATTATCGATCTCGGCCCGCGCGCTCGACTCGCTCGCACCCGAGCGATTATTCGATCTTCGCTGGGCTGCGACGCTGGTGGAGCGGGCGCTCCGGCGTCTGCGAGAAGAGTGTGCAGGTAAAGGGCGTCTTCGGCTTTTTGAGGCTCTGCACGATTATCTTACGGCGGAACGCGGCGACATTTCGTATGCCGATCTTGGAGCCGCTTTGGCTGTTGCGGACACGGTCGTAAAAAAGCAACTACATAACTTGCGCCAGCGTTATCGGTCGATCCTGCGCGAGGAGGTTGCTCACACAGTCGAGAATCCGGCCGATGTCGATGACGAGATCCGACATCTGTGTGCGACGCTGGCAGCCGCAGCCTAATGAACAAAGCAACTGGACCATCTGATTCCCCCGCGGACACAATCGAGAATTCGACGGAATGTCCAGCGTGCGGCGCGATGACCCGACTTGATGACGGATCCTGCATCAACTGTTTCCTCCGTGAGGGACTTGAAGTCGAAGGCGACACATCCCGTGAAGCGTTCGAACGCATCCTTGTAGAAGCGAATGTGACCGACACACACTGGCGTCTCGGTAATTACGAAATTCTGGAGGAGATCGGGCGCGGTGGCATGGGAGTGATTTATCGCGCGCGACAGCGGCACTCCCGCCGAATCGTCGCGGTGAAACGCATCCTCGCTGACCAAGTGAATTTACACGAGACGCTGGTGCGCTTTCGACACGAAGCCGAAGCGGCCGCCGGGCTCGATCATCCAAACATTCTTCCGATTTACGAGGTTAGCGAAAGTGAGGACGGCCTGCCGTTTTTCAGCATGAAATACGCGACGAAGGGAAGCCTCCGTTCCGCGGCACCTGCGCTCCGCAGCGAGCCTCGCGGTTGTGTGCGGTTGATGGCGAAGGTGGCTCGCGCCGTCGCGTACGCGCATGGCAAGGGAATTCTCCATCGCGATCTCCAGCCAGGAAACATCCTCCTTGATGGAAACGGCGAACCGATGGTGAGTGACTTTGGCCTCGCAAAATGGCTCGACGAAAACAGCGATCTTACGAGAACGCTAGCGACCCTTGGAACACCTGGCTACATCGCGCCCGAGCAGGCCGAATCCCCTTCCGCTGATCTTACCTGCGCCGCCGACATTTACAGTATCGGCGCGATTCTCTTTTACCTTCTTACCGGCCGACCCCCATTCCTAGGCGCGAATGTTTTTTCTATCATTCATCAGGCCGCTGCGAGTTCAGCACCACGTTTGCGTTCACTCGCACCGTCGCTCGACCGCGATCTGGAGACAATTGTCGCTCGTTGTCTCGAGCCTGATCCCAACACGCGCTACCAATCCGCGGGAGCGCTGGCAGATGATCTTGAAAGCTGGCTGCGGCACGAGCCGATTCGGGCTCGGCGCGCTGGAGTTTTTACTCGCGGTCGAAAGTGGGTGCGACGAAATCAAATGACTACGGTGTTGGTGGCATCATTGATCGCCCTGGCAGCGGCGATCAGTGTTATACTTTGGAAGAAAGAATCACCCCGCCCGATGCCGGCCGGAATTGCGGTGCTTCCTTTTGAAAATCTGAGCGCTGATCCAGAGAATGCGTTTTTCACCGATGGCGTACAAGATGAAATCCTGAATGATTTGGCAAAAATCGCCGATCTCAAAGTAATCAGCCGGACATCGGTGATGCAATACAAGAGCGGTGGGAAACGTAACCTGCGCCAGATTGCAAATGATCTCGGCG
>QHPP01000245.1 GCA_003219125.1 Verrucomicrobiota bacterium
AACGTTGCGATCATCATGCCCGAGGTTGGACAGGAGGATGAGCCAACTTCGCCGGTCAGACGCGACGAGACCAGAACGAAGAGGAAACCAAACGCGACAATTAGAATCGCCCCTAAGAAGTTAAACCGCAGATTCAATTGCGGCGCGATCATCATAACGATGAGCAGGGCGATTATCCCGCCGAGGACCCACTTCATCGACAAGTCCTGGTCTGTGCGGGGCAAGTTTTCCCGGACGGTACCCGATCTCCGCAAGTCGGCGAGTCCGCCTTTCAACCCGTGCCAGATCAGCGGTATCGAGCGAAAGAGACTGATGATGCCCGCGGCGGCGACGGCTCCCGCGCCAATATAGAGAATGTATCCCTTCTGAATCTGCTCGACCGACATGTCGGCAATGCTGTGCGCAGTTTCCGGCGGGAGGGGCAGCGTTCCGGCGGAGCCGAAAAATTTGATCGCTGGAATGAGGACGAGATAGGACAGGACACCACCAGCCATCATGAGCGAGGAAATGCGCGGACCGATGATGTAACCGACACCGAGGAGTGCGGGATTGTTCTCGAGCGAGATCGACGCGCCTTGGAATGGCTTTGTAAAAATTTTCTCCGGCGCTTCCTTCATGATTTTGAAGATTTGCTGCAGGCTGTAATAGATGAACCCGATCGCAAAACCCCCGATTATAATCTTGCCGCCGCTGACCGCTTCGTCCGCCGCGGCGCGCGCAACCGCATCGCCGGCATGCGCAGCATCACGGGATTCAGCGGACGCGGCAGCCTTCAAGACTTCCGCGCACGCCGTACCTTCCGGATATTTCAAGTAACCGTGCTGCTGTACGATGAGCGCGCGACGCAGCGGAATCATCATCAGGATTCCAATCAATCCGCCGAGGATAGCGACCAGCATGACGCGCGTGATCTCGAGATCGAATCCGAGAATCATGATGGCAGGCATGGTCACGCCGAGACCGAATGCGATTGATTCGCCGGCCGAGCCCGCGGTCTGCACGATGTTGTTCTCGAGGATGGTTGAATCGCGCAAACCGAATTTGAAAAGAAGGCGGAAGATCGTGATTGAGATCACGGCGACAGGAATGGACGCACTCACCGTCAATCCGACTTTGAGCACGAGATAAAGTGATGACGCGCCGAAGATCATGCCGAGCAGCGTGCCGATGATGAGCGGCAATGGCGTTAGTTCGTGCAGCCGTGCGCGTGCAGGAATGAAAGGACGGAAGCTGGCAAGGATCGGGCTCTCCGGCTTCGCCCCAACGATATCCGGGAACTCGTTAGGCGGATTTCTTAGATCGATTTTTGCCATTCGGATTTGCGAGTCGCCCGAGCAGGCGCCTAACGATTACACAGCTCAGGGCGTCCGCGCCGCCCCCATTCGCAAGATCCAGCGATACAGCAGGAACGCTATGGCGGCGAACGCCACACCGCCGATGACGATCCCGGCGGTTTCATAGCCTGGCCCAACTAACGAAAGCGGCGCGCCTTTCCCAGAGAAGACAACGATGGCGGAGATGACCACGCCGATAATGCTTTCGCCGACGATCAATCCCGATGCGAGTAACACGCCCAGTTGCTTTGTCGCTTCCGGCTTCGGCGTGCGATCCGCGCGGCGTTCAAAAAGCCAGCCCACGATCGCGCCGACAACGATCATCAGTGTGCTCTGTGTGGGCAGATAAATCCCGAGACCGACGGCGAGCGGCGGAACGCGCATGCGTCGTGTCGCGCGCGCTAGGATTTCGTCCAACACAATGATGCAAACGCCAATTAAGGCGCCGATTCGGATCAGACTCCAGTCGATGTTCGCAGCAATGACGCCCTGTGCGAGTGACGAAATGAGGCCCGCTTGAGGGGCCGGTAATGGATGCGGACGCAGGTCGGCACCCGGTGCGCCAACAAATCCGTAAGCATGATTCACCAAATCGAGCACTGGGGGAATGACGAAGGCACCCGCGATTACGCCGATCACGAGTGCAACCTGCTGCTTCCACGGCGTCGCATCAACAAGCTGCCCGGTTTTGAGATCCTGCAGATTATTGTTTGCGATCGCGGCGACGTTGAAAATAACCGCGGTAGTAAAAAGCGCGAACGCCATCAAAGCCTTGCTCGCATCCGGCGAAACGTACGGCTTCACGCCAAGAACGAGCAACAAGGCAGCGCCGATCACCACCAGGATTCCAATGCCCGATAACGGACTGTTCGACGAACCGATCAGGCCGGCCATGTAACCGCAGACCGCCGAGACGAAGAAGCTCATTAAAAGGACGTAGGTCACCCCGCCGATGACGAGGGTTGTCATGTGCGCGCCGAGTCCGCTTGTGTTTGCGAAGTAGCCGAGTACCCAGCCGATCGGCAGCATGCAGACGAGCGTAACCAGACCGACGATGCCGATCGGAATATCGCGCTCCGTGATTGGGAGTGTGTCCGCTTTGCCGGCCTTGCGCGCGCGCGAAGCGGCCATCGCACCGGCAAGACCCTTCGCGACTGGCTGGACAAGCTTCAACAATGTCCAGATCGCCGAAACGCCGATCGCGCCAGCGCCAAGGAAACGGACTTTTTTGCTCCAGGTGCTTTGCGCGAGCTGACCGGCAGCGGTCGTGAGATCGCCCACAAGCCCCGAGTAGTGCGGCACCCCCCAACCCCAGCCGATAAACGCGCCAATGAGCATGGCGATGCCGACCGACAAACCGACCAAGTGACCGATCGCCAGCAAGGCAAACGAAAGCGAGAAATCATAACCGCTCACCGCGCCCCGCCTGCCGATGCGAAATGTCTGCGCCACATCAGCGGCGAATACTTGCGTGGCGACGATGACCGCGAACACCGCGGCAACAATTGATCCCCACAACACGGCCAGCAGACCCGCGCGGCCGTGTTCGATATCAGAAGCGTGCGCGCTATCCCCGCTACTGCCGACCTTCAAAACTTCCGCGCAAGCGACACCTTCGGGATAAGGCAGGTCTGAACTCGTCACCAAGGCACGACGCAGCGGGATCGAGTACATCACTCCCAGAATGCCGCCGAGGGCGCAGATCAGGAATGAGATCCAGAAGGGAAACTCAGTCCACCAGCCGATCATGATCAAACCCGGCAACACGAAGATGATCGACGAAAGCGTGCCCGCTGCTGACGCGACGGTCTGCACAATATTGTTTTCCTGAACGGTCGCATTCTTGAAACCGCGCAGTATCGCCATCGAAATTACCGCCGCCGGAATCGACGTAGAAAAGGTAAGACCGGCCTTGAGGCCGAAGTACACATTGGCCGCGGTAAAGACTAACGTGATAATGATTCCTATGATGATCCCGCGGACGGTAAGTTCCTTGCGCATATTCGCTCTGATGTTGGCCGATCGACGCGAGCGGAGGATAGTGTGGAATCGCCGGAAGGGTCAAGATGACATAGCGCTCGCCGAACTGGAATATTTCAACGGCCTGAGCGATGCAAGATGGTTGGCAAATTCCTTTCCTCCTTTCCCCGCCCCGCAGGCAAAGTTAATATTTGGATGTTGCATCTGCAACAGTCAATTGTTAACTTGAGCCCGTTTCTCCGGATGGCTTTTTAGGCTAACGTTTTCTTCGCGGCGGCGGGGTGGGATTCCCGCGGAAAAAATGTTTCAAGCTGCCGCCGACTCTGTCGATTAGCGGCGGCGGCGGCGTTGGTTTCGATTTGGCGATGCGCCGACGGGTGCGCATTTGAAACTCGATCATGGAAGTTGCGTTTTCATCAATCGTGACATTTTGGGTGCGGTCCGGATAACTCTTGAGACGGGCGGTGAGCACTTGTTTGCCAGCCGGCAAAGCAACCGTTAGCGGCGTGAACCCAAGCGAAACAGTGCCGCAAAGAATTTCCGCGCCGTTCGGAACACTCGTGATCGTAACTTCGCCATGGAAAAAGGCGTACTCGACCGGACGAACCTCACCCGCTTGCAGCTGGACCTCGGTCCGGCTATCCGGCCAGCCGTCCTTGTGAAAAAAAATCGTGTAATTTCCACCGTGAAGCTCCTCGGCCGTGCCGGGAGCTGTCCCAGTCCGTAACGGCGCGGACCCAGGGGCGGTCTTATCCGCGATGATTCCGGGATAAACCGCGAATGTCGCGCCAGCTGGTTTCGTCGTTAATTGCAAAGCAGCTGGCTGGTCGGTGACCGATCGCGGTGGACTTGCGATCATGTCGACTGTAATCGGCGTCGATGCGGCAGAACTTATTTCTGGCGCGGGCGGACTTACCTCTGGCGCGGGCGGACTTACCTCTGGCGCGGCTTTCGTCGTTTCGATCGCATAACCTGTTGCTGGCTGCGTTTTCTTTAGATCTTGGATCAGTTCGGACCGCGAATGCCAATGCTGAGTTAAGAATACCGCGGCAGCTGGACCAACCAACGCGAGCAACGCCACCGCGCGCGGTCCGATTCTTTGCCAGAAAGGAAGCGGGACAGGTCTGCCGCGATCCGCATCTTCTATCGGCTGCCCTTCTTCGCATTGCATTTTGCGAGAGAAGCAGCAGAGGTCATGCCCGCTTTGCCAGGCGCCTCAGAACGTTTGCGACGAAGATGTCATCGCCGAGTCAGAGCGAAGGTGTTCACCGATCTCAGCCAGGAATGGCTCGGCAAATTCCTTGAGTTTTTGCTGTCCGACCCCGGCGATTTGCGCAAATTGGCTTTTAGTTTGTGGACATGCCCTCGCCATCTCGCGCAGTGTTGCATCAGAAAAAATAATGTAGGCAGGGACATCGCGCTCGTCCGCGATCTTTCGGCGCAGCGCGCGTAAACGCTCGAAGAGTTCTTCATCGCATTCGATCTCGCCCGCACGTGGGACGCGGACCTTCTTCGGCGGTGTTTCGATCGGCTTAGTTAACGTGATCGGTGTCCGTTTTCGTAGCGCCATCATTCCGGCGTCGGTCACACTCAAGGTCGCAAATTTCCCCGGCGCTGCTTCCACCAAACCGAGGCGTAACAGTTCCCGGCCGATTCTTTGCCATTGCTCTCGTTTCAAATCCGCACCGATCCCAAAGGTCGAGAGCTGATCATGTCCGCGCTTTTTGATCGCTTCGGTGGCGCCGCCAATCAGCACTTCCGCGATGTGATTGAGTCCAAATCCAAAACCTTGCTTCGCCTGCACTCGATGCACGCAGGAGAGAAATTTTTGCGCCGGGATCGTGCCGTCGAACGTTTCGCGTGGTTCCAAGCAATTGTCGCACGCATTGCACGAAATTTCTTGCCCTGTGGCGGCAGCCTCGGCTGCAGAACGACGAGCCGAGGCAGGCGACACGCCTGCCTCTACAGAACCCGGCGGCCAGATTTCGCCGAAATACCGCAGCAATGTCGCGCGCCGACAATGGCGCGTTTCTGCGTACGCGATCATGGTGCGCAGTTGCTGGTGGGCGATGCGCTGTTCGCTTTCGCTTTTCTCCTCGATGAAGCGCCGCTGTTTGACCACATCGCCCACACTGAAGAGCAGCACGCACTCGCTCGGCAGACCATCACGGCCCGCGCGTCCCGTTTCCTGATAATATCCTTCGATGTTCTTCGGCAGGTCATAGTGAATGATAAAGCGCACGTTCGGTTTGTTGATACCCATGCCGAACGCGATCGTCGCGGTAATGACGCGCGCATCATCGCGCAAGAATGCTTCCTGGTTGCGCGTCCGTTCCCGAGGTTCCATCCCGGCGTGATAAGGGAGTGCCTTGATCCCATCTTTCGTTAGCTTTTCCGCCAGGGCGTCAGTCGATTTTCGACTGGCGCAATAAACAATACCGCTCTCATTCGGGTGGCCGCGGATGAAATCGAGCACCTGCTGGTAGGCCGACGACTTCGCCACTACCCGATAGGTCAGGTTCGGTCGATTAAAGCTCGCGACATAACAACGCGGATCGCGAAGTTTCAATTGTTTGATAATGTCGCCGCGCACTCGTTCGGTGGCAGTCGCGGTCAGCGCCATGATTGGGAGATCGGGGAAAACGTCCCGTAATTTTTTTAGTTCGCGATATTCCGGGCGGAAATCGTGGCCCCATTCACTGATACAATGGGCTTCATCGATCGCGATCTGGGCAATGTTCCAGTTGAGGGCACGCTCCAGAAAATTCTCCATCATCAACCGCTCCGGCGCGACGTAGAGCAAACAAAATTGGTTGCGATCGAGGCCGCGCAATCGTTCGCGTGCTTCATGGCCGGCGAGCGTCGAATTCAAGAACGTCGCCGCGATTCCGCTCGTCCGCAGGGCATCGACTTGATCCTTCATCAGCGCGATTAACGGCGACACCACGATCGTCACCCCTTCGCGCAACAGTGCCGGCAGCTGAAAACAAAGCGACTTCCCGCCGCCGGTCGGCAACAACGCAAAGACATCGCGGCCACTCAACGCATCGTTGATAATTTCCTGCTGCAAGGGCCGGAATGCGTCGTACCCAAAGTGTTTCTTAAGGCTCAAGAGTGACTGCATCATTCTTTTCAGGTGAATTGGCTCTCAGGGATTTCCCTTTCGTGTTCCTAGGACCGCCGTTCTCTGATCGACGATAGAATATCGGCGATAGCTTCGCCTCGCGACTTGGCTCCAAGGTTGCCTCTGCCGTGGACGCGGACGCTAATGACGCCGGCTTCCATGTCGCGCTTTCCGATGACGAACATGGTGTGGACCTTCATTTGCTCGGCGCGCTGAATTTTGCCGTTGATCTTATCGGTCGACGCATCGATCTCCGCGCGGAGTTGATGACCGCGCAGCTCATCCAGGATAGCGCCCGAGTAGTCGAGTAGCTGAGGTTCATCCCCGATAGTTAAGATGCGCACCTGCTCGGGTGATAACCATAGAGGGAAGTTGCCGGCGTAATGCTCGATCAAGAACCCGACGAATCGCTCGTGCGTGCCGAGCGGGGCGCGATGAATGCAGAGGGGGACCTTATCGACGTTGTCACGATCTTTGTAGCGAAGATCGAATCGCCGCGGTTGCGCGAAATCGACCTGGTTGGTCGCAATGGAAAACTCGCGTCCAATCGCGCTCCAGGCCTGGACATCGATCTTCGGCCCGTAAAAGGCCGCTTCATTCGGGACTTCGACAAAGTTGATTCCGGAATTCTTCAGCACGTTGCGCGTCATCGCCTCAGTTTGTTTCCAAAGCTCCGGTTCATCGACAAATTTTTGTCCGAGCTTGGACGGATCATGCGTCGAGAAACGCATCAGATATTTCTCGATCCCGAAGAGCTTGAAATAGTTCAGATACATCTCGTTGACGGCATTGAACTCGGCTTCGAACTGCTCCGGCGTCATGTAAAGATGCGCGTCGTTCATCTGCATCGAGCGCACGCGCATCAATCCAAACAGCTCGCCGCTCTGTTCGTAGCGATAACAGGTCCCGTACTCAGCCAGCCGCAGCGGCAGATCGCGATAGCTGCGTGGCACCGCCGCAAACAACTTGTGATGATGCGGGCAGTTCATCGCCTTAAGGTAATAGCGATCGGAAGTTGGGCTTCCAGCCTGACTCGGCCGATCGGCATCTTGCCGATCGCTTTCTTCGACAGGCTGGAAGCCTGTCGGCCGAGACAGGCTAGGAAGCCTATCTTCCAGCGCCATGGGCGGAAACATCGACTCGGCGTAGTAGGGAAGGTGACCGCTCTTTTTGTAAAGCGTTTCGCGGGCAATGTGCGGAGTGCGGACGCGTTGATAACCGGCGGCGAACTCAGTTTCTTTTGCGAGCTTCTCGAGTTCTTCGATGATGGCGGCGCCGCGTGGTAACCACATCGGCAAGCCAGGACCGACGTCATCGTCCAAAACGAAAATCTCTAGCTCGCGCCCCAGCTTGCGATGATCGCGTTTCTTCGCTTCCTCAAGCATGGCGAAGTAGTCATCGAGTTCCTTCTTTGTCTTGAAGGCGGTGCCGTAAATGCGCTGGAGCTGTGGTTTCTTCTCGTCGCCTTTATAGTAAGCGCTGGCGACGCTGGTGAGCTTGAACGCGCCGATGTTTCCGGTGCGCATCACGTGCGGGCCGGCGCAGAGATCGATGAAGTCGCCGTTGCGATAGAGCGAGATTTTTTCGTCAGCGGGAATGTTTTCGATGATATCGAGCTTAAACTTGCTCGGCTGGCCGCGATCGGTCAGCGCCGCGAGCCGTCCTTTCTTACCAAGCTCGAGCGCTTCGTCGCGCGAAACTTCCATCCGTTCGAACGAATGGTTCGCTTTGATCTCTTTCTTCATCTCGGCCTCGATCTTCTCGAAATCCTCCGGCGAGATGCGGTGCGGTAGATCAACATCGTAATAAAAACCATTATCGACTGGCGGTCCGGCCGCGAACTGCGCCTCCGGCCAAATCTTCAAAATCGCCGTCGCCAGCACATGCGCCGTCGAATGACGCAGACGTTCGATCTCGGTCATCTGCGCGCGCATCTCAGGAGTTTTGCGTTCTTCTTCCATCTATTGGGCGGTGAAATTAACCATGAAGGACACGAAGGACACGGAGAATTTCGCATGGTTCTCTGTTTGGCGGGACGCTTGCGATTTGGGAGTGCAGGCAGCTTGCCTGTGATTTTCGACAGCTTGTCGAAAACAAATTGCCGTCGGCAGACGTCGCTGCAGTGTTCAGGTAGCGCACGTGTCTCGCATGTTGGCGATGACGTCTCGTCAGCGTGCACTTTTTGCGGAGAGATTGTTTGGGCGAGACGCCGAAAGTCCAAGCCGGACTGGCGTTTGCACGCGAGACGCGCGCGCTACCCGGAAACAGAAGTGAACGCTGCATGAGAAGCAGCGTCTTTTCCCGATCACGCTGCGTATTATTATTGATCATGCGACTCTCCTTGATTGCGGCAGTGCTAATCTGCGCAAGCTGTCACCCGGCGCAGACTCAGGTTGCTGATTTCCCGGCGCAGCGTGAGCGTATGGTGAAGGAGCAGATCATCATGCGCGGTGTGGTGGAGGAGCGGGTGCTGGCGGCGATGCGCAAAGTGCCGCGGGAGGAATTCGTGCCGGCAGAATTTCGGGCGGAAAGTTACACGGATCGCCCGCTGCCGATCGGTTATGATCAGACCATTTCGCAGCCGTTCATCGTGGCATTCATGACTGAAAAGTTGCGGCCGAAACCGACTGATCACGTCCTGGAGATCGGGACGGGTTCTGGTTATCAAGCCGCAATTCTGGCGGAGCTAGTGGCCGAGGTTTATTCGATCGAAATTATCGAGCCGCTGGCAAAAAATGCCGAAGCGACATTACAGCGTCTCGGTTACAAGAATGTGCACGTGAAAGCCGGCGACGGTTACAAAGGCTGGCCCGAGCAGGCGCCGTTCGATGCCGTCATTGTAACTTGCGCGCCCGAGCGTGTGCCGTCGGCATTGATCGATCAACTGAAAGAAGGCGGGCGCATGATCATTCCGGTCGGAGCGAAGTTCGCGCAGGAACTTTATCTTCTGGAAAAGAAGGATGGGCGATTAGAGCAGAGCGCTGTCCTACCGGTTCGTTTCGTGCCAATGGCGGGAGAGGGGCTGGAGAGGTGATTGGTGAGGCCTGGGAAGGAAGAGGTAAATGCTGGGTGCTGAATTGAAAGCAGAGCGCCTCGTGATTTGAGAGATCCTTCGTTTCGCTCAGGATGACATGCCTCCGGCATGTCACTTAATCGTTGCGAGCTTTTTTGCGTCAACGCGCTTGGCCCATTCCTGAAGTGCTGCCGGGTCCTGCCCTTGGGTTTCGATTTGCAGAAAATAGCGCTTCGCCACCATGATCCAGAGGGTGCCGTGTTTCCCTTCGTTCTCGAAAGTCTCGAACCCGGGATTGCCATCGACCGTGACGGCTTTGGAATAGCCGTCGGTCGAGGTGGTGGTGAAATTCCACGCCGCCGTCGTTGCTTCCACATAATCAGGGTTAGCCGCGGAATCGAGAATGCTGATCGCGGTCGTCGGCGCCTTATCGCTTTCTCCTTTGCGATAATCGCGATGCACGTTGGTCAATTTAAATCCACCAACGTCTGTAGTTGAGCCTTCCGGTTTATCGGCTGTCCAACCCGCGGGAGCATCGGGCAGAAGTGGGAGCAATTTGGAATAATCAACGACGTTGATGAGGGACGGCAGTTCTTGGGCGCGCGCCGACATCGCAATCATGCCCGTGAACGACGTGATGACAGCCAGCAGCAGCCGCGTGCTGAGGCAAAACGGATTTCGATTCAAGGGCACCGTACTCGATTGACTTCGCTTGCTCGCTTTGTCAAGACGCGAACGAGCGCAAGTTTTCGATGGCGTGCCTCATTAGGTCGCCCCCGAATGCTTTGGGGCTTCACGGAAACGCCCTACAATTTTTTGGCGTGAGGACGCGATTATGCGTAGAAGCACGAGCAATGTTGTAGCTGCCCCGAAAGCGTTCGGGACCGCTACGCGGAAACTGCCGCCAGTGACGGCGGCAGCTACATCAGCTATCTTAAAAGGTTGGACATCTTCCGCAGTTCTAGCCGATAGACGCTCTCGCTCTGATTTAAAGAAATGAACAAAAGAAATTTTGAAATTCGCGATGCCACCATCGCGGACATCCCAATCATTCTACAATTGATCCGTGATCTGGCGACCTACGAGCGCGCGCCCAATGACGTTGTCGCCACGGAGGAAGGTTTGCATGAAGTGCTTTTTGGCACGGAGTCGGCGGCGAAGGTGGTGATTGCATTTGAAAATACCGATCCCGTTGGGTTCGCGGTTTATTTCTTTAACTTCTCCACCTGGCTCGGCCGACCTGGGCTTTATTTGGAAGATTTGTTTGTGAAACCGGGAATGCGTGGTCGCGGTTATGGTCGCGCTTTGCTGGTCCATCTGGCAAAGATCGCCCGCGACCACCGTTGCGGGCGGATGGAATGGGCAGTCCTGACTTGGAACGAGCCGGCGATTGAGTTTTACAAGAAGCTAGGGGCGGTTTCGTTGGATGATTGGCGAGTGTTTCGATTAACAACCGATGGGATTGAACAGCTGGTCGAATCTGTAGCCGCGCCTCTGTGAGGCGGGTTAGCTCGTGCGCTTGCGTATCTTCGTTACGCGGCTCATAGAGCCGCGGCTACATAGACGCCATTAAAAGGAAGCGGCGTTTCACAGAAACGCCCTACAATTTGAAGCAATTTCAAGTGAAAATCGAAGACTACGGATTCCTTAGCGATACACAGACGGCGGCACTGGTCGGCCGTAACGGGTCGGTTGATTGGCTCTGTTTTCCCCGATTTGATTCCGGCTCGTGTTTTGCGGCGTTGCTAGGCGAACCTAAAAATGGCCGCTGGTTGATCGGGCCGGTTGATGAATCGCCAGAAGTGACACGAAAATATCGGGGTCACACCTTAATTCTCGAAACCACATTCGAGACTAAGGAAGGCACGGTGCGGTTGATCGATTTCATGCCGCCACGTGGAGCTAATCCAGACATCGTGCGCATTGTCGAGGGTGTGCGCGGAAAAGTTGCACTGCGCATGGAACTGATCATTCGCTTCGATTACGGCGACGTGGTGCCGTGGGTGCGGAAATGCGGCGACGGATTGGAAGCAATCGCGGGCCCGAACGCGCTGGTCCTACGCACGCCGATTGAAACACGCGGGGAAGATTTAACAACGGTGGCGGAATTTGAAATCGCGCAAGGCGAGAGAGCGCCGTTTGTTTTAACTTGGTATCAGTCGCATCAGAAACCTCCGCGCGCCATCCATCCCGAGCATGCCCTGCGCGACACCGAAAAATATTGGAAGGACTGGGCCGGATACTGCGAACACAAAGGGAAATGGAAGGACGCTGTGGTGCGCTCGCTCATCATCCTCAAAGGTCTGACCTACGCGCCCACTGGGGGAATCGTGGCGGCAGCGACAACTTCGTTGCCGGAAAAAATCGGCGGCGTGCGCAATTGGGATTATCGCTACTGCTGGCTGCGCGATGCGACGTTCACCCTTTTCGCGCTGACCCGCGCAGGTTTTGTAGAAGAAGGGCGTTCGTGGCGAGGCTGGCTCTTGCGCGCGATCGCGGGTAGCCCGGCGCAGATGCAGATTCTCTACGGCATGCACGGCGAACGGCGTTTGCCGGAATTTGAAATCGAATGGCTGGCCGGCTATGAAAATTCCAGGCCGGTCCGAGTCGGCAATGCCGCCTCGAATCAATTTCAGCTCGACGTTTATGGTGAAGTGATGAGTTCGCTTTATCACGCGCAACGGGCCGGCATCAAAATCGAAGAGACGGATTGGGCGTTACAAAAAGCGCTGCTGAAATTTCTCGAATCGCATTGGCAGGAGCCGGACGAAGGAATATGGGAAGTGCGCGGCGGACGCAAACATTTCACGCACTCGAAAATGATGGCGTGGCTGGCGTTTCATCGTGGCGTGCAATTGATCGAAGAGGCTGGGCTGCCCGCGGACGGCGAGCTAGAGCGCTGGAAAAAAATCCGCGATCAAATCCATCGCGAAGTCTGCGAGCGCGGCTACAACCCGAAAGTGAAAGCGTTTACCCAGTACTACGAAAGCGACGCGCTCGACGCCAGTTTGCTGATGATGCCGATGATCGGGTTCCTGCCGATCGAAGACGAACGTGTACGCAATACCATCGCTGCGATCGAGCGGGATCTGCTGGTGCAAGGTTTCGTTCTGCGTTATCGGCCGCAGGAGGAAAACGTGGATGGTTTGCCCGGAGACGAAGGCGTGTTTTTGCCGTGCTCCTTCTGGTTCGCCATTTGTCTGAATTGGCTAGGACGCAAAGAAGAAGCGCACGAATTTTTCGAGCGCCTGCTGGCGTTACAGAACGATCTCGGTTTGTTGTCGGAGGAATACGATCCGCGCGAAAAACGATTGCTTGGAAATTTCCCGCAAGCATTCACCCACGTCGCGCTCATCGCGGCCGCGCAGTTTTTGGAAGAGAAGGAATGACGGTGGAACCGCGGATTTCGAGGATAGGATGGTTCGTTTCGTTCCCAGGCGCGTCTGACGGAGGGACGCGCGTTCGCGCGTCCCTCCGGAAATGCGGGTGACAAGCCCGGCACTACAAATAAATCGCTCAGCCTTGCACGAGCTGGCGGACGAGATCTTCTAACGCGACAATGCCGGTGGATTTTTGCCGACTATCGACAACCGCAGCCAGGCCGATGCGCGCGGCGCGGAGACGGCGAACTACCCGATAAGCGGACTCGTTTTCCGAAGCGGTAATGATTCGGCGCATGTAGTGGCGAAGCGGACGCGATAGTTCGGTGTCGAAAAGAATATCGTAAACGTTAATTAGACCGAGGGGCTCAGCGTTGTCGGCAAAAATGGGGAATCGATCGATTCCGGATTTCCCGCTCGTTTCCAAAACTTGTTTTGGAGAGTCATCCGGATTAAACGACAAGGTTTTTTCAAAGGGGACCATGACATCGCGTACTTTGACGGAGGTGAAGTCGACGACGTTATGAATCATCGCCCGTTCGGTGGAGCTGAGCGCGCCGCTTTCTTCGCTTTGGACGGCGATCATTTTTAACTCTTCACGTCCGGCGAAGAGACGTGGCGGATTTTTAGCGCGTGCAAAAACGGTGCGTTCGATGAATGCGCCGATGGCGTGCAATGGCCACAACAACTTTGTGGTCAGCTCGAGCAAACCGGAAAGCCGCGCGACCGCGCGCAATGGAAAGCGGCGGAACAATGATTTCGGCAGAACGCCGAGGAGGAAAAGATAAACCGGCAGCGCGATGGCAACGGCAATCGGGTAGCCGATCCAACCCAAACGCAGGACGAGTTCGTGGGTCAGAATAATGAGGGCAGTGATGTCCGCGGCATTCGTCACGAGCAGGACGGTGACGAGCAATTGGTCGGACTCCTTGAGCATTTCTTGCAGTCGGCGCGCGCCGTGATCACCGCTGTTGGCGCGATGCCGCAGCCGGACCGGATCAAGCGCGAGAAGGCCCGCTTCGATTCCGGCGAAGAGAAATGAAATGATCCAACAAAGCGCGACCAGAAGCCAGATCATGGAAGTTCTCCGTTATCGCTATCACATTCCGCGCAAACCGTTTTCTCGAGAAGCAATTCCTCGATTCGCCGGCGATTGACGCGGCGGACGGTGATTTTCAGGCGCGGCGTTTCCAATTCCGTGCCGACTTCGGGAACACGGCCGAGTTGGTTAAAGACGTAGCCACCGATGGTGTTGATGCCGGAAGCATCGAAATCGAATCCCAGTCGCTCGCTCAAATCATCGAGGCGCGCTTTGCCATTCACGAGATAGCGACCTTCCGCCAGTGGTTCGATGTCGAGGTCGGTGTCACCGAGGGGAGCGGCGTCGCTGAGAATGTCTTCGATAATATCGGAGATGGTGACGATGCCTTCAGTGCCGCCAAATTCATCCACCACGATGGCCATGCCTTGTTGCCGCGTCAGAAAACTGCGCAGCAAATCGAGCGCGCGCATTGTTTCGGTCACGAAGGACGGCGGCACCATCGTCTCGGTGTAATGCGGGTCCGGATGGAGGAGGAACGATTTTACTTCGATAATGCCGAGGATGTTGTCGGGGGAATCGGCATAGACCGGGACGCGACGATGCCGTCGCGTTTTCAATTGCGCAATCGCGTCTTCATTTGTGAGATTATCGGGTAGGGCAAACATGTCGACGCGCGGCGTGAGAACGTCTTTCGCAGTTTTGTCGCCCAACTTGAACACTTCCTGGATCATCTCGCCTTCGGCTTCCTGGAGCGTGCCTTGCTCGGCACCGATCCGAACCAGGGTTTCGAGTTCTTCATCGGACAAATGCGGGCGAGTGCGAATGTGCCGGGGCGTGACCAGCTCGACGATGGCGGCGCTGATTATTTCCAAGGTGCTCCCGACGGTTTCGAGCAGCGGCATTAACGCGCGCAAAGTGAAAACGCCGAGGGTGGAAAGGCGATAAGGCGCCGAAAGTGCGACAAGCTTGGGAAGCAAATCACAGAAAAAAACGATGATGGCGAAGAGCGAGACAGCAATCAGCCATGGTGGTAACGGGGTGGCACGGGGTGTTTCCCAGAGCAAAGCCAGACAAATGACGATGAGAAAAACATTCACGAACGCGGACCCAAGGAGAATGACCGCGAGGACACGGCGCGGATTTTCGCGAAACTTTTGCACAAACCCGGCAAGCGCGGGATAATTGGATTCGAGACGGCGTAGCTGATGGCGGCGGAGAGCGAAGAGGGCGGTCTCCAAGCCGGAGAAAAGAGCGGAGCAGACGACTAATCCTGCGACGATCACGAGCAGGAGAGCGACGAGCAACGGCGTCATCGTGTCATCTCAAGCGATTGCCCATTTCTTTGCTTTACCGAAGTTATGCCTCCAATGAATAAACGCGAGCGGATTTCGGATTTTGTGCGTTCGCTTGAGTCTGGGTCCACGGAGGGGGCGTCGCAAAATTATTACAGCGCATTTTTTCAATTGTGGAATGCGCAAAAATATTACGAAGCGCACGATGTGCTCGAACAACTTTGGCTGGTGGAAAAAAACGCGGAGCTGGCGCGTTTTTACCAGGCGCTGATTCAGGCAGCGGGCGCGTTCGTTCATTTGCAGAAAAATTTCGAGCAACCATCGCATCCCAAACATAGCCGGCGTTTGCCACCGGCCACGCGATTGTTCGAGCTGGCATTACGAAATTTGGAGGATCTACCAAATGAATTTCAGGCGCTCGACCTGGCGCAGTTTCGGAAAGTTTTGCTGCGTTACCGCGATGCGATCATTGCGGTCGATTTTAAGAAAAATCCCTGGTCACCGAAGAATGCCCCTCGATTGGACCCGCTGTAGCGGCAGCCGTGTCGGCTGCAAAGCCAAGCACCCGACACGGGTGCCACTACAGAGGCGGTGCTGGCGTGGGCAGCCGAAACGCAGTCAAGTTGCCTTGTACGCCGAGCGAACTTCCGAACCCGCTGCGAAGAGAGAGCAGAGAGAATCTCTGCTGGGCGCACAGACTGAAAAGTCTGTATTCCAGCTAATTCAGCGCGTGAAAATTAATTTGCAGCCTGCGATGACAAGGACAGTTGCGAGCAAGATCGAAATGGTCCGAACCGGAAACTTACGGCTTCCTAAATGCGAACCAATCGCGCCGCCGATGATTGCGGCGGCGGAAAGAATAACTGCCAATGCCGGGATGGATTGTCTGGCACTAATAAACCCGGCCAGGCCCGCAATTGAATTTACCAAAATAAATAACGCGGAGACGGCCGACGCCTGTTTTGTTTTCGCCCACTTGGAAAAAAGTAAAAGAGGTGTGAGAAAAATCCCTCCTCCGGTGCCGGTTAGGCCGGAGAGAAATCCGATACCCGAACCAACCGCGAGCGCGGTGGGCAAGGGTGGGGGGACGACTGCCGGAGGATCGCCACGACGAAAAAACAATCGGACGGCGGAGAAGAGCAGCACGAGTCCGATGATGATTCTTAAAATTCCAGCTGGTAACTGGAGATAACCACCGAAGTAGGCCGCCGGAATTGAGAGGAGCGCGAACGGCCAAAATAGTTTCCATGAGAAATGTCCGGCTCGCCAAAACTGAAAAGACGCGATGATCGCAACCAGGATGTTCAATACCAACGCGGTTGGCCGAATGGTTGTGGTTGCGAGCCCGAACAGCGTCATCACGGCGATATAGCCGGACGCACCGGCGTGACCGACGCAGGAATAGAGGAACGCAATGACGCCGATAGCGAGGAAAAGCAAAATAAGGTGCGCTACGTCCATTTCTTGTCATGTCGAGCGAAGTCGAGACATCTCTAATTTCTGCTCAGACAGAAGGTAAGAGATTCCTCGACTTCGCTGGGAATGACAAGAAAGTGATGGGTGGCATTGGACAACATCGCCGTGGAGAAGCGCGCGAACCGACTCGCTAACGAGAAGTCGCCCTACCTTCTGCAGCACGCGCAGAACCCGGTGGAATGGTTTCCCTGGGGAAAGGAGGCGTTCGAGAAGGCGCGGCGGGAAGACAAACCGATTTTTCTCTCAATCGGTTATTCCACCTGTCACTGGTGCCACGTCATGGCGCATGAGTCCTTCGAAGATGCTGCCACGGCCGAAATCATGAATCGCGAGTTTGTGAACATTAAAGTCGATCGCGAAGAGCGGCCCGATGTGGATCGCGTTTACATGACTTTCGTCCAGGCGACAACCGGCGGCGGCGGCTGGCCCATGAGCGTTTGGCTTACGCCGCATCTGGAACCGTTTGTCGGCGGAACGTATTTCCCACCAGAAGACCGATTTGGTCAGCCCGCTTTCAAGAGAGTTTTACAACGGATCGCAGAAACCTGGAAAGACGATCGCGAAAAAATTTCGAACCAGGGAGCGAACATCGTCGATGCGCTGCGCGAAGCCGCCAAAGACCAAACGTCAGCCGGAAGAATCGATGCCGCCATTTTGGAATCGGCTTACCAGCAATTCGCGCGGACTTTTGATGCACGCGAGGGCGGCTTTGGTAGCGCGCCAAAATTTCCACGCCCCGTCACGCTCAATTTTTTGACGCGGCTCCACGCACGCAATCCGGATTCGGATTCCGGGCAGCACGCCTTGGAAATGGTCTTGCTGACATTGCGAAAGATGGCGTCTGGTGGAATGCACGATCACATCGGCGGTGGATTTCATCGGTATTCCGTCGACGCGCACTGGCACGTGCCGCATTTCGAGAAAATGCTGTATGACCAGGCGCAGTTGGCGAGAGCTTATCTCGATGCTTTTCAAATCACTGGCGATACGGAATTCGCAGCAACTGCGCGTGACATTCTTGATTACGTCCGGCGGGATATGACTTCGCCGGAGGGCGGATTCTATTCGGCCGAAGACGCGGACAGCCCACTTGCAGCCGGGATCGCCGATTCCGGTCACAGAAAAAACGCGGAAGGTGCATTTTACGTTTGGACGAAACAGGAAATCGACGATGCGCTTGGTGAAGACGCGCGGGTGTTTTCATTTCATTACGGCGTTGAAGAAAACGGAAATGCTCCCGCCGGAGCCGATCCTCATGGTGAGTTTGTCGGCAAAAACATTTTGATCGAGCGACATTCGATCGCCGAGACAGCGCGATTCCGTAGCACAGGCGTCCCGCCTGTGGACGATAAAGAGGGGGACTCAGTCGCACGATTGCTGGCGCAGGGCCGGCAAAAATTATTTTCGATTCGCAATAAACGTCCTCGTCCGCATCTGGACGACAAAATCATCGCGGCTTGGAATGGTTTGATGATTTCTGCTTTCGCGCGTGCCGCCCAGGTATTGGATAACGTCTCTTATCTGGAAACCGCGACGCGGGCAGCGGAGTTTATTCGCGTCAATCTTTATGATGAGTCGCGTGAGATTTTGTTCCGCAGTTATCGCAAAGGCCGCGGCGAAATTGAGGGATTCGCCGATGATTATGCCTTCGTCATTCAAGGCATGCTTGATCTTTATGAAGCGTCGTTCGAAACCCGCTGGCTAAAATTTGCGCTCAAATTGCAGCGCCAGATGGACGCGCTTTTCTGGGACACCGAAAGCGGGGGCTACTTTGCGGTCACGGGTCACGACAGCAATATTTTGCTGCGGATGAAAGAGGACAACGATAGCGCCGAACCGGCCGCCAGCTCGGTGGCGGCGCTGAATTTGGCGCGACTCGCAGCAATACGAAACGACACCGGATTGCTGGCGCGTGCACAGGAAACGGTCAACGCTTTCGCGCGGCAGTTGGCGCACTTTCCGAGCGCGCTACCGCAAATGCTGGTGGCATTTGATTTTCTGGAAGATGCGCCGCAGCAGATC
>QHPP01000057.1 GCA_003219125.1 Verrucomicrobiota bacterium
TCATCGACTACCTCGGAACGCACTTTCGGAAACGGCGTCAGATCCTTGACCTCGCCGTCCTTCACCTTCACCCGCTTGAGATGAAAATTCTCATCCCCGCGATCGTCCATTGCGTAAATGACGAAATCGTTTCCCTTCCAAAAATATTGCTGAATGTCGCGGTCTTTCTCCGAGGTTAAGCGGCGCGCCTCACCGCCACCGACCGGGCGAACAAAAATATTGAGACGCGATTCCCACGGTTGGAGAAAGGAAATCATCCGACCGTCGGGCGAAAGGTCATACCCGCGGCTGACCGGATTGCGGAAAAAATCGCGTACTGGAATCTTCGGCGGGATTTTCGAGATCGGCGCTGGCGTCGGTGTTTGGGCGGAAAGAAAACCGCCAACGAGAAATGAGATCAACGCGAAGAGGATCATTTTCATAACAGAGTCTTTCAGTTTGACGAAACCGGAAGCCGATTCAGGCTCGCGCGCCGTTCAATCACCCTTTGACTTGTCGTAGAAGAGAATGTTCAAAAGCAGAACAATCCCGGCGCCTGCGGCGCAAAGGAAAAATATAATCGCCAACCCGGGATACCCCCAGATGCGAAAATTCGTTTCCACCCGCATCAACAGCGCGGCGCCGATGATCAGGGCTGCAATGATTAGTCCAACTGTGATCCGGTTGGCGATCTTTTGGAATCCGACGATTAATGTTTTCTCGTCGATGGCATCGACTGACACTTTGAATTCATTATTGGCCAACGCATCGAAGAATCTGTTCAAGCGCGCCGGCAATCGTTGAAGCAAGTCTTTTACTTCGAGAACTCCACTGAATAAATTTCCGGGTGATAAAGTTTTGACCACCCGCTGCCGTAAAATCTCCGCTGCATTGCGGCGAATGGACGCATTCGGATCGAACTGCGGCGCGATCGCGCGACCGACCTGATCGAGGTTGAGCAGAGTTTTGCCGAGCATTGTTAGCTCGGGCGGAACGCGAATCTGAGATTCGGCCGCGCACCGGGTCACTTCGAGAACGAGCCGACCCACCTGCATTTGCTCGATCGTGGCGGTCTTTTGCTGTCCCACGATTTCGGAAATGCGGCGGCTGAATTCGGACTGATCGAAGTCACGGCGAGGCTGGCCGATTTTAATCGCGATTTGGGAAGCGTCTTCGCCCTGACCTTCGGAAATTGCGAGCAACAATTGCAACAAATCTTCCTGTAAACGCGGCATGATTCGCCCGACCATTCCAAGATCAAGCAATGCGATGCGATGATCCGGCGTCAGGAAAACATTCCCCGGATGCGGATCGGCGTGAAAGAACCCTTCGACCAGGATTTGATCGAGATAAGCGCGAAAAAGTTCTTCGGCCAGCATCTCGCCATCGAACTCCATCCGCGCCAGCGGACTCATCTCCGTGATTTTGATGCCTGGAACGTATTCCATCGTCAGCACCAGCGACGTGCTGTAATCCTCGATCGGCGCCGGCACGATCAGGTGTGGAAAATCTTTGAGCTGTTCGCGCAAGGCCAGCAGGTTGTGCGCTTCCTGCCGGTAATCGAGCTCACGCATTAGACTTTTTCGCAGCTCCTCCAGCATACGGGTGAACTCGTAGCGTTGGCCGAACTCGGTGTGGTTATCGAGAAACTCTGCGATCTCGCCGAGCGCATCGAGATCTTCCACCATCTGCTCGCGAATGTTCGGGCGCTGCACTTTCACCGCCACGGGTCGGCCATCGCGCAAACGAGCAAGATGTAGCTGCCCCAGGGAAGCCGAAGCCGTCGGCGTTGATTCGAATTCGGAAAATGCTTTCGACACTCTGACTCCGAGCTCTGAGGTCACGATCTTCTCGACCTCGTCGAAACCGAAAGGTTCGACTTCATCCTGTAAACGTGAGAGCGCGTCGAGATAAGGACGCGGCAGCAATTCCACCCGGGTGGAGAGCAACTGTCCGAGCTTAACAAAGGTTGGACCGAGTTTCTCCAAATCCGCGGCCAACTCGTCGGCCTTGGCCGCTTCCTTCGGCCTTGCACGTTCTTCAGTCGCCAGCGTTTCTTCAAGGCCGCTTTCTTTTACCAGGTCGGAACGTCCGTATTTCGCTAATAGCCAACCGATCTGACGATAGCGATTCAAGTGCTGTGGCTTCAGGGAAATGCCCATGTTTTGATTGAACAATCTGTCAACGAGAATTCGTTTTTGGAGGGCGGAGCGAGGCTACGCGGACTTGTCATTCCGAGCGAAGCCGAAGGATCCTGCCATGAAACCTTTAAGCTTACGCAACGGACCCCTCCACTATCGCTCGGGATGACGGCAGGTGGATGGTTATCGATAAAAAAAGGGCGCGACAACGCGCGCCCCTCCAACTTTCAATTCCTGCTCGAAAGTTACGCCGCTTTTTTGTAACTCACTTTGTCGTCGGTCTCCAGCCAATCGAACAATGGTGTCGTTTTTGGATCGAGGCCGAGTGGTTGCAACTGTTCGACGTACCAATCGCGTTTCTCCGGATCCTGGTAAGGATTTACTTTCAACGTTTCCTCACTCCAAGCCCACTTTTCCTCTTCGCTTTTCGGAGCGCCGTTGCGATCGACCCACCTCGCAATTTCGTCGTCACTCGCGCCGGTCTCGACGAACGCTTTGAAATCATCGCCCTTAATGCCCTTGAAACCGAAGAGCATATTGTCGAGCGGACAATCGAAATGGTATTCGCCGATGTTGCCCCAAAGCAGCGCACGGCATTTATCGATCGTGCGCCCCAGAATGGCGTAGCCGCCCACCCGCGTTTTCGGACTGCGCGGCGGTTCCTTTGTTAAGTCCTTCCCTTTTTTGTTCATAAGAAAAATTACGACCTGTCGCACGTCGCGCAAGGAATGATGAACGCGAAATGCCAACCGCACGCGAAACGGTGGTATGGCTACACAAAAGGAAACAATCTCGACAATCAACGATCTCATCGAAACGCTGAAGGACGGACAGGAAGGCTTTCGTCAGGCAGCGGAAGCAGTGGCAGATCCGAAACTTAAGTCGCTTTTCAACGAGTATTCGCTGCAGCGTGCCCGTTTTGCCGGTGAATTACAGAGCCAGGCCGTGGGCCTGGGCGAAAGCAAACCCGAGGACAGCGGTAGCGCGGCCGGTGCGATGCATCGGGCCTGGATCAATCTTAAGTCCGCCATTGCGAGACGCGACGACCACGCGGTCCTGGCCGAGTGTGAGCGAGGCGAAGATTCGGCGGTCAAGGAATATGAACAGGCGATGGAGGAGGAAAATCTCGCCGCACCCGTGCGCGAAATTATTTTGCGTCAGTATGCCGAAGTGCAAAGCGCGCACGACCGCATCAAGCTGTTTCGCGACACGATGGCGACTTAGCCGATCGTCGTCCTGAGCCAATCCGTCGCGGCGGTCTACTCGTCTCGCCGTAGTGGACGGAGTCGGATGACCGCGTCCGGTATGAGTTTCGGCGGTCATAGACCGCCGCTACAGTGCGGGTCATGCTGAGCGAAAGGCCTGCCATTTCGTCGCGCCGCGGAATCCTTCGACTTTGCTTCGTTGCGTTCGGGATGACGTTTGCAGCAGTCACAGCTCTCGGCGGTCCCGTGGCACAGCCGCCGGCGGGAAAACTCTATCACGGATTTTATTTCGGCGGGATAGGAACCGACACGCACGATCCGACCGAGCACGATGTTTCACCGCAAGATGTTGAGCGTTACGAGAAAGCGGTCGGAGCAAAAACGGCGTGGGTTTATTTCTCCGATAACTGGTTCGAATCGCGCAAATTTCCAGAAACGACCTGTTCATGGATTCGCCAATTGGGAAAGATCCCGTACCTACGCCTAATGTTGCGATCCGACGTCGATCAACTGCATTCCGAAAAAGTTTTTACGCTCGATAAAATCGTTGCGGGGGATTTTGACCGAGATCTCCGCGCTTGGGCACGCGCGGCGAAAGATTTCGGTGGGCCAATCCTAATTGAATGGGGAACGGAGCCGAACGGAAAATGGTTTAGTTGGAATGGCAAATGGAACGGTGGCACCAAGCTTGGACCCGCGAAATACATTGCCGCATACCGTCGCATCGTTGATTTGATGCGGGCGGAAGGCGCAGACAATCTGCAGTGGGTCTGGCACGTGAACTGGCTGGATGAGCCGGAGCAAAAGTGGAACGCGTTTGAGAATTATTTTCCGGGTGAAAAGTATTGCGATTGGGTGGCGTTGAGCGCTTACGGTCCGACCACGCCACGAATGGAAGATGGCGCGGAAAATTTCGCATTTAAGATGCGTGAAGCATACCCTCGTTTGCTCAAAATCGCACCGGGCAAACCAATTATCATCGCGGAGTTTGGTTGCGATTTGCACAACAAACACTGCGATGCCGCAGAATGGGCGCGTAGCGCCCTTGCAGATATTTTTTCGGAGAAATGGCCCGCAATTATTGGCTTTTGCTGGTGGAACGAAGGCTGGCAGAATGATAATCGTAAGAGAAACGACACTGACATGATCATCTGGCATGACGCGAATCTGACGCACGTTTTCCGAGAAGCATTCGCTCGCTATTCCGATAAAATTCAAGAGACCTCGCTGCTAAGAAGCGGCAGCGGCGGTTGACAACGAAACAAGTTTCCGACAAATCGGCGCAGATGATGCGAAAGTTCCTCGTTCTCCTTCTGCTGATGTTGCCGTGTGGCATCCGGGGGCAAACCCCGTCAGCAACCCCGATCAACGACACACTTGACAAGTTGTCGAGCGACTTTTGGAGCTGGCGCGTGAAATATGCGCCGTTTACCGGAGACGACGTCAATCGCCTCGAGCGTCCCGGCGGAGTGCGCGATTGGTCGGCGGCCGCAATCGACAAACGTGGCCGCGACCTGAAAGATTTCGACGCGCGTTACCAGAAAATCGATGCCAGCGGTTGGCCAGTCCCGCAGCAAGTTGATTATCGGCTGATCGGTTCGGCGTTGTCGCGAGTGCACTGGGAATTGGAGGTGAATCCCAGCTGGAAACGCGATCCGAATTTTTATATCGAGCAAACCCTCACCCCGATTGTGGAAGCGCTGACCGTGCCCGGACCATACGACGAAGCACACAGTCGTGAAATTTTGACGCGTATCGAAAATGTTCCATCGATCCTGCAGCAAGGTTCTGAAAATCTCGACAAAGCCCCGGGACCATTCACGACTGTGGCGATTCAAGCGCTCGAGGGTGTGCGGGAGCGACTGCGCAAAATGGCGACGTCGTTACGTCCCGTAACGACTCTTGAGGAAAAAGAATTGAACGGGGCAACCAATCGTGCGGCAGATGCGCTGGAACATTTTCGAGCAACTTTGCAGGATCGACTGCCGTCGTCGCCAAAAGAAACCGCGCTCGGGCGTGACGCCTACGTTTTCTTTCTCAAAAATGTCGCTCTCTATCCTTATTCGCCGGAACAAATTTTGGCGAACGGGCAAGAGGAATGGAATCGGGCGGTAGCCTTCGAAAGCTACGAGAAAGAACGGAATAAAAGTGTGCCGCCCCTTCAATTCGCGAAGGATACCGATAGCTGGATACGAGATGCTGCCGCCAAGGAATCACAGGTTCGCGAGTTCCTCGAGAAACACGGGATTCTCACCGTGCCCGGCTGGGTCCAGCACTTCATCCAGCGTCCGATGCCGGATTATCTTCGTCCCGTCCAAGACTTCGCCTCGATGGTTGACTTCACGTCGGCATCGCGTTTGCAGGACAACGGCTGCCGCTATGTCACCGAACCTTCTCCGAAGGCGGGCTATTTTCTATCCGCTACCGCCCAGGACCCGCGACCGCTCACGGTTCACGAAGGAATTCCCGGACATTATTTCCAACTTTGCCTTTCCTGGAAGCACGAAGATCCGATTCGGCGGCATTATTACGACTCTGGTGCCAACGAAGGGATCGGCTTTTACGCCGAGGAGATGATGTTGCAGAATGGTTTGTTCGACGACAGCCCGCACACGCGCGAGATTATTTACAATTTCATGCGGCTGCGCGCGCTCCGGGTGGAAGTGGACGTGAAATTGGCGCTTGGCCAATTCTCGTTAGAGGAAGCTGCCAAGTATCTCGAGGAAAAAGTTCCGATGGACGCACAAACCGCGCGGCAGGAAGCGATCGCGTTTTCCACCGGCCCCGGCCAGGCCCTCACATATCAGATCGGCAAACTCCAAATTACGAAATTCCTCGCCGATGCGCGGATGCAACAAAGCGACAAATTCAACCTTCGTGCCTTCCACGATTTCGTCTGGAAGAATGGGAATGTTCCGATCGCGCTCCAGCGTTGGGAGTATCTCGGCGCAAGCGACGAGATCTCGAATCCGGCTGGAAGATAGTCTTCCAGCGCAAATGGGATCGGGTAGCGCACGCGTGTGCTTCCGAATCCGTGAAATCCGTGTTATCCGTGGTTCTCACTCGAATAGTTTCGCCTTTTCGAAGGCAGCCTTTGTACGTTCTTCCTGATTGAAGTGGGCCAGGTATTGACCACGGCTCTGGAGCATTACCTTGTAATCAGCGTGCTATAAGCCAAACTGATCGTGGCATAGGAAGACTTTTCTCGCGCGGCCAATTCTTGGTCCCGATCCACTGGTTAGAGAACCAATCCGCCAACACGCCAACTGACGCAAAAAAAGACTGAGGTCGCTTCGCCGGGGAAGTGTGAGTAAATCTTTGGCTTTCGTTTTCGCGATGTCCGAGATTTAACTGCGTAATAGCTAATCCGTTGATTATTTTCGAATCAGGCGGCGAAAAAGGCACATTTGCCCTCGAAGCCCTTTAGCTCGTGATCCCCCAAGTGCCCGGCCTTGAACTCGGGCTCCCAGCTTCGCGCGCGCTGATTCGCTCAA
>QHPP01000058.1 GCA_003219125.1 Verrucomicrobiota bacterium
GGGGTAAACTTAAGAATGTTGCCGCTGACCCAATACTCGGAGACAAACAGATTGTCCGCACCGTCAATAGCCAGACCGCTCGGAATTACTGGAACTTGATCGTTTTCCGAGGCGACAGTGCTTCGCAGCCCTGATGGAGTAAACTTATAAACGGCCGCGTCGTGGAGAACGTCGTATCCGTAGCCTTGATCTGCCACAAACAGATTGCCCTGGCTGTCAAAGGCCAGAGCAATTGGAGAATTCAAACCGGAGGCAAAGGTGGTTCGTACCCCGGTCGGAGTAAATTTATAGACCGTTCCTGCGTGGTCGTTGTTGACGAAGCTGAACCCTGCAGCCACGAACAGATTGCCTGCCCTGTCAAACGCCAGACCGTATGCAGCCAACTGCACAGTGGCAAAGGTGGTTCGGACTCCAGTTGGAGTAAATTTATAGATGGTGACGTCATCCGCCGCCACAAACAGATTGCCCTGGCTGTCAAAGGCCAGAGCATATGGAAAATTCAAAGCGGAGGCAAAGGTGGTTCGCACTCCAGCCGGAGTAAATTTATAGACGGCACCGGTCCCCGTAGATGTCCCCGTATCTGCGACAAACAGGTTACCAGCCTTGTCAAAGGCTAGACCCAAAGGATTATTCAAACCGGAGGCAAAGATGCTTTGCACTCCGTTTGGAGTGAACTCATCGATATTGAGGTAGTCCGTGGCAAACAGATTCTGCGCCGACGCGCGCGCGCAGATTAGACTGATAGCTGCTAAACATAGTACGCCGCCTATTAAATGACGTGTGAGACCAATTCTAGGTCTTAATTTCCTTTCCGTTAGTTTGTTATTCATAGTTCTGCTTTCTAATTTAGGGGTCCATTAGTCTCTCCGGGAAACGAGAGGCACGCGCCGCCTTCTCGGCTAATGTCTTGTTCATCTTTTTCCTGACTCTGTAGTTTCCTTTCACTCCCATAAACAAGAACGGCGGTGAAAAGTGATCATCTGAATCGAGGGTTTTTCGGAAAAAGCTTCCGCGTGCAGAGAATTTCTGTGGGTGATAGGCTACCGGAAAGAGCTATGCCTACACCTTCGGTCTCTCCACATGAAGTGACCCAGCTCCTGGCGGAATGGAGTCACGGGGACAATGGCGCCCTGGCAGAGTTAACCCCGCTGGTCTATGAAGAACTCCGACGCCTCGCTCATCATTTTATGGAGGGACAACGTCCCGAACACACACTGCAAACGACGGCGCTGGTCAACGAGGCTTATATGCGCCTGGCCGATCAAACCAAGCCAAGCTGGCAGAACCGCGCACACTTCTTCGCCATCGCCGCTCGAGCAATGCGCCAGATCCTGGTCAATTACGCTAAGAGTTCCCGGGCCCAAAAGCGCGGTGGCGGCGCGCTCAGGGTAGAATTGGACGAAGCAGCGCTTGTCTCACCGGAGGAATCAAAGGAAATTGTTGATCTGCACGAGGCATTGGAAAGACTGGCCGCACTCGACTCAAGAAAGGCGCAAGTAGTCGAGCTAAAATACTTTGGCGGGCTCAACTATGACGAGATGGCAGAAGTGCTCAAGATTTCACCTGTAACGGTGAGACGTGACTGGGAATTTGCCAAGCTATGGCTGTACACGGAATTGCATAGCGGCGGCTAACGGTCCAAAAGCGACGCGAGGACGCGTGCGCACTCCCAAAGCTCACGCGAAACAGAACAGGCATCCCCCTTAGATTTCGCACGAAGTGCTTTGGAGTGCGATGCGTCCTCGCATCGCTTTTGCTGCTCCTCGACATTTCACGACCAGTCCACTCAGAAATCGTCGGGTACTTTGATCCGGTCGGTCTTGAACGAGTAGACTGATTTTAGAAACCCGGTTCGCGCGTTGGTTTCAAACCAAGGCGCCGAACACCATGGGTACTGATTCGCCAGCGGAACCAGGCCGTGTTTCACCGCGTTCTGATGGACATAGTTCAATCGCGCGAGCCAGGATTTCTCGAACGTCAAGTGAGTATCCCAGAATTCATACATCACTCGCCGGCCGCGAGTACCATCAATACGGTTGAGCCGTATCGCC
>QHPP01000059.1 GCA_003219125.1 Verrucomicrobiota bacterium
TCCGTAGCTTTTCGCCAGTTCGAAAGTTGTATCGCGTAAAAGAGCCATTTTTGCGCGCGAATCAAAGAGCGGTTTTCGATCCAGCGTTGCCGCGGTAATGATGTAAGTGCCACGAGGCGTGAAGTAATGTGGTGGCGCGTGTGGCCAACTCTCGCGCATGCGAGTTTGCTATCACAGCTGCTCTCTTTCGCGAAGGTTTTTAGTATCTGAAAAGCGACGCGAGGACGCGTGCGCACTCCAAAGCTAGCGCGAAAAAGATGAAGGCGGAGACGGGCCTGCCACGCCGAAGCCTTGGCGAAGGCGGGTTTTGAGATCGCACTCCTCGTCAGATGCACTAAACTTCTCCCGCAGGTAGAATATGACGCCGGCGCGGTTACAAACGATTGAGGAAATCTTTCGTGCAGCGCTGGATCAAGAGCCGGACCAGATCGGCGCATTCCTGGACAGAGCCTGCGAAGGGGATGAGCCTTTGCGCTGTAAAGTTGAAGCGCTCCTGGCTTCACGTCAACGAGCAGGCAGCTTCATTGAAACGTCAGCTGTTGGTCTGGCCACGAGGATTATTCAAAATGGGCAACCTGATTTGCTCGTCGGTCGCACCATCGGTCACTACAAACTTTCTAAACGGATCGGCACCGGCGGGATGGGTGAAGTCTATCTGGCCACCGACATGACAGCGGGCCGCAAGGCCGCACTCAAACTCTTGCCGACTCGCTTTACCGGCGACGCCGAGCGCCTGAAGCGGTTTCAACAGGAAGCGCGCGCCGTCGTTGGACTCAATCATCCAAATATCTTGACGGTTTACGAGATCGGCGAGGATCACGAAACGCAGTACATAGCCAGTGAATTGATCGAAGGCGAGACACTACGTCAACGTCTGATGCGCTGGCGAATGGAGTTGAGTGAAGCTGTTGACGTCGCGATCCAAGTGGCGAGTGCGCTCGCCGCCGCGCACGAAGCCGGCATTGTCCATCGCGATATTAAGCCGGAGAACATCATGCTCCGTCCGGACGGATACGTAAAAGTGCTCGACTTTGGGATTGCCAAGCTTGCCGAATCCGCCTTCGCCGAGGCTACGGCGGACGGGACAGGATCGATGGCACTCGCTGAGACCAATCTGGGGTCGATACTGGGAACCGTTCGTTACATGTCGCCGGAACAGGCGTGCGGCGCGCAGGTTGATAAAGGCACCGATATCTGGAGTCTCGGCGCAGTTCTTTACGAGATGATAACGGGGCATGCGCCGTTTACCGGCGAGACACCAACAGAGACGATGACTTCGATTCTTGAGATGGAGCCACCACCGCTCACTAGTTACGTTGCGCACACTCCCGGTGAGCTTCAGCAGATTATCAGCAAAACGCTGCGCAAAGATCGTGAGGAACGGTATCACAGCGCACACGAGCTGCTTGAGGCGCTCAAAGATCTCCGCCACAAATTGGAATTCACGGCTGAGTTGGAACGCGCCGCCGCTGTGCCTTTATGGCGATCCTGGAGCCCCAAACTGGTTGGAACGGCCGTTGCCGGTCTCCTTTTAGGCGCGGCTGCGATTTGGTTATTTCGCGGCGAACTCTTCCGAGCGTCGCAGTTTAATCCTCCAGAAAAAAGTATCGCGGTGGTACCATTCCTCGATCTGAGCCAGGCAAAAGATCAGGAATATTTCTGCGAGGGTATGAGCGAGGAGATTCTCGAAGCCCTGGCAAAAGTCGATGGACTGCGCGTCGTTGCCCGCACCTCGTCATTTTCCTTCAAAGGGAAGAGCGTGAACGCGAGGGAGATTGGGGAAAAGCTAAACGTTGAGAATGTGCTTGAAGGAAGTTTGCGACGCGAGGGTAATCGCGTTCGTATTACCGCCGAATTGGTTAATGCGCGCAGCGGCTTTCACCTTTGGACGGAAACTTATGACCGCGAGCTGGGAGGCCTGTTTGCGCTGCAGGATGAAATAACTCGCGCAATTGTCGACGCGCTCAAGATCAAGCTGGCGGTTTCGCTTCCCGCCCGTGAACAACGGAACACGGAGGCATACGATCTTTATCTGCAAGGCCTCTTTTTCTCGAACAAGAGCAGCGAAGAGGATTTGCGAAGAGCGCTCACTTTCTTTCAGCGCGGGGTCGAGAAAGATCCGACATTTACGCGTGCCTGGACTGGAATCGCGAAGGTTTGGTATTTTCTGGCCGACGTCTACGTAAAACCACTCGAGGCTTACCCAGCATCAAAAGACGCCGCGTTAAAGGCAATCGCGCTCGACGAGAAGGATCCCGAGGCCCACTGCTACCTTAGCGAAGCGAAACGCGTTCTCGACTGGGATCTGGCCGGCGCGGATGCAGAGTTGAAGCGCGCGCTCGAACTCGATCCCAACTCGGCACCGGCTCACTTCTTCTCGGCGCTGGTCCCGCTCTTCCGCGGTGAGCTGAAAGAAGGTCTTCAACTCGTCTTGGAGGCCAAGAAGTTAGATCCGGTGTCGCCGATTACCAGCTACGTTGCCACCGCCGCCTACCTCGCTAACGACCAGATCGACGACGCAATTAGTGAGGGGCAGCGGACGCGCCAGCTCGATCCAAATTACTTTTATCTGGATTCGGATCTTGCCGCTGCCTATCGCGAGAAGGGCAATTTTCCGGAAGCGATCGCTCTCTACACCAAAGCCCAGGAGGCAACGCATCTCCCGAGTAGCGGGCTTGCCATTACCTACGCCCGGATGGGTCGGCAAACGGAGGCGCGAAATATTCTTGCTCAGCTTCTGCAAGAAAGGGAGAAGCGATACGTTTCGGCGCCTTTGATCGCGGCGGTTTACGTCGCGTTCGGCGAAAAAGAAGAAGCGTTCCGGTGGCTCGAGTGCGCATTTGCCGAACACTCGGCAATCCTACAGTGGATCGCGTTTCTTCCCGAATTTCGTCCGCTCCACTCTGATGCACGCTTCCCTCATCTTCTGCGGCGAATTGGTGTTTCGCAGAACTCAATTTTGGCGATCACGGAAACAACTCTATCAGAGACTACCGATCCAAACGTGCAAAGTCACTTCACGCTTAAAGTTGGAGTAAAACCACGACCCGGGACGCAAAATGGCCACGTTGTAAGGATTATCGTCTCCTTCTACGACCGGACGAAAGATAACAAAATGAGGCCAACTAATGCGCGAGTTGGTTATGATTGGCTTACGCCGGCAAGCGACTGGACCGACCCCGCTCCGAAGTTCCTCGCAGCGACTTACGTGCGTCCGAAGACCCAAACGCCTTCCACTGATGAACGTCGATATGGCGGATTCATAGTTCGAGTGTACTTCGACGGCCAGTTACAGGATGAGCGAGCTACTCCGCCGGACCTATTAACGCTCTTTCCGGCCGAGGATCAGCCCAGCTCTCCTCCCAATGTATCCCCCAGCCCTTAACCAAAGCTGCGAGCACTCCAAGCTGGTTAGCGAGTCGAGAAAACTGTTAAATCTGAATCTGTGGGCAAACCCGCGAGGAAGGGTACAGGAGCGTGCCATATGAAGAAGCGCGCCAACACCGGTCTTTGTCTCG
>QHPP01000060.1 GCA_003219125.1 Verrucomicrobiota bacterium
TCCTCCGCGTCGGCGCCTGGGCTGAACCGCGTTGCTACCTTGAAAACACAATGCGCCCCTTTACGCTCTCGAACATATGATGTGGCTGGACAAACTCGAACGGCGCATCGGTTTTCTCGCCATTCCCGGCTTGCTCCGTTACGTCAGCTTTCTTACTGCGCTCGTCTTCGTGCTCGAGAAAGTGAATCCGGGTTATCTCCGATTGCTCGACCTCGACTCTGTTGCAGTTGTGCACGGCGAAGTCTGGCGGCTGGTCACTTACATTTTCATTCCGCAAATGGCGAGCATGTTGCCATTACCCGATTGGGTGAACGTCGCTTTTTATATTCTCTTCCTCTGGTGGATGGGTAACGGGCTCGAATCAGCCTGGGGTGCTTTTAAGCTCACCATTTTCTATTTGCTCGGGATGGTCGGCACCACCATCGCCGCCTTTTTCTTTGGTGCCGCTTTTTCAAATTTGATGCTGACCACTTCGCTTTTTTTCGCTTTCGCTCGTTTTTACCCCGATCTCGTTATCTATTTCGCCTACATCCTGCCGTTAAAGGTGAAATGGATCGCCTGGTTTTCGGCTGCGGTTTTGCTTCTGCAAATCGTCGTCGGTTCGATGCAATTTCGCGCTGCCGCCATTTGCGCGATGGCAAATTATTTGATCTTTTTCGGCCCCGCCATCGTGCACGATGCTCGCCACCGCCGTGAAGTAACGGCTCGTCGTCGTCGTTTTGAAATGCAAACCCGCGAAACGGAAGCGGAGGCATTGCATCGTTGCGCGATTTGTGGAGCGACGGAAGTGACGGACCCGAATCTTGAGTTTCGAGTCGCGCGCAACGGCGAAGAATATTGTCTGCCGCATCTGAGCCAGGCGAAAGCGACCACCTAGTGGCGTAAGCAGCAGGATCTCCGGGTAGCGCACGCGTCTCGCGTGTTGACGACGATGTCTCGTCGTCGTGGACATTAATGTAGCTGCCGCCGTCGCTGGCGGCAGAGCCGAGGAAAATGAATTCTGCCGCTGGAGACAACGGCAGCTACAACACCAAGACGCGCATGCGTCTTGACCGCCCTCCGGCACAACGGAAACTAACCTGATGGCCGACAAAAACGCTCCTCTCATTCCCGAACAAGGCTGGCATTGCCTCCACCTTTTTTACCGGATCGATTTCGCACAATGGCAGTTGCTCAGTGGCGATGAACAGCGCATGGCCAAGATCGCGCTCTCCGAAATCGTGCAGGAAATCCGCGCCACCGAAAAGACGCAGTTGCTTACTCTGAGCATTGTTACGCCAAAAGCCGATCTCGCCTTCATGCTAATCACGTCTGACTTACATGCGGCGAATTTTTTTGAAAAACGTCTCAATCTTTCTCTGAGCGCCGGCGTGCTGGAGCCGGTTTACAGTTATCTTTCGCTGACCGAAGAAAGCGAATATACCACCACCGCCGAGCAATACGCCGACACACTCGCGCGCGAGCAGAATCTAAAACTCGGGACGCCGGAGTTCGATGCCGCGATGAAAACTTTCGCGGAACGGATGGCGCATTATCGGGAGGAACGCGTTTACCCCGCACTGCCCGATTGGCCGGTGGTCTGCTTTTACAATATGAGCAAACGGCGCGGCGAACAGCGCAACTGGTATGCCTTGCCGTTTGACGAGCGCCGCAAATTGATGGGCGGTCACGCCAAAGTTGGTCGCGAATTTGCCGGCAAAGTGAAGCAGCTTATTACCGGCTCGACTGGCCTCGACGATGCCGAATGGGGCGTAACGCTTTTTGCGCGCGACACTTTCCAAATCAAAAAAATCGTCTACGAAATGCGTTTTGATCCCGTGAGCGCGGAGTACGCGGATTTCGGCGAATTTTTTATCGGCATTCAGTTGCCGCTCGATGAATTGTTCCGCCGGCTGCAGCTTTAACTCGTAATCGTGCTCACATTCGAGAGTTCGAGCATGAGCATGAGCATGATTTGAAAGGATGGGTGACAGAGCGGTCGATTGTGCACGCCTGGAAAGCGTGTGTGCCGTAAGGCACCAGGGGTTCGAATCCCCTCCCATCCGTTAACCCCTCCTTTTCCTCTTAAATCTTATTCTTGATCTATTCGTATTCCTAATTCGACGACCTCGGATGACCCGGATATCACGGATCGAATCAGAGGATGCTGAGATCCGGAATTGAAGCGGTCCGAGCAATCCGCGGTCCAATCTTACGCAATCAGCGCAGATCGCGCCTGCTCATCGTCTGCAAATCCTGCCGCAACTTCACGATGTGCGCGCGCGGTACCACGCCGCGAATGTTTGCCCCAGGATAAATAATGCAATCTCGGCCGACGACCGTGCCAGGATTGACGACGGCGTTGCAACCGATCTCGGTCCGGTCGCCGATGATCGCGCCAAACTTCGTTAGTCCGGTTGGAATGGTGTAGTCGCCGGCGATGACGGAAATTTCGCGGTGATCGAGTTTGACATTCGACAAGATCACGCCCGCACCCAGATGCGCGCGAAATCCTAAAATGGAATCGCCCACATAATTAAAGTGGGGCACCTGCGCTTCATCGCAAAGAATGCAATTCTTGAACTCGCACGAGTTCCCCATCACCACACCGTCGCCCACGATGACATTTTCGCGCACGTAACAACCGCTGCGCACATGGCACCTTTCCCCGATCCAGGCCGGCCCTTTTATCACCGCGCCTTGTTCGACGATGGTGCCGCTGCCGATGAAAACAGTATTGCTGATGAACGGTTTTCCCATCAGCTGTCCCAGGACCGCCGGTTTCAAACGAAACTGCAGATAACTCGCGATTTGTTTAAGCGCGTCCCAAATGAAGCGCTGATTTTCGAAAAGCTTCGCGTGGGTGGTGTGCTCGAGTGCAATGAACTCGGCGGGGGCGAATGCTTCTTCAGGGCTTAATGCCGACACGGCGGGTAATTTTTTGTCCGTCTTTGGTATCCCGCACTTCCCAGCCGCGGGCGTTTAATTCCCGCCGCAATTCATCGCTTTTTTGCCAGTCGTTGGCAAGTCTGGCGAGACGGCGCGCTTCCACTAGGGTTTCAATCTCCGGGCGCAATCTCATCGTTTGCGTGGCCTCGAGCGCCAGCACCTGGTTGATCTTCTCCCACCATTGCAACCATTCTTTCGCTCCATCGGCATCGATTTCATTCGCATCAATCGCGCGATTGGTTTCACGAATGGATTCGAACAAAATGCCGAGCGCGCCGGAAATATTAAGATCGTCATCGAGTGCCGATTGAAAATTGTCAGTCGGAACGGGTCCCACCCCCTTTCCTGGCGAAGCGCTCGCGCTCGCTTCGCGCAAGCGTTGCAGCCATTCATCAATTCGCGTTAACGCCTGCCGTGACTCCTCCATTCCTTCGAAAGTGAAATTCAATTGCGCGCGGTAATGCACTCGTAATAAGGCGTAGCGGACCTCGCGCCCGCTGTATCCTTTGGCGGTGATATCGCGCAGGGTATAAAAATTGCCGAGCGATTTCGACATTTTCTGGTTGTCGACGAGCAGATGTGCGCAGTGCAGCCAGTAGCGCACAAATTTCTTGCCGGTCACACCTTCGCTTTGCGCGATTTCCGCTTCGTGATGGGGAAAAATATTGTCGACCCCGCCGCAGTGAATATCGATCTGATCGCCGAGAAGGGTGGTCGCCATCGCGCTGCATTCAATGTGCCAGCCGGGGCGACCGCGCCCCCAGGGTGAATCCCAACCAACCTCGCCATCCGCTTCGTCCCACGCTTTCCAAAGCGCAAAATCGCCGATGTTTTCCTTCTCGTATTCATCGCTGCGAACGCGTCCTGTTGGCCGTAATTCTTCCAAATTCAGATGCGCCAGATTTCCGTAACCGGGAAATTTCTTGATCCGAAAGTAAACGGATTTGTCGTCGGCCTGGTAGGCGAGATCGCGTTTGATCAGTTCGGAGATCATCTCAATCATGCGCGCGAGGTAACGCGGCTCAGTCGCGCCGGGATATTCATCAGCGCGTCTGATGCGCAAAGTTTCGAGATCTTCAAAAAATCCGCGCTTGAATGGTTCGGTGAAATCGTTGAGCGAAACTTTCACTTGCCGCGCGCCGCGAATGGTTTTGTCGTCGACATCGGTAATGTTCATTACCCGATGGATCTTGAAGCCGCGCACTTCGAGATGCCGCTGCAATAAATCCTCGAAAATATACGCCCGGAAATTTCCGATGTGGGCGTGGCTGTAGACGGTGGGCCCGCAGGTATATATCGAAACGTTTGGCGGATCGAGCGGGGCGAAATCCTCCAGTTGCCGCGAGTAGGTGTTGAACAGCCGGATCATTTTGAAAGAACCGTCATTCCTCGACTCCGCTTCGCTCCGCTCAGAATGACGATCACGGTACCTCCACGCTCGCCACCGCGATTGCGCTCATCCCTTCACCGCGGCCGATTGCTCCCAGTCCCTCGTTCGTCGTCGCCTTGACGCTGATTGCCTTCGCTTTCACCCCGAGCGCGTCGGCGATCTTTTCCTGCATCGCGGTAATGTGTGGCGAAATTTTTGGCGCTTCCGCCAAAACGGTGGCGTCAACGTTTACCACTCTCGCATTTTTTTGTGCGGCGATGGTCGCAACGTGACGCAAAATTTCAATGCTGCTGATTCCGCGAATCGATTCTTCGGTGTTCGGAAAATGTTTTCCGATGTCGCCGGCACCGAGCGCGCCGAGGATGGCGTCGGCAATGGCGTGGGAAAGAACATCAGCATCGGAATGCCCTTCGAGACCGCGTTTGTGTGCAATTTCGACGCCGCCGAGAATTAACTTCCGTCCGCTCACCAGGCGATGTGCGTCGTAACCGATGCCGCAGCGAAACGCACTCACAGTTTCAAATCGATCACGCCGTTGGATGCGATGATGCTGTAACGATCGGGCATGTCAGTGCGGGGTTTCATTTCCACCGAACCGCCGGCCGTTTCCACCAGAATCCAACCCGCGGCCACATCCCACAGACTAATGCCCTGCTCGATGTAGGCGTCGAATCGGCCGCACGCGACATACGCCATGTCGAGCGCGGCGCTGCCGAGCAGCCGGCATTTGCGCGCGCGATGCACCATCGTTTGCAACAACGGAATCCCGGCTTCGATGGTGACTCCTGTTTTGGAGAGACCAACCGAAACGATCGACTCCGCCAAATCCGCGCGCTCGCTCACGCGAAATTCGCGGTCGTTTAATTTGGGGGCCGCTCCTTTTTGCGCGGTCCAAAGTTCGTCGCGGATCGGATCAAAAATGACGCCGAGGATGATCTCGGCCTGGCAACGCAACGCAATGGAGACGCAAAAATGCGGGACGCCATAGTAATAATTCACCGTTCCGTCGAGCGGATCGACCACCCATTGGAATTCGCTCGATTGATCGCCGACGATTCCCTCCTCGCCATAGAGTGCGTGTTCCGGAAATTCTTTGAGCAACGATTGCGTGATCAATTCCTGGGCGCGTATGTCAATTTCGAGTTTGATGTCGTGCTTGGTGGATTGATTTACTTGCATCGGTTTCTCGAAGTTGTGCCGCAGCATTTCGCCGGCGGCGCAGGCCGCTTTGACGGCGGCGTCGAGATAATGCCTCATGAGAGATTAGCTCGCACAAAGAGGAAGAAGTGCACAAGGAAAACGAATCGGTTTTGTCGGGCGTTTGTAGCTGTCGCCGTCGCTGGCGGCAGCTACAACACCCGCGCAGAAAAAAACCGGGAGGAGAAATAAATTCTCCTCCCGGGCTAACGTTTGGGTTTTGGCCCCGAAAAGTTTCGGAGCCGTGAAGCGCACTAATGCGTTAGTGCTTCTTTTTCTTCGCTGATTTTTTCTTGGCCGCTTTCTTTCTTTTTGCTGGCATCGACTATTCCCCCCTTTCAATCCGCAATCGCGGTGGGTCTGTGAAGAGTTTGAGAAACTTCACTTACGAGTTCATTCATCCTCAGAATTTTTTTGTCAAAACTT
>QHPP01000061.1 GCA_003219125.1 Verrucomicrobiota bacterium
CTAATGGAAATGACGTTGGAGAATCTGCTGGCGGAAGGCCAACTGAACCACGCCGATTTTCTGGCGCGGGTCGATATTCTGGGCGCACTCGGGCGCACGGTCTTGATCTCGAAGTTTGGCGAATACTATCGCCTCTCCAGCTACCTGACCCGTTATACCAGCAAGATGGTTGGGCTGGTCATGGGGGTGCCCAGTCTGATGGAAATCTTCGATGAGAAGTATTATTTGAATCTGGAAGGCGGAATTCTGGAGGCGCTAGGGCGGATGTTCAAGGGTGCGCTTAAACTCTACGTTTATCCAATGATCGACGAACGAAGCGGCAAAATCATTACGGCCAGTCAAATCGCGGTCGCTCCCAACCTGAAGGCGCTTTTCCAATTCATCATGGATAACAATTTCATCACCGAAATCACCGATTATCATCCGGAGTACCTCAAGATTTTCCCGCCGGACGCGCTCGCCAAATTGCAGACCGGTGACAGCGGTTGGGAGAAAATGGTGCCTCCGGAAGTGATGCAGATCATCAAGGAGCGCGGTTTCTTTGGTTACCGCCCATCTCCGGCGGCGGCGGCTTGATCGCGTGATCGAAGCGACGACATTCCGCCGGATACCTTACGATCTCCGTTGGCTCGACAGTAGTCTCTCCCAACCGAGGCGGACGGAACACAGGCATGCTTGCCTGTGCGCCCAGCGGGCTTTCAGCCTGCTGAATTGCTGTATGGGCAAATAGCCAAGAATGCCTGTTTGGCGCACAGACTTGGAAGTCTGTGTTCCGTTTATGGTGGGTCGATCGAGCCTTATCCTGCCAATTCGGCTTTCCATAATCTTTGGTAGGGCGACGCGCCGCGAAGCGCGCTCGGATTGCCATCCTTGATTTGCGAGCGGACGCAGAGGGAACGCGCTGCAATTTGCAAGGTGGCAGGCACGTTTCCCGCTACAAGCACCAGAATCACCCATGGCGAAACGCGGAAATTCTGTCATTGGCATCGATCTTGGCAAGCGCGCCTATAAAGCGGTGCTGTTGAACAAGAAGAGCGATACGCGCTATGCCCTGACCAGCTTCGCATCGCACGAAGTACCCGAGGAAGTGGCGACAGCCGATGAGGTGGCACAGCATATCAAACAGCTGTTAAAGGATCTCGGCGGCTTTACTAAAAGCTGCGCCTTGGCCGTGTCTGAGCCGGGCTCGCTTCTGCGCATTATTGAGCAGCCGAGCACGCCGCCGGAGCTTTTACGCAATGCTCTGCGCTATAACGGGCTGAGCATGCTCAACCAGGATTGCAAAGATTTCGTGCTCGATGTCGCAAGCGTTTCCAATAACGGAATGGCCAGTGCAACGGCCACATCTGGCGAAGGGGCTGTTGCCGTCCAAGTCCAGGCACCGGCGACGACTCAGACGCGTTATCTCGTCGGCGGCCTGCTGCGTTCAAGGGTAAAAGAAATTTCCGAAGCGATGGCAAAAACGCGCTTGTCGCTCGAACTAATGCAACTGGCGCAGGTTTGTTCTTTTAACGCGTTCGAAGTTGCTTATCCGAACGTTCATCAGAAAGAAGCTTTCCTCTTGCTCGATCTCGGTCATTTGCAAAGCACGGTGCTGATCGGTTGTAATGGCGAACTCACCCTGACACGCGCCTTCGATTACGGCGGCAAGCATTTTACTCAGGCGCTCACCGCCGACGGCGCGCTCGACGCCAACGCCGCCCATCTCATGATCCAGCAAGGCGATCCCGGAATGGCCGATATTTGTCGCAACACCCTTTCACGACTCTGCACCGAAGTGCGCAATTCCATGGGCTTCTTTGAGGGGCAACATGAAACGTCCATTCACCGCCTCTACGTCTCCGGCGGATTATCGCGCGCGGAAATGATTCTCCAAACCCTGAGTGATGAGCTCGGCCTGCCATGTGAGATTTGGGACCCGCTCGAAAACTGCGAGGTCGCATTGCCGGCGGCAAAACGCAAAAACCTCCAGCAGGAATTTGTCTCGCTCAACGTCGCCTGCGGGGCGGCCTTCGAATACCTGCGAACATAACGCGTCGTCATGCCCCTGCAATTAAACCTTCTCCACGAAGAAATCCTCGAGCAACGGCAGCGACAGCGCGATCCGCTCAAGCTGAGTATTTACGCTGGCATTGGCCTCGCCGCATTGCTGGTCCTGAACTATCTCTGGACCGGCTATCGGGTTTTGGAGAGCAAGCGCCACCTCAACTTGGTGCAGAGTGAATGGGCCAAAGTCGAGCCAAAGGTCACTGCCGCGCAAAAGCGCACCGAGGAACTGAACGGCATTATTAGCACAACCAAAGCGCTCGACGGATTCATTGATAGGCGTTTCTATTGGGCCCCCCTGCTTGAGAAGGTGGCGCATTGTGTAACGCCAAATATCCAGATCACGTCCCTGGAAGGGACAGTCGAAGAAGAAAAAGGCATCTCCATCACTCTTGATGGCGTGGCCGGTGGACGAGAGCCGCGCGGAGTGGCGGAAGACTTCCGCCAAATGTTGCTCGAACAGATCGGCAAGGAGGAACCGAGCGTAAAAGTTGAATTCAAGACGCTCGAGGATCTCGATACTACGGTTTCAGTGGGCGGCAATAACGTAACCACCGCTCATTTTATAGTTATGGTCGGATTGGACCCGTTCCCCAAACCGCCGGAGCAGGCGCCCTCCGAACGGAAAAGCAAGCCCAGGAAGGAAGAATCCTAACTTGAACAAGGAACAAACCAAGAGACTGATGCTAGGCGGATTTGGCCTGATCGGACTACTCTATGTCTATTTCACATTCTTCCTCGGGCCGCTGAACAAGAGCCGGAATTCGGTCCAGGGGAAAATCAAGGACCTCCAGGAGAAAGTTGCAACCTCCAAGGCTGAGATATCCAAAGCGACAAAGCTGGAGGACACCGCTCATGTCGCTACCGTCCGCTACGATGCCCTCCGCGCGCTTAGCCCCGAAGGTGCCCCGATCGCATGGTTTCCTCCACGGATGAAAACCTTTTTCGCCGGCCAGCAAATCGATAAAGTGACGACCCGGCTGGAAAGCAGCAACGCATTTAAAGAAAAGGAACTCGCGGCTTGGAATCGCTATCTCTGGATCATCGATCTGCCCCAAGCCGACTTTGAGAACTTGGGCAAAGCAATTGCCCTGCTGGAAAACTCAAATCCACTACTCTCGATCCGAAAACTACGCATTCACGCCGCCGCGGAAGATCCTGAGATGCAACAGATCGCCCTCACCGCCTCTACCATCATCGATAGGAAATGAAGAAGCTGCTTTACCTTTGCCTAATGACCTGCAGCAGCATTGTGCTGGCAGACGAGACCGCGCCGATAGAATTGAAACATAAATCTTCCTTCAACGTCGAAGCGAGCGAGCGCAATCCGTTTTGGCCGATCGGATGGAAGCCAGCTCCGAAAATCGCCAAGACCGGGGCGGAACATGCGGGACCGGCTATCCCCCCGTCATCTTTTGTCGTCTCATCCATCACCCTCGATCCAAAAGCGCATTACGCGATCATTAACGGCCGCACGATGAGCGAAGGCCAGCAATTTGGCTTGCAGTTGGGAACCCAAGTCTATCAGATCACCGTCAAGGCGATCAACGATGGTCATGTGGTTCTTCTTCGCCGAGATCAAGAAATCATCGTCCCATTGCGTCGAAAATAATTTTTTCGACAGGCGATTTTTTGGTTGAGTTTTCGGTCGAACCGGACAAGGTCTGGCCGATTAACCTTAACCTCATAACCTTAGCATTTCTCACTGCTCCATGAAATTCTCATTGCTATTGCTATTCGCCATTTCCTCCACCACTTTTGCTCGCGGCCCTGCCGGCACTTTTCGTCAGGCTTATGGCCCCCTGTTTCATCCTCAGCCCCCCGACTTCGCTGCCAACGCTAAAAAGTTCGCGCGCGAGCCCGTCCACCGCTGGAACCAGATCGCCATTGACGCTACCGGCCTGGACCATACGCCGGTTGCCCCGGGCGAAAATCGCACGTTTGGCGAACAACTTGGCCCGGGTCGCGCCAGCCGCGCCATGGCCATTGTCCACATCGCGATCTTTGACGCCGTCAATGCGGCCCTCGGCAAATATCAGAGCTATACTGGAATTCAGTCTGCCCCTCACCCATTTTCAAGCGCCGCCGCTGTGGCACAGGCGGCACACGACACGCTCGTTGCTCTTTTTCCATCACAAAAGGCGAGCTTTGATCAGGCCCTTGCCGATGATCTGTTGCGGATCACAGGAGGCTCTCTGAAAAACAACGGTGTCGCGTTTGGGAAACAAGTCGCTGCTGCGGTCCTCGCCTCGCGCGTCTCCGATGGTGCCGATGTGCCGGAGCCTCAAATCGGCGTTAATTATTTCACCAGCAATCTTCCGGGACACTGGCGGCAGGACCCAATCAGCCTGATTCCGATCGCGCTAGGGGCACATTGGGGCCATTGCAAACCATTTGTGATAAAGTCATCGAGGCAGTTCCTGGCGCCTCCGCCGCCGGCCCTGACTAGTGCGGCCTACACTACTGCCTATAATGAAGCCAAGAATTTTGGTGGCGACGGCATTCATACCCTTAGTCAACGCACCCCTGAGCAAACATTCATCGGCACTTTTTGGGCCTATGATGGAACCCCGAGCCTCTGTGCCCCGCCGCGATTATACAATCAAATCGCCGTTCACATCGCGGACCAAACCAAACTGAGCACGCTGGAGTTGGCTCGCCTCTTGGCACTGACCAACGTGGCAATGGCAGACGCAGCCATCAGCGTCTGGGAATCCAAATTCTACTACGATTTTTGGCGGCCGGTAACTGCCATTCGCGAATCTGATCCCGGAACTGGTCCCACCGGGGCAGGTGATGGCAATGATGCCACAATTGGCGCTGCCACCTTCATGCCGTTAGGTGCGCCCGCGAGCAATTTGGTCGGGCCCAATTTCACTCCACCCTTCCCGGCTTACCCTTCAGGACATGCGGGGATCGGAGGGGCACTCTTCGAAACCATTCGTCGTTTCTATGGAACTGACCACATCGGATTCACCTTCGTCTCGGATGAATTTAACGGCGTGACCAAAGATGATCAGGGCAATGTTCGTCCTTACATGCCGCGCAGCTTCTCCACCTTATCACAAGCTGAAGAAGAAAACGGCCAAAGCCGGATTTATCTCGGCATTCATTGGCACTTTGATAAGACGAGAGGCATCGCCCAGGGAGAAAAGGTGGCAGACTACGTCTTCAATCACGCTTTTCTTCCCGTTAATGGCCAGTAATGGCGTGCTATTTTGTCATCGTGAGCGCGGCGCAGCAAAGTCGAAAGACCTCTAGCTAACCTGGCTGCGCAAAGCTCGCTCGACACTCTGGGGTCCAAAACTCCGTTTGGGAACCGTCTCCTTCTGTCGAAACTCCCTTTCGGCTACGCTTAGCCTGATACTTGCCCTGTTTCGCCATCTTGAGGCCGAAAGCTTTTAGTTCGAATCCGTACACACAAGGTCAGCCTAAGGGCTGAGCCGTTCTTTCAATTTCTCTCGGGCATATTGCAGGTTGTTTCGTGCCAATTCGAAGTCCGGTTTATAACGCAGTGCCTACTCGCAAGCAGTCGCTGCTTCCTTGTAGCGACCGAGCTTATTGTAAGCCGGCGCTTCGGCGTAAACCGGGTCGAAGGTGGAGCGCGCGACGGCTAGCGACAATTGATTCGACGTAGCGCTCTTCCCCATAAAGCTGAAGGCTGAGAGCGAGATGCAACATTGCATTCACCGCGTCATAGCGCACGCTCTTCGCTGTTCACTTGAGACCGCTTGGCGCGAACGGCTAATTGAGGCGGAAGGTAGCGCTGCCTACAACTTGACCGTTGATCTTGACGTCGACGCGATAGGTACCGACTCCGAGTGCACTCGCGCTCAGATTATATACGTATTGACAGCTATTGATTCTGAAGTTTGAGCCT
>QHPP01000062.1 GCA_003219125.1 Verrucomicrobiota bacterium
AACGCCGCTTCGTTCTAGAAAAACGTGCAGAATAGCGTCGTCGAATGCAGGATTAATAGCGTGGCCGTGCACTTCCCAATTGCGATCGAGCAAATCGATTTCGATAGGCCCGCGCAAGACCTGACCGCCGGTTATCTGGATGGCGGCGTCCTGAAAATCGGGGCCGGCCTCGCGATTCCAAAAACCGAACTGGACGATCTCAACCGATTCCCCCGCGAGGGTTTGGAATTCTCGGCCAAATTCACCAGCAAACCAGCGCGCCTGCAGTTCGAGCTCGTTTGGAATCTTGGGCAGCGCGAGCAATGTTCGTTCGCGCACGCGAGCGGTTTGCCCCCGTATCTCTGCGTAGCGATCGATTGAATGCATTCCCGAAGTTTCCTAGCGTAATCTTCAAGGAACGGCGATCTAGAAATCGCTGACTGCCTCTAAAATCGGCCCAGCCGGTCTGTCTCCGGAGTCGCGCAGACGACGAAGGGGTCTCTCGAAGTTTGTTTGATGATCGACCTGTCGTGAGGTCCCTCGGTCCGAGCCGAACTGGTGTTTTCTTCCAGGCTCGGGATGACGGCGACGGCCTAGATGGCGCTGGAAGTAGCAGTCGCTCCTTGAAGTGGCGTTTCGATCGCCGCCGGAGAGCGAAGAATTTGGCGGAGATAATCGCTGATTCTCTCGACCTCCGCCGCGCGCGAACGCGGGAAGACGAAAGAATATTTCTGGCCGCGCCCTTCCGCTGGAAAAATGACGAGATTTTCGGAAAGAAACTTCGGCTCGCGCGCGATGGTCATACCATCGAGTTCGATCGTTTGTGCGACCGGCTTGGTCCCTTTCCGCCCAATGAAAGTCAACTTGCGCGGTTCTTCGTTGGTGGCGACGAGCGCGCCGAAAAGATTGGGCGCGATGCGGCGGCCACGACCGCTGACGCACGGAACAGCCCAGAAGATGGTTTCGCCGAGCAAGTTTTGCTTACTGAAAACAGGCGCTAGTTTTGCCGGGAGGTGCAGCGGTAAGGTCGCTTCCCGCTGGAAAAAAGCTGGTTCGTTTAGCTTTCGCCAAACCAGCCAGAGTTTTACTTTGGTCGCGCGCAAGATTTTTGGCGCAAAATAAAAGAAGGCAGCGAGCGCGATTAAAAAAATCGAGAACGCGATAATCGGGTGATAGTGCAATAGCGCCAGTCCGCCGATGACTGCTGCGTCCTCCCCGACACTAAGCGCAATATTTGAAAACGGCTCTGGCGATGTATTTGAAAGAAGGCGGGTCGTCGCCTTGGCCGTGTGCGTTGCGAGCGCAGTGGCGCCGGCGAGCAACACAATCACCACATCCAGGGTGGGGCTGGAATGTCCGAGAACTTGAATGGCGAGAAGCGCGCCGCCGATTGGTCGAATGATAGTATGGACAGCGTCCCAGACGGAATCTATCCACGGAATTTTGTCGGCGAAAAATTCGAGAAAAAAAAGAACTCCGGAAATGCCAATAATGATTGGCTGGCCCAGGATAGCGAGCGATTGATACTGAGGCGCAAGAACGATCCAGTGGAAATGAATGGCGAGGCCGGTGGCGAAAACGGTCAGGTAAAGATTTAGTCCCGCCAGACAGGCAAGTCCGAGCGCGACACTCAAAAGATTCAACCGTTCCACGGGAGATTATCGGTTCGTGAAAATGATTGTCACGTGCGAGTTACAATCGAGATCAAATGACGAATCCGAATGACGAAGCCCGCATGAGTTGGTGAATCGTGGCTTGCCATTCGGAATTCGTCATCCCTTCGACATTCGACATTCGACATTCGACATTTCATACTGCGCCGTGCTCGATATTCGAATCGTTCGCGAACAACCAGATTTTGTGAAGAGCCGACTTGTACTTCGTGGCGGTGGTGACGAAACGAAGATCGATGAATTGCTCCGGGTCGATACGGAACGGCGCAAAGCGGAGACCGCGTTGCAGGCGCTCAACGCCGAGCGCAAGAAACTAAGCAAAGAAATCGGTGGAATGCGGAGCCGTGGACAGGATTCTCTCAAGTCGGAGAACCGCGTTCGCAAAATTGGGGAAGAGATCGCGCGCTTAAACGAAGATGTAAACCTGGTAGACGCGCGACAGAAAGAAATACTTCTGGAGATTCCTAATCTGCCGCATATCAAAGCGCCGATCGGGAAGGACGCGAGCGCCAATCCGGTGGTGCGTTCGTGGGGAGAGAAACCAAAACTCGACGATCCGTTGGATCACGTCACCATTGGAACGGGTCTGAAACTCTTGGATCTCGAACGCGCGTCAAAGTTGAGCGGGAGCGGTTTCATTTGTTTTATCGGCGCCGGCGCGCGGTTGGAGCGAAGCTTGATCCAGTTCATGCTCGATCTGCACACGCGCGAGCATGGTTACGAAGAAATGAGCCCGCCTTTTTTAGTGCGGCGCGAGTGCATGTTCGGAACATCGCAGCTTCCAAAATTTGAAGCGGATATGTATGGGCTCGAAAATAATCAACTCTTTCTCGTGCCGACTGCGGAAGTGCCGGTAACAAATTTTCACCGCGAAGAAATCTTGAGCGCGGATGAACTGCCGAAGAAATACGTGGCTTACACACCTTGTTTTCGGCGGGAGGCGGGTTCAGCCGGTCGTGAAACGCGCGGGATCATTCGCGTCCATCAGTTCGACAAAGTGGAATTAGTTAAAATCACGACGCCGGAAAGTTCCAACGAGGAACACGAGAGCCTGACGGCCGATGCCGAGAAAATTTTGCAATTACTCGGGTTGCATTATCGCGTGATTGAACTCTGCGCCGGCGATCTCGGCTTTGGTGCGACCAAGGCCTACGACATCGAGGTTTGGTCGCCGGGACAAAACGCCTATCTGGAAGTTTCGAGTTGCTCGAACTTCTCGGATTTTCAGGCGCGCCGGATGAATCTGCGGTTCAAGGATGCGGAAGGCAAAAACCGTTTTTGTCATACTCTGAATGGCTCGGGCCTGGCCCTGCCGCGATTGTTTGCCGCGTTGATCGAAGCTGGTCAGCAGAAAGACGGTTCGGTGCGGCTCCCGGAAAAGTTGCTGCCCTATTTTGGCGCCGAGCAGATTCGATAGGGTAAAAGGCGCGCCCTCGCCGCTCCTTAGAGTAAATTGTAGGGCAGGCGCTGCCGCGGTGCCGACTAGATAGACCGGCAACCGGCGCGGCGGCCCTACAATTGCAGATCCAGTTGCTCGCGATCTTCCGCTGAAGCGGCCGCTTCGGTGACGGGCAAAGGGAGCTCGTACCCCAGACGCTCGGCCAGCCGTTGCGCGCTCTCGAGAGCGAACCCTTCGAAATGATTGTTCGCGTAAGCGTAGACGGCGCGAACATCCGAAAGCTGTCGCTCGATTTTCAAGGCCCAGCTTTCCATCGCGGCTTCGCGTTTCCAAAGCAGTTTTCCGTAGCGATGCCGGTGTTTGCCGTCCCGGTCGTATTTAGTGGTGTAATCACCGAGTAGCCGGACGTACAGAAAGTCAGTCGTGCGCGGCTGAAATTCGAAGGGCGCAAGATTGCGCTCATTCAGCGGCGAAGTGTCCGCCCAGACCCAGCAGATGCGATGTTTTTCTAAAAGATGAATGAATTGCGGCCGATGCCAGCCGGGATGCCGAAATTCGATGGCAAAACGAAAATCCCGGGGTAATTGCTCGACGAAGGTCCGAAGCGGCACTTTCCCCTCTCTTGGGAGAAACGACGGCGGCAATTGGACGAGGATGATGTGTAACTTGGGCGCGAGTGGTTCAACCACGCGCAGAAACCCGCTCAACTCCGCCGAGCAATCGCGCAGTTTGCATTGATGCGTAATCTCGCGGGGCAGTTTGCATGAAAAACGAAAATGCGACGGCGTGAGATCGAGCCAGCGGCGCACCGAATCCGGCCCCGGAGCTGCGTAAAAGGTCGAATCGATCTCAACGGTCGGAAAGTAGCGCGCGTAAAATTCCAGCCAGTGGGATTGAGGAAGATCGCGCGGATAAAAAATATCGCGCCAATCCTCGAAGCTCCAGGAACAAGCCCCAATCCGAATTTTTTGTTGCTCATTAAGGTTCACCGCCTCCAAGTTACTTCAGACTTGGGCGAACGAAAAAGCATCAAGGTTGTCTAAGAACCAACCCTCCGGAGTCTCGTTTTTGGACCGGGTCAGCTTGACTGGGCCGCGGAGGCAACTACCCTGCCACGTTCCATGCGAATCCGACTGTTCATTATTGTAATTGGAGCCCTCTGTCTCGCCAATGGCGGACAGGCATCGATCATTTTCCGGCCCGGAGAAAAAGCGAAATATGTCGCTCCCGGGGAAGAGGAAATCAGCGGCAACGCGCAACAGCTTTTCGACAAGGCACAAGACGCGGAGAAACAAGGAAATATGGGCAGCGCAATCAAGGCTTATACTCACCTTTTGCGGAAGTATCCCAAGGATGCCCTGGCTCCAGGCGCCACTTATCGGGCGGCGCAATTGCTCGAGTTCGAGGCTGATTATATGAAAGCGGCAAACACTTATCGCTGGTTGGTGGAGAGATATCCCAGTAGCCCCAATTTCGACGAAGCGATCGAAGCCCAGTTTCGCATTGGTGAAATGTACCTTTCGGGAAGAAAGATAAAGCTGCTGGGAATTCCGATTGGGACGTCGATGGATCGCGCCGTCGAAATATTCGCTGCGATCGTTCGAACCGCGCCCTTCGGCAGAAATACTGCCCGTGCCCAGTTCGATATCGGCCTGGCCCGCCAGAAACAGTCTGCAAATGATGCCGCGATTCAGGCCTACCAGGCAGTGATCGACAAATTTCCGAACGATCCCATTGCGGCCGACGCGCAATATCAAATCGGGTATATTTGGTACGAAGCGGCGCGGCTCGGAACTAATGACCAGGCCGCCACCCAAAACGCAAGAACCGCATTCGAGGATTTCCTGTTTCGTTACCCAAAGAGCGAGAAAGCGCAGCAAGCCCGCGAAAATCTTCAGCGTCTGCAACAGAAATCGACTGGTGATGCCATGAAGGTTGCCAAATTTTATGACAAATCGAAGGCCTATCGGGCGGCCGTTATCTACTATGGCGAAGTAATTCGAGAGCATCCCGGCTCAACGGCGAGCGCGGAGGCCCAAAAACGGATCGATCAAATTCGCGCGAAGGTGGGCCCAACAGCTTTGACGCCCGCCGTCGTGGTGAATGAGCCGAAGAAAAAGCAGGTGGTTTCGCGAGCTCCTGCTGGCAATTCCCGACCTGCATTTCGCAACAGCGACGCCGAAGTTGCTCCACTCCCGCCATCGGAACAAGATTCGAACTTGCCGCCTCCGGCTTCTCTCTCGCCACCGACAACGACCGCGCCGGAGCCGTCTCCAAGCCCGGAGTCATCGCCTGCTCCAGAGGCTGCTGCTACGCCCGAACCCTCCGCCTCGCCTGATTCTGCCGCTTCGCCGGCACCGTGAAAAATCTCCTCCCCGCGGTCTGTTTGATTCTTACCGGCTGCCTTGGCTACCACGTGGGACCGGTGAAACCTGGCGTTCTGCGTGATGTCCACGTTATTGCGGTGCCAACGTTTGAAAACAAAACCTTACTGCCGCGCATCGAAGTACTCGTTACCGACAGTGTTATCAAACAACTGCAACAGGATGGCACTTACAAGATCGCCGAAAAAGGTAATGCCGATGCCGTCTTAAAGGCTGAGATCACCGAAATCAGTCGCACCCCGGCGCGATCGGTGCTCGGAAATGTCCTTGCGACGACGGAGTTTAACCTCAGCATGCACGTAAAGTATCAACTGGAAGCGCGCAGCGGTACTTTGCTCATGCCCTCTGGCGAGGTGGTCGGCACCACCAGTTTTTTCGTTGGCACTGATGTTACGACCGACGAGCGACAGGCCTTGCCCCTGGCGGCCGAAGAACTCGCGACCCATCTTGTGACCCAATTGAGCGAAGGTTGGTGATTCCTCATGAAAGGCGA
>QHPP01000063.1 GCA_003219125.1 Verrucomicrobiota bacterium
AAAATTCATGGCGACGACGAACACAGCGAGCTTTCCGGCACCGGCTTTTTTATCGATCCGACCGGAACGATTTACACTGCCTATTCCGTCGGCGGGGAAGGGAACAACTTTAGTGTTGAGTTCGAGGGGAAGAAGCTGCCGGCGCGACAGCTCGTGACCGATGTTCGGAGCGGCGTCACCATCCTGAAAGTTGACACCGCATCGCCGGCGTTACCCCTTGGCAAATCCGAAAATATGGAGGTGACCACGCCGGTTGTGGCAATCGGGTATCCCCTGGATTTGCCGGAGACGCCCAGCCTGGGGTTAGTGGGTGGTTTCGATCGAAAATATCTGGGCTACTATTTTCATACTACGCATCTGCGGGTAAACGTAGCAACCCAGCGCGGCGAAGCGGGCGCGCCGCTCGTAAACATGAAGGGCGAAGTCGTGGGCATGGTTGCCTTCACTTTGGAAAACAATTCATCCTGTTACGCTTTGCCGATTGAAGCCGCGGAAAAAATTCGCAGCGATTTTCTGCGCTATGGTGAAGTGCGGCATGGTTGGATCGGCGCGAAGTTGATGCAGGCATTGGAGGGAAAAGGCGGTTCCTATGCAGAGGTGACCGAGATTCTCGACAGCACGCCGGCGGCAAACTCAGGACTTCAGCCGGGCGACATTTTGCTGCAAGTAGGACGCAGGGAAATCCATCAACCTGACGACATCATCGATGCATCGTTTTTTCTGACTGCCGGGGAAGCGGTTCCGATCACTGTAATCCGTGGCGACGAGAAATTGACCTTCAACGTCCATGCGGAATTTCATCCGGCCAGTCAACGCCCGCCGGTCATCGCGCAGCCAAGCATGAACCAGTCGCTGCCGCTAAGCTTGCAGCAGAAAGCGCCCGAGCGCACGCCATAGAAGATTCTACGAATGCAGTTGCGGAAGCTTGCTCGCAACCAGAGGCAGCAGGGCAAACGTGGTCGCATCGAAAAAACCGTGCGCGATCACGGCTGGCCAGATCGACCGGTGCACGATTAGAATGAGCCCGAGAAAGAGTCCTAACAGAGTGGCTACTGCGGCAGCAAGGCTCCTATCGACAAATGAGCGGCGCCAAAACCAATTGCGATTACGGTGATCGCTATAACCTCTCCAGTGGGCGACAGAAATGCCCGTGGCCAGAGTGCCTGCATTCCTGTTAACGTCGCGGCGCGCCACAATTCCTCGCGCAAGCCCGCAGCGACGAAACTGACCAGCGTTAGCGCCAACCAGTAATAAAGGCGGTTCGTCTGCAACGCGGAAAAATCCACGAGGCGATCGATCCTTGGGCGAGTTTGCAGCGCTACGTTCTGCAACGAGTCCACGTCCACCAAGTGCGTGACCAAGAGAAAGAGGATCGTGATGATACCAATGACGGCCAGAATGACGCGAAGCACGATCGAGTAGCCGATGCCCAACGGTAACACCCACCAACCCGCTCGCCACGGCAGAAATAATTCTTCGGCGGTGGCGCGAGAAGCGAGCCAGCCGAGCAAAAACACGACAGCAAAGGCGGCGAGATTGAATCCGCAGACAATGAGTAAGCCGCGTGTGCTCCTCGTTAGCACCGGATGCTCTGGAACGAAATAAAGGCCCCGTACTACTCCAGGAAGAATATAGCCACCGATCAACGCGAAGTGAATCCACCAACGCCAGCGAGGCCCCTTAGATTTCCTTGAGCCGTTCATCGTCGCTGGTGGTGCGCAATTTCTCAAAGCATCCGGCGAAATTCTTTTTCGCCGATAATTTTCACGCCCAGCTTTTTCGCTTTTTCCAACTTGCTGCCCGCTTCTTCGCCGGCGAGGACGTAATTAGTTTTCTTGCTTACGCTCCCGCTCACTTTGCCGCCGCGCTTGATAATCGTTTCTGCAATTTCATCGCGTGGCTGACTCAACGTGCCCGTGATTACCCAGGTCGTTCCACCGATCGCCGAATCGCTCTTTTTCCGCGGCTCGACCGTTGACTTCACGCCCGCCTTTTTCAACCGTGTGATCAACTCGCGATTGTGCGGTTCCTGAAAAAATTGATGAATGCTGGCGCCGACCACTTGGCCCACGTCCGGAATCCGCTGTAGCTCATCCGCCGGCGCATTCATTAACGCGTCGATGGTCTGAAAATGATCTGCCAGCTCGCGCGATGAAGTCTCGCCGACGTGCAAAATTCCCAGCCCAAAGATCAATCGCCAGAGCGGCCGCGTCTTCGATCGCTCGATGGCATCGAGTAGATTGCGGATACTTTTCTCGCCCGTCCGTTCGAGCTGGGAAAGTTTCGCGGCATCGAGAGTGTAGATATCGGCGATATCCCGCACCAAATCTGCCTTAACCAACTGTGTCACCATCATTTCGCCAAGACCTTCAATGTCCATCGCGCGACGCGACGCGAAATGCTCAATCCTTCGCCGAACCTGCGCCGGGCACCGCGCGTTGACACAGCGTACCGCCACCTGCGCCGCGTCCTTCACCACCGCGCTGCCGCATTCCGGACATTTTATCGGCATCCGAAACTTCTTTTCCGATCCGGTGCGCAAATCCTTCCGCGCTTCGACTACTGCGGGAATGACTTCGCCGGCTTTCTCAATGACGACGGTGTCGCCGATGCGGATGTCTTTGCGCGCGATCTCTTCTTCGTTGTGCAAAGTCGCGCGGCCCACGGTTGATCCGCTAACGAGAACTGGATCAAGCGCCGCGACCGGGGTCAGTACCCCGGTTCGCCCCACTTGCACAAAAATGTCGTACAATCTTGTTTGCACGCGTTCTGCCTCGTACTTGAAGGCGATGGCCCAGCGCGGCGACTTGGAAGTGAAACCGAGACGCTCCCGTTGAGCAAAGGAATCGACCTTCACCACTGCGCCGTCGGTTTGATAACGAAAATCGTGGCGCATTTTGTCCAGCTCCTGAATGGCTTTGATAATTGTGTCGGCTGAAGAGGCGGACCAAATCCGTTCGCTGTGCGGCAGCCCGAATCTGTCCAGCAGCGGAAAGAGATCGGAATGTTTTTCCAGCTTCACGCCCTCGACCGCCCCGGTTCCGTAAAGAATGATTCCGAGCGGGCGCTTGGCCACCAGCGCGGGATCGAGCTGTTTCAAAGATCCAGCAGCGGCATTGCGCGGATTGGCGAATGCCGGCAAGCCTTGTTCGGCGCGGTCGGCATTCATTTTTTCGAAGCCACGCTTATCCATGTAGACTTCACCACGTACTTCGAGGACGGCGGGCGCTTTTCCTTTCAGTCGCCGCGGGACGGAGCGAATGGTCAAAATATTTTGGGTGATGTCGTCGCCGACAGCGCCGTCGCCGCGAGTTGCAGCATAACGGACTTGGCCGTTTTCGTAGAGCAGCGAGACTGCGACGCCATCGACTTTTGGCTCGATCACCACTGGAATTTTTTCATGTGGAAGCAAGCGGGTGATGCGCGCGTAAAATTCCGTCACCTCTTCGACGGAGTAGGTATTGTCGAGGCTAAGCATCGGCACACGATGCGTAACCTGCGCGAACTGTTTGAGCGGTTGCCCGCCGACACGGCGTGTTGGCGAATCCTCGCGCGCGAATTGCGGATACGTTTTCTCAAGCTCCGCCAACTCGCGGTAAAGCTGATCGTATTCGCGGTCGCTAATGGTGGGTGCCGCTTCTTCGTAGTAGCGGCGATTGTGCTCAATGATTTCACGTCGCAGCGTTTCAATACGCACGCGCGCTTCCGCTTCGGTCATACGTTGATCATACGAATGAGGATTCGCGAAACAATGGTTCAGACGCTGCTGGAACACAGGCCTGCGGGCCTGTGCGCCCGGCGGACATTCCTGTCCGCTGCTCGAACCGAATCAGTGGCGTAAAACGCACCCTGGGCAGACAGACTTGGAAGTCTATGTTCGTCCCAATCGCGCAGCGAGATTTTCGCGCGATGTCAATCTGTAGCGGCGGTCTATGACCGCCGATGAATTTGCGTGTACATTTGGACACGGCGGTCATGGACCGCCGCTACGGCAGAAATGGATGGCGAAAAAATTCTCGGGATCGAAGGCGGAGGAACTAAGACCGCGTGGGCGTTAGTTGACGATGGCGCAATTGTCGAGTCGGGAAAGTTGCCGCCGTCGAATCTGCGTCTGACGCCGCTGGATCAGATTGCAAAAATTTTTCGCGTTTTGCCGCGCGATGTGGATCAGATTGGAGTCTTTCTCGCTGGCTGCGCAACTGAGGAAGATCGCGCAGCATTGTTGAAACTCGCACGGGCCGTTTGGCCGAGGGCGAAGATTGTCGCGGGCAGCGATCGCGACTCGGGAATGGCGGCGTGTTTGCGCGATCGCGATGGAATCGCGGTGAATGCAGGCACGGGTTCATCCGTGACCGGTCGCAGTGGCGAGCGAATCGAAAAAGCCGGGGGGTGGGGACACATCTTGGGGGACGCCGGTGGCGCGTACTTCGTTTCCATTCGCGCTTTGCGCTCGGTGCTGCGGGAATACGATCTGCGCCGGGGCGAACGGGAGTTTGCGGCAAATATTTTGCGCGCACTTGGCTTGAATAATTTCGATGAGCTGGTGCGGTGGGCGCAGACGGCAGACAAAATGGAGATCGCCTCATTGGCGCCGGTCGTTTTCGAAGCGGCGCGGAAGAGCGACGAAGCCGCGCGCCAAATTATCGCAACCGGGGTGAACGCGTTGGTCGATTTCACAACCGCCGTTTCGATACGGCTTCAGCTTGAGGCTCCGGAGGTTCGACTGATGGGGGGTTTGTTCGAAAATCAGAAATTTTACCGAGTAGCATTCGGCAAGGCGCTCAGCGAAAAAATTCCCGGCGCTAAGGTCGCGATGTGCGAATTCCCACCAGAGGTGGGAGCGGCCTGGTTGGCGGCAGAAGAGAGATTGCAAATTGAAAGAACCGAGGAACCGGACGGAGCGGTTCAGTTGGTCTCATCGACCGAGCAAGCGAATCCGAAATCAGCCAATCTCGACCGATTGAGTGCCCGCGAAATCGTGGAGCTTTTCGTGGCGGAAGAAAAATCGGTGGAGGAGGGATTGGGTCAATGCGTCGATCAATTAGCGCGGGCGATCGAATTGGCGGCCGGCGCGATTGGCAATGGCGGACGCGTGTTTTACGTCGGCGCCGGAACGAGTGGCAGGCTCGGAGTTCTCGATGCTGCTGAAATTCCGCCAACCTTTGGCGCGTCACCGGATTTGTTCCAGGGGATCATTGCCGGGGGCGCGCCGACGTTGCAACGAAGCATTGAGGGCGCGGAGGACGATGCGCGCGCTGGCGCGCTGGCGATGGACGAGCGTGGGGTCAAGCGGGAGGACTTGGTGATTGGGATTTCGGCGAGCGGTCGGGCGGCATTTGTGATAGCGGCGTTGCGACGCGCGCGAGCGATTGCCGCGCAAACAATCTTGCTAACCTGCAATGCCAAACGAGAACCAGGCGGCGAGTTTGATTTGGAGATCAATCTCAAGACCGGCGCGGAAATAGTCACCGGCTCCACGCGTCTGAAAGCGGGAACGGCGACAAAAGTCGCGCTGAACATCATTAGCACGGGCGCAATGGTTCGACTGGGACGGGTACGCGGGAATTTGATGATCGATCTTCAGCCAACAAACAAAAAACTGCGCGAGCGTGCGGTCGGCCTTGTCTCGAAGTTGGCCGGATGCGATCGCGAG
>QHPP01000246.1 GCA_003219125.1 Verrucomicrobiota bacterium
TCCGGGAAGAACTGAAAGTGCGCGGTTTCGAACGCGTAGCGGTAGTACGAGCCGGTGGGATCGCCCGTAGTCGAAACCGCGACACAGTTCCAGAACGGCTTCTCCGGGTCGGAGAGACCACTGGTCGTGAACTGCGATAGTATCCAGCGATCAGCCAACTGATCATAGAGCACGACCGGATCGCCCGACGGATCGGTGCAATCAGGAACTGCGAAGTCAGACCAGAGCGAACCGGTGTCGATTGGCCCGAGGAGCTTATTGCCCGACTTGTCGTAGACAGCGAACACGAGGTTGATCATCTCCACGTAATGGTTCGGTCCTACCTCGCCGTTAGGGTCGGGGGGGTTCACCCGGAAACCGAAGATGTTAAAATTGTCCTCGTTCGACACACCTTCAAAAGTCAGCAGCGGAGCCGCGATGGCCAGGGCGGGGCTGAACGTCTGAAGTGCCTTATCGCCGCTTTTATAGCCTTTGGACTGGGCCCTTGGTCCGCGTTCCGGTCGGATCTCCAACAAGTTGGATGGGTCGGCAACGTACTTTTTCGCCACCGGCAAAGTGCGTAGGGCAGGCGATATGTCAAAAGCCACCGCGGTGGAAAATTTTGGAGTCAGAGGCTGCATGTGTGCAGTGGGTTGAGCAGAAGCGGGCGGCGGTACTGACATAAAAAGCATTGCCGCTGCGGCCGACATCAGGATGACCGCAGCCGTGATACGCGCATGTGAGAAAAAACGACTCCCACTAAACTTACGAAGAGTTTTCATAGATCTTAGGACTCCAAAGGGTTGAAGTTGGGGTTGACCGGATTTAAAAGCGAGGCTGTCAGATTCGGCCTGACAAAGTCAAGCCCATTTACTGGCTTTTTTTTCGTCTCAGCGTGCGCTGACCCTTGGATGATCTTGCTCAGTGAAAACGAAGAAGCGAATTACAACCGGACTGTGGCCTCGTTATAGCCAGGCTGAGACCTCGGAAGGGGCTTTGCTATCGCCGCGTTCGCTACCCTACCTTACGAGGAAACAGCTTCCAGCGCGGTGGTCTGCGGCACAGGTTCCACCCACTTGCCGTGTTCGCGAATCAAATCCTTTAGCCGATCTACTGCTTCGGCCTCAGAAATATTGAATTTTACCGCCTGCTTCCCAACATAAAGATTCACCTTGCCCGGTGCGCCTCCGACATAGCCAAAATCTGCGTCCGCCATTTCGCCCGGCCCGTTTACGATACAGCCCATGATCGCGATTTTGACTCCTTTTAAATGCACTGTCGCTGCTTTGATTCGGGCCGTTGTCGTTTGCAGATTGAACAAGGTGCGGCCGCAACTAGGGCAGGCTACATAGTCAGTTTTGAAAATGCGCGTACCGGCCGCCTGCAAAATATTGTAGCTCAAACGCAGCGATTGACTGGGCGCTTCTTCGCCTTGCACCAGAATCGCATCGCCAATTCCGTCGCATAGGAGAGAGCCAATGTTGGTGGAGGCGATGAGAAGGGTGTGAAGAAATGACGAATGACGAATGGTCCGAGCCGGACTGGCGTTGAATGACGAAGGAATGGCGAAGTCCCAACTACTTTTCGTCATTTGAGCATTCGAGCTTACTTCGTCATTTGCCGCACGGCGGCTAAGCACATCTTTCAGCAAAATCGGGTGCCGCGATTGCAACTTCGCCGCCAGCAAACGAAACGCCCCGATCATCGGCAGATCGATCCCGTCCTTGACTGTGACAAGTTTCGTCTCCGCGGAATCGTTCAGGCGCGCAATGGCTTCGTCGTCTCGCGGATCAATCTCAATCACACTGGCGTTTTCAAGAATAATCTCCGGCTTGTAATCGCCCATTCGCTCGATCTTGTGCGCGATTTTTTCGTGCTGCTCTTTGCGAATGACGACGCGCACGAGTTCGTCCCCGCCGACTTGCACCCCTTCGCGCTCCAGCTTCTTCGTCGTGCGCCGCTGATACGAGAACGGATCGAATGAAATTTCCGACCTTTGATCGCTGACTTTTGACTTCTGCGAATTTGCCGGCGACACGCCCGCCGCTACAGAATCGACCAGCGCTTTCGCGACTGGAATCTCATGAATGCTGTCTTCCGTTAACGAGACACGGATGGTGTCGCCAATTCCATCGGCCAGGAGCGAACCAATCCCGATCGCGCTTTTAATCCGCGCGTCTTCGCCTTCACCAGCTTCGGTCACGCCGAGATGAATCGGGTAATTCCAATCCGCTCCTTCTTTATTTAATCGCGCCACCAGCAAACGATAGGCCGCGATCATCACTTTGGGGTTGCTCGATTTCATCGAGAAAATGAAGGCGTGGTAGTCGAGATCACGTGCAATCCGGGCGAACTCGAGCGCGCTTTCCACCATCCCGAGCGGGGTGTCGCCGTAACGATTCATGATCCGATCGGAGAGCGAGCCGTGGTTCGTCCCGATCCGCATCGCGATCCCGCGCTCTTTGCAAAGTTCCACCAACGGCGCAAAACGTTGCCGAATTCTCGTTAGTTCGGCCGCATACTGCTCCTCACTATACTCGATGATCTTGAACTTCTTCGAGTCGGCATAATTACCCGGGTTGATTCGCACCTTATCGACCCATTTGGCCGCCTCCATCGCGGCTTCCGGCTTGAAGTGAATGTCGGCCACAATCGGCACCTCACACCCGCGTTCACGCAGACCGCGCACGATATGTTGCAAGTTGGCCGCGTCTTTCACTGTCGGCGCCGTGATGCGCACGATCTCGCAGCCCGCCTCCGCTAGCTCCATCGTTTGCTCGATGGAAGCTTCCGTGTCCATCGTGTCGCAGGTAATCATCGATTGCACCCGGATCGGATTGTCGCCGCCGATGCCGACGTTTCCGACACGAACCTCGCGCGAAAGGCGCCGCTGGTAGGAGAATGGATCCGCGCAGTAATTCATTGCTTGGGCTCGACTTGGACCGCTGTTCCGTAACAAAGCACCTCAGTCACGCCTTGCATGATCTCGGTTGCGTCGTAGCGCAAACCGATGATGGCATTAGCACCCAGTTGCTGCGCATGTTGCAGACAAAGCTCGAGCGCGTGCTGGCGCGTTTTCTCACACAGGTCGATGAGAATGGTGATGTTACCCCCGACTAGGGTCTGCAATCCCGCGCCAATTGTCCCGAAAATTGAACGCGATCGCACAATGATGCCGCGTACCACCCCGAAATTTTTCACGATCCGGTAACCATCCAGTTCAAACGCCGTGGTCGTCATCGCTGGGTTCATAGCGGGAATTTAGGCACGGTTCAGCCTGGCTGCACAGGCTTTCCAAATTTTACCGAGCGGAGGTCGAGTTGTCTTTCGGCGCGAATTTCGGGCCGGCTCGCCCAAACAAGTCCTGCACATCAAAGAAAGCGATGTAAACCATGAATCCGATGATGACCACGGCGCAGGCCGTTTGCACGACCTCGAGGACACGCGCGTTGACCGGACGCCGGCGCAATGCTTCGACAATTGCGAGAGCGATGTGCCCGCCGTCAAGCACCGGCATTGGAATTAAATTCAGTAAGGCGAGGTTAACATTGAGAATAACGCTGAACCACAACGCCATCAGCCAGCCGTCACGATTTTCGAACATCAAATAATAAACCCGCAACATCATGACCGGCCCGCTCATGTGCTGGAGTCTTACGTCCGACTTGGGCGAGGCGATGGCGCCAAGGGTGTTGACCACAGCCAGGGTCGCGGCGCGGACTTGCTCCAGTGGCGTCGGATGTGTGCGCGTTAATCTTCCATAGGTATCGAGGACGATCCCATAATTGTCCTCCCAGGAAATACCAATGCGCGGATAGAGTTCTCCCTGCGGCACTTCTGGAGTAACATTCAATTCGAAATTCTTTCCTTCCCGCGCGACGGAGAAGCGAACCGGCTGGCCGCCGTGATGGCGGATGTAGTCTGAGGCCGCGGCAGTGCTCTTCATTGGAATGTCATCGAGCGCGCGGACCACGTCCCCTTTTTGCAAACCCGCCCGGGACGCGGGACTATCCTGCGACACGTCCGCAACCACGAGCGGACCTGGCTCAAAAGGCACGGTCACATCCGCGCCGTTCCGTTTAAGGTTTAACCGAATGGGCGCAGACGGGTGTTCGCGCAAAAAATCATCAATTCCGTTAATGTGATAAAGCGGTTTGCCATTGATCCCGACAATCAAATCGTTTGCTTGTAATCCAGCTTTCGCTGCCGGGCTGTTCGGTTGCACGCGTGCGACCAATGGAGTTTCGGCAGGAAAAATTTCGATCTGGCGCAGCCCTTTTCGCATCCACGCCCGCGTTGGCGGGATCATCGGTTTTGCGTCCACTGCGATTACTCGCACCTTCCCGTCCACGTTTCGCTCGACCGTAATCGGGATGGTTTCGCCTTCACTGCGGACAATGCGCCAGCTGATTGAGTCTTCGCTCATGCCACCGAAACGAGTGACCGCGTGTCCATCGACCGAAAGAATCGTGTCGCCTGCCTTAAGACCAGCTTGGGCCGCGGGCGAAGCGGGCACCACATAGCCGATAATCGTGGTCGCTTCCGATTCGCTGACTGGTCGTCCCACCATCCAGATGAAGACCGCAAAAACGACCGCGAGCAGAAAACTGAAAAGCGGGCCAGCGAAGGCGACGATGATTTTGTCGAACGCTGAAATCTTCGGCAATTGCGCGCGATCGACGTCCGCTTTGCCCTCGATCATGTCCATGGGGGCGAGCTGCGGTAATGCTACGAATCCGCCGAAAGGCAGCGAGCCGAGCGAGTATTCCACGCCATTAACCGTTTTCTTCCAAATCGGTTTACCGAACCAGACGCCGAATTTTTCGATGTAGAGGCCACGCCAGCGCGCGGCTAAAAAATGTCCAAGCTCGTGCACAATGATGAGCAGATTGAAAAGAGCCAGGACTTCGAAAACGATCAGGATGACGCGCGCTACGTGGAGGATCATTTTGTCGAAATCGTAACTAGTGAATCGTGGCCGATTTGGGGCGCAATACGCATCCGCTTCAACCCTTTAATGCTTCAACGTTCCTCTTGGCTTCGGCGCGCGCCCATTGGTCGGCCCGCAATATCTCATCGAGATCGGGATGCGCAACGGACTCGTGCGCGTTCATTACCTGCTCAACTGTTTGCCAGATTCGGGGGAAACTCATCCGTTTCTCGAGAAAAGCTGAGACCGCAATTTCATTGGCCGCGTTCAAAACAGCGGGAAATGTACCGCCCGTTTCACCGGCGCGCCGGGCCAGGCCGAGCGCAGGGAAATCATCATAACGCGGCCGCGCAAACTTCAGTTCCCCCAGTTTTCCAAAGTCGAGCGGCGGCAGCGAATTTGGCACACGTTCCGGCCAGGTAATCGCGTATTGAATCGGGAAACACATGTTGGAGTACGACAATTGCGCCAGCACCGATCCATCGGCGAACTCGACCATCGAATGCACAATGCTTTGTGGATGGATCACGACCTCCACCTGCCGCATTCCGACCCCAAATAACCAATGCGCTTCAATCATTTCGAGTCCCTTATTAAATAGTGTGGCCGAATCGATCGTGATCTTAGGCCCCATGTTCCAGGTCGGATGTTTCAAAGCTTGCTCGACGGTGATGCTGGCAAACTTGTCCGCGGGCGTTTCACGAAAAGGCCCGCCTGATGCGGTCAGGATGATGCGACGAACATCGGCCGAGGGTTCAGGGTTCAGGTTACAGGGTTCAGTTTCCTCGCGTGTTCCTCTCTCCTTCTGAACCCTGAACCCTGAACTCTGAATTCTTCCTTCAAGACACTGAAAAATCGCATTGTGCTCGCTATCAACCGGCAGCACATGCACTCCTTTTTTGCGCGCTTGCCGCATCACAATCTCGCCCGCCATCACCAAAATTTCTTTGCTCGCAACGGCCAGATCTTTCCCCGCTTCGATTGCTGCCAGCGCCGGACGCAAACCACCGGTCCCAACAATTGCGACTAAAACCATATCGCTTGTGACTTCCGACGCGATCTGGCGCAGGCCCGTTTCGCCGGAAAAAATCTGCGGCTGGTAGTTTAAGTTCGCACGCAACTCGCTGAGCTTTGTCTCATCGACGATGCAAACCGCGGGCGGGCGCAATTCATTTGCTTGTGCCGCGAGCTCGCGCGCTTTCGAGTTCGCCGCGATACCGACAATTTCCACGCGCTCGGGAATGTCCCGCGCAACTTTCGCGGCGCTTTCCCCGATGGAACCGGTCGCACCGAGAACGACAACCCGCTTACGTTTCATGCGAAACTTTCCCAGCAAGCCACGCGCATCTTATGGCACTCGCACCACCAATCGCAGATAGAAAAACAACAGCGGTGCGGTAAAGAGTAAACTATCGACCAGGTCGAGTGCTCCGCCGATGCCGGGTAACAATCTTCCGGAATCTTTCACCCCGGTGCTTCGTTTGATGATCGATTCCGCCAGATCGCCGATCACCGCCGCGAAACCAAGCAGCAGTCCCAAAATGGTGGCATGGGTCCAGTTCAACGCGGAGAGATGTCCGGGCATCAGTTTGAAAAGCGCCAGACTTGCCAGCAGCGAAAATCCCATCGCGCCAAAAAATCCTTCCCACGTTTTCTTTGGACTGATGTGTGGAATCAGCGGGTGCCGCCCAATAACGCTGCCGGTAAGGTAGGCGCCCATGTCGCTAAACTTGGTGATCGCGATCAAATAAAGGCAGTAAAATTGCCCCATAATCGCACCTGTCTCCGATCGCGGTACGACATAAAGAATTTTGGTCATGAAATTAAAAAGCCACAGGACATAGAGAAGTCCGAAGAGGGTGTAGGCCATCGCTTGCAGCGGCTCATCTTCGCGCAAACGCGCAAACATCTGGCGCGTGATCACGGTCAGCAAAAACAGCAACAGGACTGCCGTCTCGAACTCATAGGAATTCGCCAATCCAAAATGGGAAAAGTAATAAAAACTCCCGCAGAGCATGGCCACGCCGCAGATCATGGCCGTAAGCTTGAAATTCGGTAACCCGCGCTGATCGAGCATGCCGTAAAATTCCCAAAGCGAGATCAAACCGAACGCGCTGATTAATCCCCAAAACGCGAGTTCGAATCCGGAGAACGCGATCAGTAACGCAACCGTCCAGAGGACGACCGTGCTGCTAAATCGCAGAATAAAAACGGCGCGCGGCGTCGCCGGTTTGTTCCGGATTTCTTGCGTTTCAGCCGTTGCGGGCATGGAACTTCATCATCCGAATGATGAAGGAAATTGTCCACAGGCCTTTTGTCATACCGAGCGAAGTCGAAGGATCCGTTGCGATATCTTTAGCTAGTTCGGCAAATCCATCATCGATTCCTGTTTTCCTCATTTCCTGATTTCGCCTAGGTTTAGCTCGCGATGCAAAAAATGATGCCGGCAATCGTGAAAGCCAAAGCGGAACCGGGCTTGTGGCTTGAACAAGTCCCGGTGCCGGAAGTCTGCCCGGATGACGTCCTGATCCGAACGAAGAAGGCCTCAATCTGCGGCACTGATATCCACATTTATAATTGGGACGCCTGGGCCCAGAAGACCATTCCCGTGCCGATGACAATAGGCCACGAGTTCGTTGGGGAGATCGCGTCGGTGGGAACAAATGTGCGCGGGTTTGCCGAAGGCGATCTCGTCGTTGGGGAAGGGCACATCACCTGCGGGCATTGCCGAAATTGCCTCGCTGGCCGTCGTCATCTTTGTCCGAACACACAGGGCGTCGGCGTTAATCGCCCCGGTGCCTGGGCCGAGTTCGTGGCCATCCCCGCGACTAATGCATGGCACGCCGATCCTTCCATTTCGCTCGATGTCCTTTCCTGTTTCGATCCGTTGGGAAACGCCGTCCACACCGCGCTTACCTTCGATCTCATCGGCGAGGACGTGTTAATCACCGGCGCGGGTCCAATCGGTTGCATGGCCATTCCAATTTGTCAGCACGCCGGCGCGCGCCACGTCGTCATCACCGACGTCAATCCTTTTCGTCTCGATCTTGCCCGCAAAATGGGTGCGACACTGGCGATCGATGTGCGCACGGAAAAATTAGCCGACGCAATGAAGCAACTCGGAATGAAGGAAGGTTTCGATGTTTGCCTGGAGATGTCGGGGAACCCTAAAGCTTTCGCCGATATTTTGCCAAACATGTTTTACGGCGGCAAAATCGCACTGCTCGGAATCATGCCATCAACCGCCTCGATCGATTGGAATGTCGTCGTCTTTCACAGTCTGACTTTGCAAGGAATCTATGGACGCGAAATGTTTGAGACGTGGTACAAAATGACCTCGCTCATCCAGAGCGGGGTGGATATTTCACCGGTCATCACCCATCGCTTCCCATTTCAACAATTCAAAGAAGCGATCGAACTCGCCAGGTCAGGTAACTCTGGAAAAATCGTAATGGATTTCGCTACCTTGTCATCCTGAGCGAAGTCGAAGGATCTCGCGCTGGTAACGGGAAAAACGTAGTTTTCAGATAGGAGTTAGTGGCGATGGACGTGGCACACGTTTGCGGCGCAACCATGGCAGGAAAGCAAGAAATACAATCGCGCCAATTGGAATCCCAAAGCTGAGGACAACTGGTGCATACGAGCTGGCTCTAAAAAACGCGCCACCCAGCAGCAGGACACTGACAGACTGAACGGAGGTCTGCCGCGTTGTCCAATTGAGCTGAAACTGCATAACTCCAAATAAGATGAAAATTATCCAGAGCCAGCGCAGCCGGATGCGCGAAAAGATGCAGATTACAATCGTGCTAAGTATAAAAAGCGGAACAAATACACACGCCGCCAGAAATAGGTAATGAAGCGCCGACTTATTTTTGAATGTGAATCGGTTCAGCACTTGTAGTGAATCAGATACCGGCTGTAGGTTCGCTCCGGCGATATATTTCCCCCCGGAGCTGGATTCAATTACGAAAGCTGCGACAACCCAGGCATCTGGAAATTGAATTTGATACGTTAAATTGCTTCGACGCTTTGATTCCGACCCGTCCCAAGGTCGAAAGAATCCGACATTAGCCCCGATCATTTCGAAGCTTATCGGCTCTCCGTGATTTAGGACTTGATGGAGTTGAGTCAGAGGTACCGCACCGTTTTTCGCAATAAGACCTGGGTCGATCATGTGATCGGCCTCCTCGTATTGACTTCGCCGTATCAACTCAACGAACTTCCGGGCGAATTCGTCATCCTCTTTCGGCGCGAACCTTTGAACCAACTGTTTCTCATTTACGCAACCCCAGACCAGAATCGCAGCGACAAAAATGAGCACGCGAACCATCGCAATCAGAAGGAAATGGTTTTTCTGGTACAGTCGAGACGAGACTTATAGTTACTGACGAGATTGGCCAATATCACAGATCGGTTTGTTGTGAAAATGACGAGCGTTAATGCGCTCAGAATGGCAAAGTGAGAACAAACTACTGCAACTGCGCCGCAGCTTCGTCGTTGCCTTGAAGCTCGAGCACCATACGTCGGATATGTTTGTAATCCTGATGTCGCTGCAAAAAGCGCAAACTTTCCTCTGAGCTGCCCCATTTCAGAATCTGAATCGGCTCTTCGCGCGCGCCCCAAGCGTTCATTTCCGTCTGGGTAGCCATGTAGAGGTCGATGGTGTTGCGTCCAGCCAGCGCCCAACCGTAGTCGTCCACGCGATAGATCTGCCCGGTTGAAAGCAATCGAAATGTCGTGCCCATCGGCCAGCGCGACCAGTCCGCGGCCGCGCTTCCAATCTTCGGAGGCTGCGGTCTTGCCTTCACTACCACCGGCTTCCCACGCACGACCTTCACCGTTCGGGTCGTAGTTGTTGTTGTGATTGCGCGTGTCGCCTTGCGGACCGCTGGTTTTGGTTCGTCATCGTTCATCGAAAACGGCTGTGGCGCCGGCGTGTACGAAACAACCCTGTAATCGCCTTCGATCTCTAACGGCAAACGAGTGTTTTCCGCCCGATGAATCGGCGGTCCCGCGGCCTGCAATTCGCCTCCAAGCGCATTGTGATTTGTAAATTGCAGATGATCCGATTCGGTATGGGTGTAAGCGGTCGTGCGCACCCTTTGGTAGTCTGACTTTGCAAGCGGAGGCTCGTAGGCCGGGAGTGCGCGGAGACCGGTCGTGCCGCAGGAAGAAAGCAGCATCGCGCTGGCTCCCGCGAGTGCGATAACGATGGCAAACCGAAGATATTTCAAAGGCAAGGCGAAGGGTTATTAACAGACTATTCACAAGCTGTGCAACCGAAATTTCCGTGCGCAACCTCTGACGCGACTGCTTTGCACTCTGCCAGGTTCGCGCAAGATTGCCGCATGCTCGCCGAATTTGATCAGCAACTCACGAAGACGCTTGATGAAATCAAAGCGCAAGGTCTTTACAAAACTGAGCGGATTATTACCACGCCGCAGGATGCACGCATCGCCGTCGCGGGTGGCAAGCGCGTTCTCAATTTATGCGCCAACAATTACCTCGGCCTGGCTGATCACCCGGCCCTCATCGCCGCGGCCAAAGAAGCGCTCGACACTCACGGCTTCGGCATGGCGAGCGTACGTTTCATTTGCGGCACGCAGGACATTCACAAGGAACTGGAAAGTGCGCTGACAAAATTTCTCGGCACCGAAGAAACGATTCTCTACCCCAGCTGCTTCGACGCCAACGGCGGGCTATTCGAAACGCTGTTGACGGACGAGGACGCAGTGATCTCCGATGAACTAAATCACGCCTCCATTATCGACGGCATTCGGCTCTGCAAGGCCCAACGCTTTCGTTACAAGCATAACGACATGGCCGATCTGGAAGCAAAGTTGCGCGAGGCGAGCAACGCCAAGGTAAAATTGATTGCGACCGATGGTTGTTTCTCGATGGACGGAACGATCGCCGATCTAAAATCTGTTTGTGATCTGGCCGACAAATATGGCGCGCTGGTGATGATTGATGATGCGCATGCGACTGGTTTTCTGGGGAAGACCGGGCGCGGCACGCCCGAATACCGTGATGTCATGAGCAGAATCGACATCATCACTGGCACTCTGGGGAAAGCTCTCGGTGGCGCCAGTGGTGGATTTACCAGCGCGCGACAACACATCGTCGAGCTCTTGCGGCAACGATCGCGTCCGTATCTCTTTTCCAACAGCGTCGCGCCCCATATTGTGGCGGCGACTATTAAAGCCCTTGAACTTCTAACCAGTTCAACCGAATTGCGCGACAAGCTCCAAGCGAACACGAAATATTTTCGCGCCGCCCTAACGGAGCGTGGACTGATAATCAAACCTGGAGTCCATCCAATCGTCCCAATTATGATCGGCGATGCCGCTAAATCGCAAAAATTTGCCGCCCGCATGCTGGAGAAAGGCGTTTACGTCATTGGCTTTTTCTATCCCGTAGTGCCGCACGGCACCGCGCGCGTTCGGACGCAGGTGAGCGCGGCGCATTCCCGCGAGGATTTGGAGTTCGCGGTCGACGCCTTTGCTGAAACCAACGAGGAGTTGAACAAAGGTTAAAAAGTTAAAAGAGTTAAAATGTTAAATCGGCTTTCTTCCGTTTTAACAATGTAACGATGTAACGCTTTTAACGGTTTCTTATGCTCTACATGGTCATCGAGCAATTCAAAGACGCTCCCGCAATCTATCGCCGGCTTCGCGAGAAAGGCCGGATGATGCCCGATGGCCTCACCTATATCTCAAGCTGGATCGATACCGAGTTGAAAGTCTGCTATCAGCTCATGGAAACGGAAGACCCCGCGCTCTTTCCGCGCTGGACAGAAAACTGGGATGATCTGATGGAATTCAAAATCGTGCCGGTCCGGAGCTCGGCCGACACAGCAGCGATTCTTGAGAAAACCCGGAAAGTTTAAAAAAGTTAAAGGGGTTACGACGTTAAAGGGCGCTCCCCGGGTTTTAACGATTTAACAATTTAACTGTTTAACCTCTTCTCGAATTCCGTTCCTTCTCGTCGATTGCCAGATATTCGTCCCGTGGCGGGCTGAAGGTATCGAGCACGCGTGTGTTCTCGATCGTTTCGACGCCGTGCGGAATGTTGCTCGCAAGGTAAAAGACGTCGCCGGTGGCCAGTTCGTGCGGCGTGCCTTCAACGATCAACCGCATTCGCCCGGAAAGAATATGGACAATCTGTTCCTGCGAGTGCTGATGCTCGGGCATGCGGCTTCCGGCAGTTAGTTCCGCGACCATTTGATACATGGTGCGGCCGTGCGCATGAGTGCGTCGCCGAATGCCGGGGCAAATTTCGATCCATGGATTTTCCTGTTTCATAATATATTTAACTCCCACGCTGGTGTAGCGCGATGCTCGATCCTACCCAGGTTTTGTCTTTGTTGAAATCGACTCCCATCATTTTGCCCTGGCTCATCCGCACCAAATTATTAACCAGAATTGGTTCAGGCTCGTTATCCGGCCAGACAAACATCATCCGGATTTCCGCCTTTGATTTAGGCCCATCGGGAGTCGGAACAAATTCCGCGTAGTGAACTTTCTGTTGAAGGATCCACTCCTGCGGATTTTTCAATGCCGCTAGCTTGTCCCGAGTAGGTTCCATATCGACACCCAGGCCGGCAAAGGAATAGAGCGGCTTCAGGACGAAATCGCCGGTCGATTCGGCAGCGGGAAATTCATCGGCAAAAAATGCCCGCGCCGTATGCTCGGCCTTGAGAGATGGTAACGAATGTTTGCTGATCCGGAAATACCAGTTCGGATGACCAACCCAGACTACGTCCAGCTCTTCTTGAAAGCTGAATGGTAGGTGCAAATCCGGTCGTCTCAGCAATTCGTCAAAGATGACCCGGTTGTAGATGCGTTCAATCCGTACTTCGTGTCCCGCGCGTTGATAGAACAATTGTCGCCCACGTTTTGTGATATCGGTGAGGGAAACGGGCGGAATGCGGAGAAGCGACTCGGTGCAGGCGAAGTCTACCCGGGTCTTCTGTTGCGCCGGTTCGATCTCGAGCAAAACGACGTTTTCCGGCCGCGAGTCCCCAAGAATGGTTCTGCGCAAGAGTTTAAGATAGTCGTCATCCTGCATTCCGGCGAAGGACGAGGTCCAGTTTCGCGGGATCGCCGGATAAGCTTTGCGCATGCAGCCGAGCAGGAGCAATTGAAAACCGAAGAGACTGGGAAATGCCTGCAATTCGATCAAGCGAGGTGTCAAGTTACCGCCCTCAATGCAAATTCCGAAATCAACCACCAGAAAGTTCGGGTGCGCAGTCTCATTCGGCACCTCCAATCCTGGCGGAATGGCGCTGGCGGCGTGGCGCGCAAATTCCGGTGTCCGCGTTTTTGCCACAATCTCGTTAGCCGCGCCTACCACTTCATCGCAAAATTCGCGCGTCAGAAAAATCGGTGTTTCCGAAATCCGGAAATCGGCCGGCCATCTCTCGGTTTCATTCACGCAACGCAACAGCGCCGTGTATTTCTCCTGCGTGAAGTCGGAGTTGAAGCGTGCGCGAAGTTCCGGATGCATGGCTTTGAAATGACGAATGACGGATGTTTAATGACGAAGGAATGACGAAATCCAAATAATGCAAAGGGCGTTGCCCTGCTCCCTTCGTCATTGGCGCAAACGGAACTCTGCGGGAGAGCTCCGGCAAAAATCACACTAGGAACTTTCCGCCGCGCATTACCTGCTCGCCGTCGAACCAAATGTCGAAATCGCGTCCCACACAATCGATATGCGTTTTCGAAATCCAATCGGCGCCGGTGTGCTCGGCGTAAGGATGACCAAAGGCGAGATGAACGCCGGGAATTTTTTCGTCCTGCAAGATGTTGCCAATTACGTGGGTGCAGGCGGTGTTGGTGCCGATGGCAAATTCACCCACCCGGTTGCTATTCTCATCGGTGCTGGTGTAAGCGCGAAATTCCTCGAGCAATTTTTTGTTCTCCGATCGCATAGTGCGAATGCGGCTGTCCTCTACTTCGACAGTGAGGGGCGCGGCCACCAGATCACCATATTTGGCACAAAGATAATCCCCCACTACGCCATCAATAACGAAAGTGCCGCGGCAATCTCTCGGGGAAGTAAAAATTTCGCCTCCCGGGAGGTTGCCCCATTTTTCAGGCGTGATCAGCCCACTGGTCTTCAACCATTTTAGTTTTGGAGAAAACTCCGCTTCGAAATCCGTCCCCCGTGACGTCTGGCAGCGGATGCGTTCAGTCCTGCGGGCGCGCTCGATTAAACGCTGGCTGAGCGCATCCACCGCAATGAAATCGGCGCGCATTCCTTCAACCATGATCTGCCGGTTGATGTTGACCATGTGACCGTGGCGGATGCGATTTTTGTTTACCAGCGCGGTCATCTCGATGCGCGGCCCGAGTTCGCCGGTCAAAGTTCGCGCCGCAAAGATTGAGACCTGCGATTGCGCCAAATCATCCAGGATGATTTTGGGCATGCGAGTGAGTGGCCGCTCCGCATAATTTTCCAAAACAAAAACAGCGTGATCGGCGCCAACTTCTTCCACTTCCGCCTGCAACGCCGCCGCGATCTCCGTCGTCGCTTCGTCGGTAATAATGGTGATCCGCTCGGTGGGTTGCAGACGAAGACAAATGCGGATGGCATTCTGCGCACCCGGCGCTAATGCGGCGTCGATGATGTCGGTGGTTAATCGATCCGGCATGGGCGTTCACAGTTGCCCGGGAAGGGCTGCTGGGCAACCTGACTCCATCTCAAAAATGCGCCTGCGAACAGGTTTGGCCACGCAGGCCGGCAACTCCTTCCCGGATGATGATTGGCAACATACAAAGGGCGGCAATTGGATCAGCCCACCACCATCCGAGAACAGCGTTGAGCGCGAGACCGAGAAGTAATATCACCGAGAGGTAAGCGCAGATATCGCTCTGATGAGAATCAGCATGAAGAGCATGGCTATTAAGCCGCGCGGCGACGCGACGTTTAGCTCGCGCCAAAAGGGGCATGACAATTACGCAGGCTGCCGCATAGATGATGCCGACGTAAGTGACACGCGGAGCTTCGCGTTTCAGCAAGTCCATCGAGGCATCGAGTGCGATGTAGCCGGCAAGCGCGAAAAAACATGCGCCGACCAATCGCTGCGCCGTGCGATCCCGATCAATCGAGCCTTCCGCCAGCCACCATAATAAGACGCAGCTCGAGGCCACTTCGATAATTGAATCGGCTCCGAATCCAATCAACGCCACGCTGCCAGCAAGTATTCCGACCGTAACGCCGATAATCGCTTCCACCGATGTCCAGGCGATGCTAAAATATTCCACCCGACGACCGGCCCGCGTGTGCAGGACGCGATCCAGGTCGTCGATCATGGCGGATTCGTGAACCACGAACCACTCTAATGCGAATATCGTGCCGTGCTGTCTCGAAAAAGCCTCGCCCGTACGCACGTCAAGGACCGCAGCGACATTGGTTACCTGCGCGTGAAACTGCAGCGCGATTTTATCGCCACCCCTGTCGCCGCGGTCGCTGACCACGGTTTTGGCTCCAGCGACCTCGACGACGACGCAAGTTCCGCCTCACATCGTAAGCGTTGCCGTGACTTTCTGTCATGAGTAATAACTTTGGCGATACAGTTCGATGTAGCGGCGGTCTATCCCGCCGCAGCCCGCGTGCTACGAATCGTCGGCGGTCGCAGACCGCCGCTACAGTGAACGGTAGCTTTTTAAGGTTCAGCCGGTTCGCTCCGATTTTTCAGCTAACGATAATTGTTCCAGTAGCTTTACGTCATCCACTTTCCACCTCCCATCTACTTTTATCAGGTAAACATTCAGCGCGTGTTGACCAGAGAGACGACCGCTTAGTCCGATTCGCACGGTCGCGGCGCGGCGATCGCTTGTAACCTTTTCAATCGAAAGCTTGGCATCGAAGCTCTGAGCATCCGTAAACGAGCTGGCCTCCAGCTCAGGGCGCATGTTATCGATGCTTGCCAGAAAATTGTCGGTCACGAATTCTTTGAGCTCGGTTCGCTTTTGCTCCAGAGGGTTAACGCCGCTCTTCAGCTCGCGCAGGTACCAGCCATAGGCATTGCGAACCGTGTCCGCCGGATTGGGCCCGTACTGGCAACCAGTCACAACCACTAGCGCGCACGTCGCGATAATTGGCGATAACGCTATTAGAATCTGACGCAGGCAGTTACACGGATACTTCGACCAAAGTATCGCGGAACACAGACTTCCAAGTCTATGCGCCCAACTGGCTTGCAGCCTGTTGCGCTTCAGTAGGCTAAAAGCCCGCTGTGCGCAGAGGCAAGAATGCCTGTGTTCCTTTGGTGTTACTAGAACATTACGGCGCAATGCGATTAGTCAGAGTATCCGTGTGGAAAGCGCTGTACTCTCGAAAGGCAAACCAACCGCCCTCATTCTTGTTAGATTGCGTCGCGTTGTTCATATCGTTGGTGGCAAAGTCCTGCCACGAGTTATACCGAACAACCGTCAGAAAAGTCCATGGGGCACCTTCGAGGTGTTGCATGAGCACCGTTCCGGCAGAAGTGTCGCTTGGACGATTCGGTGGCGCCGACAGTATCTTCTCCAAATCCTCACGGTGTCCCGGAGTAGGCCGAAAGACCGAGACCACATAAACCGACCCACCACTCTTGCTTTTGGCGTTGTCGGAGGTAGCCATCGCCTTGCTGAATTCCTCCCATGACGGTCCGTTCACGAACGTGTCGTTATGCCAGTCGCTCACGTCGCGCATCGCCGGCGGGACCTGAAAGGGCGTGGCCTCGACTGTGGCCTTGGCCCCGATATGGGTGATCAGGCAATAATCCCACGCATCGCCTTCCTGATGGCGCAGAAGAATGAAATGCCCCGGCATCGGGTCTTTCGGATTTGGCGTTTTCAGCATTTCCGCCAGCTGGACGGCTTTGCCAGCGGCAGCCTTGCCAAAGTACACGTGGTAAACATCGTTGCGCGCCGGAGGCGAAGAAGTCGCTGCCGGCTTTTCACTGGGCGAGCTTTGAGCGCAAACCAGCGCGAGCGGCGAGAGAGCAGCTACTCCGATAGTCAGGAAGCGAATAATTAATTTCATTTCAAATTGTCTTTCAGTTGAGGTTTAGGAAAAGCCCGTCCGAATTCAAATACTAATCCGTCGGGTTATTGGAGTAAGCCTACTCGCTTACTAGTTGGAGAGGCTAGGGGTACGCGCAGGACACCGTCAAAGTTTTTTTTCAGTCGCTGAATTTCACCTCATCAATCTTCCATGCGCCTTCCTGAAAAAGCATCTTCACCTCAAATTGGCGGTCACCGAGTTTTCCACCAGTGAGAATTACGCCCATCTTCGACATTGTTTTCCCGACATAATTGTTACTAACGGCAATATTCTTTCCCCATTCCGGATCAACCTTCTGGGCGTTGAGGAAAAAATCGCCGTCCAAGCCACCTGGGCCTTTCGGCACTTTGTCGACACGGCTGAGCAGGCGGTCGGTGACAAATTTCCGCATCTGTTCCCGTTCTTTTTCGAGGGGCCGACTACCGTTCACAGTCTCATGCACATACCATGCATAGAAATTGCGAATCGCCTCGGCCGGGCTTTTCCCTGGCTGGATCGCGAGGCTCTGGGTGATAAAAGTAAGAGCAGCGAGGATGGCAACACCTACATGTTTCATTTTCAAGAATCGCTTTAATGCCGGCATTTCATCATCTGGGGCTCAGTTCCTTTGTCGCAGTAAATGTTCGACGCAGTAAAGACCGATCATTAACCCGAAGCAGACCGGAAGGAAAACGAAAGGGATCCGCACAATTGCATCCATGGTAGAGTGGCACCATACCCCGAAGCTAATCAGTGCAAGAGACACGGCTACTCCAATCCAATAAACTGTATTCAACAGCTTCTTCATGACGGCCGTCTTCTGGGCTAACGGCGATTTGGTTTGGCCTGAATCTCCGATTCCTCGCCGTCTTCGTCGAATGACTCCTTAAGTTTTCGGACGAATCGCGAGCGACGCGATTTACGCTCACAATTTACCATTCAGGGTTTTCGGGCAGGAGCATGAGCACGAACCGATAACTTGATGATCGCTTAGTTTCGCTTGCCTATCCGAGCGGCTTTTCGTCTTCTCGGTGGCATGGCGCGGATGCTGGAGATAGTTGCGAAGATGGACGCGCACCACCGGTTGCTGCTTGGATTTCTGGTCGCCGCGATTGTCGGCCTTGCTTTGCGAACACACGCGCTCTGGACGGCGTCGCTCGCCGCCTATGATGCCTTTGCCTTCTCCATTCTCGGTTTGATTTGGGTGACGGTCACGCTCACTCCGCGGGAGCAGATTCGAACGGTGGCGCAACGACAGGATGTTGGGCGCACGGTCATTTTCATCTTTGTTATCATTGTGGCGTGCGCCGCTCTTTTCGCAGTCGCATTTCTCATCCGAAGCGGAAAACCGGAGGAGCGGCACCTGTCGATTCACTTGTTGCTCGCTCTCGCCACGGTGGTGCTCTCATGGCTGCTGATGCATGCCGTCTTCGGACTGCGCTACGCCCACAGATTCTATGACGACAGCACCACGAGTGCAGAGGAACACGCTGGCGGCCTTAAGTTTCCTGAGGACTATCTGCCCGACTATCGTGATTTCGCCTACTTCTCGTTTGTCATCGGCATGACCTGCCAAGTTTCCGATGTGAGTGTGACCTCACGAGAAATGCGGCGGTTGGTGCTGCTGCACGGGATTTTGTCGTTCGGTTTCAACACCGTGATTCTCGCGCTCACCATTAATACGGTCTCAAGTTTCCTTTGATTCACTGGCGCGAACTATCAGCTTCGTCATTCGTCATTCACTCTAGTGGCATAACCGATGCTCGGATCAGAGGCAATTTCGTGAAGGTCCTGAAAAAAATTCTTCTCATCGATCACGAGCCAGATGTCACTCGCACAGTGCGCCGGGCTCTTGAAAGCGTCGGCAAGTATTCCATCCGTGAAGAACACGATGCCGCATTTGCTGTTCACGCCGCGCGCTGGTTTCGGCCCGATCTGATCATGGTCGATCTCATTCACTCCGCGACTGATGGAGCAATCATTGCTCGGCAACTCCTGAAGGATCCGGATCTTTGCCATGTTCCGTTGCTTTGCCTGAGCAATCTTGTCTCGGAACGCCAGTTCATGTCTGCCGGAATCCTACGCGGTTACAGCTTCCTAGCTGTGCCGGTGAAAATCGAGCAACTCCTCCGCGGGGTTGAGCAACTGCTGTTCGGCCAAGATTGAAGGTTAACCGCGGACTACGCGGATGCAGACGGGTTGCGGAGCGCACGCTCGCGTGCGACGCGCGTCCGACTCGGACTTCGGCGAATGGCCGAAACTCCCCTGTCATTCCGAGTAAAGCCGAGGAACTCTACCTATTCTTTCTAATTTGATTAGAGATGTCTCGACTTCGCTCGACATGACAAAAGCGAGAGTGGGCTGGAGCGGGCGAGCGACGACCGATACTGATTACGCCTCGATCTGGTCTTTATAGGCCGCCGCGCTCTGCAGATTCTTCAAATCGTCGGCGTTATCGATTTTGAGCGCGAAAATCCAGCCTTCGCCGAATGGGTCACTGTTGATCAGAGCAGGGTTATTAGTTAGGGCATTGTTTGCTTCCACTACCGTGCCTTTAACCGGCGCGTAAATGTCGCTCGCGGCCTTGACCGATTCGACCACCGCCATCGGCGCCTTTGCTTCCACGCTCGCGCCAACTTTGGGTAGTTCGACAAAAACAACATCGGTCAACTCGGCTTGAGCGTGATCGGTGATTCCTACCCGGATATTCTCGCCTTCGCGCCGGATCCATTCGTGACTTTTTGTGTAAAGGAGATCCTCGGGAACGTTCATGATTGTTTTTTGTAAAGCGGTTTCTTCTCGATCGTTGCCGGAAATTTTTGTCCGCGGATTTCCACGTCCAGCGGCGTCCCGATCTTCGCGGACGCGGCCGAGACATACCCCATTCCGATGCCAATGTTCAAGCTCGGTGAAAGGGTGCCACTGCTAATCTCGCCAACGCGGTTCCCCCCACTGAACAAAGAATAATGCGGACGCGGCGGCGGACCTTTTCCATTCATCTTAAATGCGATTAGTCGCTCGCGCGCACCGTTTGTTTTCGCTTCCAGCAATTTTTCGCGTCCGGTGAAATTTGGCTTCTTCAGATCGACGAAAAATCCGAGTCCGGCCTCGATCGGATTGCGATCGGCTGAGAGATCGGAGCCGTTGAGCGGGTAACACATTTCCAGTCGCAACGTATCGCGCGCGCCCAGGCCACACGGTTTTGTCCCGAATTTGGCACCGCGTTCTAAAACAAGATACCAGAACCTTGCCGCGTCGCTCGCGCGGAAAAAAACTTCCACGCCGTCTTCCCCGGTGTAACCGGTGCGCGCGATCGAAACCGGCATTTCTTCAATGACGAAATCGATCACGTGATTTCGTGCCGGAAGCTCCACATTCTGCCCCAACAAATCATGGAAGAGATCGACCACGCGCGGTCCCTGAATGGCGACGCCTCCGAAATCCGCGCTGCGATTTTTCAGCTGACAAGGAGACGGCCCTTCCTTGAGGTGCCTTTCCAACCATGCAAAATCCTCTTCGATCTTCGAGGCATTGACGACGAGCAAAAATTCGGCCTCGCCGATTCGGTAAAGAATCAAATCATCAATGACGCCGCCGTTATCATTGAGAAGAAAAGTGTATTGCCCCTGACCGACCACCAGCTTCGCTACATTATTGGTCAACATGGCATTGAGCCAGTCGCGCGCGCCATTTCCCGATACGATGAACTGTCCCATGTGCGAAATATCGAACATTCCGACAGCGTTTCGGACGGTCTGATGTTCGTCCACAATGCTGGTGTATTGCACCGGCATGAGCCAGCCGCCGAACGGTACCATTCGCGCTCCCAGCCGCACGTGTTCCTGGTAAAGCGGCGTTTTTTTTTGCGCGGCTTCGCTCACGCGAGCATCCTAAACTTCAAGGAAAGTGGCGCAAGCATCGGAACACAAGCTCGACAGCCTGTTTGGCGCACAGACTTGGAAGTCTGCGTTCCGTTCCGCCCGGTAACTCCCCAAACCGACGGCGTTTTTTAATGAAATCCCCAATGCCAAAGTGCTTTCGTCGTTTATCGACGAGAAATACTGCACACATATACAAGACTGTGTTCCTCCGCGTCGGCGCCTGGGCTGAACCGCGTTGCTACCTTGAAAACACAATGCGCCCCTTTACGCTCTCGAACATATGATGTGGCTGGACAAACTCGAACGGCGCATCGGTTTTCTCGCCATTCCCGGCTTGCTCCGTTACGTCGGCTTTCTTACTGCGCTCGTCTTCGTGCTCGAGAAAGTGAATCCGGGTTATCTCCGACTGCTCGATCTCGATCCGGTCGCAGTCATGCACGGCGAAGTGTGGCGGCTGGCCACTTATATTTTCATTCCGCAAATGGCGAGCATGCTGCCATTACCCGACTGGGTGAACGTCGCTTTTTATCTCCTCTTTCTCTGGTGGATGGGTAACGGGCTCGAATCAGCTTGGGGCGCTTTTAAGCTCACTATTTTCTATTTGCTCGGAATGATCGGTACCACCATCGCAGCCTTTTTCTTTGGTGCCGCTTTTTCAAATTTGATGCTGACTGCTTCGCTTTTCTTCGCCTTCGCCCGTTTTTACCCCGATCTCGTCATCTATTTCGCCTACATCCTGCCGATGAAAGTGAAATGGATCGCCTGGTTTTCGGCTGCGCTTTTGCTTCTGCAAATTGTCGTCGGTTCGATGCAATTTCGCGCGGCCGCCATTTGTGCGATGGCGAATTACTTGATCTTCTTCGGCCCCGGTATCGTACGCGACGCTCGGCATCGCCGTGACGTCACCACACGCCGTCGTCGTTTTGAAGTGCAAACACGCGAAGCCGAAGCGGAGGCATTGCATCGTTGCGCGATTTGTGGAGCGACGGAGGTGACAGACCCAAATCTCGAGTTTCGGGTGGCGCGCAACGGCGAAGAATATTGTGTGCCGCATTTGAACCAGGCGAAAGCGACCACCTAGCAGCGTCTCCGGGTAGCGCGCGCGTCTCGCGTCCTGGTTTCCGCGTCTCGCGAAAACGATCTTCGTTTCGTTTAGTCCCGAGCCGGACTGGCCTAAAGCGCGCACTACCCGGCGGCAGAGATTCGTTCGTTCGCTTGACCATAATTTTGGCAGGCGCACACTAGCGCGATGGCCGACAAAAACGCTCCGCTTATCCCCGAGCAAGGCTGGCATTGTCTCCACCTGTTTTATCGGATCGATTTCGCCCAATGGCAGCTGCTCACCAGCGATGAGCAGCGCACGGCCAAGATCGCGCTCTCGGAGATCGTGCAGGAAATCCGCGCCACCGAAAAGACGCAATTGCTTACGCTGAGCGTTGTCACGCCGAAAGCCGATCTCGCCTTCATGCTAATCACGCCCGACCTGCACGCGGCAAATTCTTTCGAAAAACGCCTCAATCTTTCTCTCGGCGCCGGCGTGCTGGAGCCGGTTTACAGTTATCTGTCGCTGACCGAAGAAAGCGAATACACCACTACGGCTGAGCAATACGCTGAGACGCTTGCACGCGAGCAGGATCTTAAACCAGGCACGTCGCAATTTGATGCCGCGATGAAATCTTTCGCGGAACGGATGGCACATTATCGGGAGGAACGCGTTCATCCCACACTGCCCGATTGGCCGGTGGTCTGCTTTTACAACATGAGCAAACGGCGCGGGGAACAGCGAAACTGGTATGCCTTGCCGTTTGACGAGCGCCGCAAATTGATGGGCGGTCACGGTAAAGTTGGTCGCGAATTTTCCGGCAAAGTGAAACAGCTCATTACCGGCTCGACTGGACTCGACGACGCCGAATGGGGCGTGACGCTTTTTGCGCGCGACACTTTTCAGATCAAAAAAATCGTCTACGAGATGCGTTTTGATCCGGTGAGCGCGGAGTTCGCGGATTTCGGTGAATTTTTTATCGGCATTCAGTTGCCGCTCGATGAATTGTTCCGCCGGCTGCAGCTTTAAATCCCGCTCCTGCTCGTGCTCATACTCCTGCTTACGCTGGAGTATCGATTAGCAGTATGAGCACGAGCAGGATCAGGATTTAAGAGGATGGGTGACAGAGCGGTCGATTGTGCACGCCTGGAAAGCGTGTGTGCCGCAAGGCACCAGGGGTTCGAATCCCCTCCCATCCGCTCCTGGCTAATCGTATTCTGATTGGCGTAATCCGCGGTTTGAAACCTAAATCCTCAGCGCAAGTCGCGCCTCTTCATTGCCTGCAAATCCTGACGTAATTTTACGATAT
>QHPP01000247.1 GCA_003219125.1 Verrucomicrobiota bacterium
TGCAAATAAACGGTTAGCTTGTCTGATTGCAGATTGAATCGCGGATCGAACACTTTCACGTGTCCGGTAAAAACACCAACGTTCTTACCCGAATCGAACGATGCTTCGTCCGCATAAATTTCGGTCGTGATCGGACCTTCGTTTTTCGATTCGGTCCCGAAAGGATTTTTGCCGGTATCGTCGGTTTTCTTTTTCGGCGAACTCGCTGGTTTGGAAGTTTGTGCGGCCGTGGTAACGACCTCGGTTTGGGCAGCCGCCGTAATTGCCAGCGCCAGGATTGCGAACGCGATCACCTTCATGGCGATTTTTGCGGCCTCAATTTGGATTGATCGGTGATCACCATTTTCACGTTGCCGGTGATGGTTCCCAGTCGCGCCGCGGTGTCAAAGCGGGCGGTGTCGCCCACGATCTCGAAATCGGTGCGTTTAATTGTCGTTCGTTGCGGCGAACTGAGGACACGCGTATTCAAGTCCAGCACGGAATCTGCCATCGCGATCTGAAGATCAATCTGATTGTCCTCCGTGTAAGTGGTGATGTTCAACTCACGAAATTGCATGTGGTCCTGATCGACGCGTCGCGCGGTGCCAGCCACGAATCGACCCCGCAAATGTCCATTTTCATCAATATCGGGGAGGATGAGTCCTTTTGCTTCGTGGCCAATGGGCAAGGGCACCTGGGCGCCTGATCCCGGGCTGGGAGTCGCCGATTGCGCCGATGTTTCTTGGTCCTTGTTCTTCTTTCCGCCATGCTTTTTCGATTGCTGCGCGAATTCGGCCGGCGCGAACAGAAAACTCGCGCCGATCACACCAAAAAAGAGCGCGCGCCGCGTGCGCTCGTTACGAAACGGCAGCATGAACAGTTTTTAACACGCGAAGAATCTTCGGCAAATTTTTTAGGGGCAACTGGTTTGGACCGTCGGACAACGCGCGCGCCGGATTTTCGTGCACTTCCATAAAAATGCCGTCGCATCCGGCTGCCATTGCCGCGCGCGCCAGCAAAGGTGCGAGGCTGCCATCGCCCGAGGTAGAGTCGCCGGCGCCACCGGGGCGTTGCACGGAATGGGTGGCATCAAAAATCACGCGGTAGCCGGCTTCACGAATCCAGGCCAGCGAGCGAAAGTCTGCGACGAGATTATTATAACCAAAGGTGGTGCCCCGTTCGGTGAATAGGAATTGTTTCGCGCCAGATTTCTCCAACTTCTCCGCGATGTTTTTCACGTCCCAAGGGGCAAGAAATTGACCTTTCTTTACGTTGACGGCGCGACCGGTCTCCGCCGCCGCGCGCAGCAAATCGGTTTGCCGGCAAAGGAAGGCGGGAATTTGCAGCAAATCGATAAACTCGCCGGCGATTTCTGCCTCGGCTGGTGAGTGCACGTCCGTTGTGACCGGAATTTTTAGTTCCCGGCCGATGGAAGCGAGGATTTCGCACCCGGCGCGAGCGTCAATTCCGCGAAATGATTTCACCGAGGTGCGATTGGCTTTGTCGTAGGACGCCTTGAAAATGAATGAGACATTTTCCGCGACACAAATGTTCGCAATTTTTTGCGCCATCCGCCGGACGAATTTTTCCGATTCGATCACGCACGGCCCGAGGATAAATGCTGGCTCGCGCCCGCCGATGGTGACCGAGCGAATTCTAAGTGGCGTTCGTTTCATTCCAAGACGTTGAACTGCGCGTCATCCTGAGCCGCGCGCAAGACAATGCCCGTCCGGCTCGGACCGAAGGACCTCATATTAGCTTTAAGATTACACAAGCCAAAAGTCGGCTTATTCGAGGCCAGCACTTCGTTGATCGCGAAAGCGTTTCTTGTGTGAATTTTATTGCGATAGCGAGGTCCCTCACCCTCTGCGCGGCTCGGGATGACAAGCACATTATCGCGCATGTTTACTCTTTTTTCTCGCCAAATCGTAAATGGCGAAGGGCAAATAGAGCACGACAAAAAACGCGAGCGCGAGCAGATGCATTTCGAAAAGATAAAGCGGGCGATTGTCCGAGAGAGTGTTGAGCAGCGTTTTCGCCTCCGGTTTGTGAAGAAGAAAGCCATAATTGAACCCGGTGAACTTGTCCGCCGCCAGCGTGATAATGAAATAGAACTCCGTCCAGGCGAAGACACGAATGATGGAGAAGGGATGTGGCCGTAGATGATGCACCAACATTAAGAAAATGATGCCGACGATGATTCCGCAGTGGGAAATGAAGAAGCTGAAGAATCGGAAATCTGGAAAACCAAAGGCCAAATTCGGGGTCAGGACGGCCTGCACGGTCCCGCCGATTCCCCAAAAATAGGCGACCTCGAACCAGCGCGGCCGGCGTGTCCACATTGCGATGATGATTACGACCATCGCCCAATCGCAAAGTTGAAGTGGTAGAAGTTGCTCCCAGCTGACGGCGCCGAATTGCCGTACCAAACTCAGGTAGACGAAGTAATTTGCCAATAGCGTAAGAGAGAGGGCGCCGACGATGATCCGCTCTGTTGCCGAAGATTTCGTCCAACGGACGAGCGCTGCGAGTGAGAAAGGCAACGCGATTGTGAGAAAAATCACGAGAAGATGCGCGACGCCATAAGGATGGAAGCGTGGAGAGGAATTCATTGTCGCGGCTGCCGATCAGATAACAGAAGCGGCACGTCGCGGCGAGCGGTTGTAAGAAAGCGAAGTGTCGACCGCTCTTTTTGCTGCCATCCCGAACGCAGTGAAGGATCTCGCGATTGACCGAAGGGTGATTCGATGGGGGAGAAATGTAGGGCGTTCTTGTGAAACGCCATTTGCCTAGCGGGACACCCAGAGATTACACGGGATAACGTCCATAAGCCATTCCAGATTGGGTGGCAACTGGCCGGCATTTTTCTCGGGATCGAGCGGCACCACCAGCAAATCAGCCTCCACCGATTTCACAAAATCGGCTGCAGCAAAGCCGGTGTTGCCACGAATGCAGCGCACTTCGATCGGCACATCGGTGTGGCCGAGATCGAGAACGAAATGCTCTAATTTCGCGTCCTCATCGGTTTCCGCCGGAGTGCCGCCCTGTTTCGCGCGGGCTTCATCAAAGGTGGTAATAAGCCGCACCACGTAAACGCGTTCGGAATTTTCGCGCGCGGCCAAATGCAACGCTCGACGCAGGCAATTGGAACCGTGCTCGGAATATTCCACTAGAAAAACAACCTTGCGCAATGGCTCGGGTTTGCGCGCTGGATGAGTAAAGAGAATGACCGAGCTGCGGCCTTCCCGCAGCAGACGGCGGGCGACGTTTCCGAGGAAGGGATGAAGGACGACCTCCTTCTCCAGCGCGCCGGCCACGATTAGGTCGATCGCGTTTCGCTCGACCGCTCGCAGAATTGCGGCGGCCGGATCGCCCTGCTCATAATGGATAGGGGAATTCTTCGGCAGTGAGAGTCGCTCCAGTGCGCCTGCAAACTTCGCACTGGTCTCCTCGTTTTTTTCACCCACGTAAACCAGGCTGAGCTCCGAGTCGAAGCGGTCCCGAATCCGTTTCGCTTCCGCCAATACCTGCTCAAACCGGGGGGAGAAGGTGCTGGCAACGGCGACGCTGCGATATGGCGACGGATCGATCATCAGGAGATGGATACTTTTCCCGCTTCGTCCTTATTCGGCAACTTGGATGCATAAAAATGAATGACGAAGTTCGAATGACGACGAAGCTGTCGCTGAAGCGTGAACGCGCCTGTTAGGCGCGACATGTTTTTGGTTGCCCTCACCCTAACCCTCTCCCCGCGGGAGAGGGAATCCCGCCATCTGGTCGGAAATCCGTCAACTATCGCCAAGCTGCTCAGGCATTTTCGTCATTTTGGCTTAGCCATTAATTCGTCATTTCGTCATGCGGACTTCGTCATTCCGGAGCCCGCTGTTCCATTCTTTTACATTTTCAATTTCCTCTGCGAGCTTTCGCGGTTATGCGACGGGCAATTTATCCCGGCAGCTTCGATCCGGTGACGAATGGTCATCTCGATGTCATCGAGCGGGCACGCAAGCTTTTCGATGAAGTGATCGTGGCGGTGGCGATTAACGATCAAAAGCAACCCCTGTTCGCGCCGGATGAGCGACTCGCCATGTTGCGACAAGCGATTACGATCGATGCCGTACGAGTCGCACCGATGGAAGGACTGCTGGTGGAATTCGCCGCCTCGGAGGGCGCGCACGCGGTTGTACGCGGGTTACGGGCTATTTCCGATTTCGAGTTTGAATTTCAAATGGCGCTGATGAACCGAAAGCTCGATTCCGAAATTGAAACCATCTTCCTCATGCCGAAGGAGGAATACACCTATCTCAGCTCGCGCATCGTGAAAGAAATCGCCAAGCTCGGGGGCGATGTCTCCGCGTTTGTGCCGCCACTGGTAGCTGAAGCCCTCGCGAAAAAATTTAAACCGCCAGTAAGAAGCGTTACGCCAGTGACATGAACTGCTAAGGGCTTCCTGCGTGAAAATTCATCTGAACCAAATCCCGCCGGAAGGTCTGCATCTCGTCGGCGAAGAAGATTGTCCGCTCGGCGACATCGCAACGTCGGAAGTTCGGTGCGTCGGCCCGATGCGTTACAGTCTCGACCTCGGCGTTTCCGATGGCGCGCTTTGGGCCAATGGAACGATTGCGCAAACGGTTGAGCTGAGCTGCGTGGCCTGTCTCGAAAAGTTCGACTACGAAATCAAGGTTCCGGCGTTCGCGCTCCATACCGAATTGCACGGCCCGGAGAACGTCGATATCACGCCGTTCATGCGCGAGGATATCTTGTTGAATCTGCCGCCCTACCCGCATTGCGATCGCGACGGCGGGCGCGTTTGCAAAGGAGCGAAAGTTGAAACCACGAGCGACGGCGGAACAGCGAAAGCAGCTTGGAGCGCGCTGGATAAGCTGAAGCTGAAGGAAAAATAGCGTTCAGAGTTTCCGGATTCGGGTTTCCGACAGGAAGCATTATTGTCGGTGCTGAACCTCGAAAGGTGAACCACTGTTGCCTTTTTGCTGTTTTCTGCTTTCGTTCCCGCTCGCTAAATATGGGTGTTCCGAAACGCAAGACCTCCAAGATGCGGTTGCGCACGCGCAAAGCGGCGAATCGTTGGCATGCCCCGCAGCTAAACAAATGCGGGCAATGTGGCAGCACTGTGCCCTCGCACACGGTTTGTCCTTCTTGTGGTTACTATAAAGGGCGACAGGTCTTGAGCGTGGGCGCGTGATTCTCCGTCACCCCGAGTGCAGTCGAGGGGTTCCGTAAAGGAATTTTAAAGATTTCGCGCCGGGGTACCTCGATTGCGCTCGGGATGACCGGCAACGGATTTTCGTTTTGCATTAGCCGCACGATAAACGCAAACTGCTAGCTCGCATGAAAATCGCGCTGGATGCGATGGGCGGCGATTTTGGCCCACCCAACCTTGTTGCTGGAGCCGCGCTCGCTTTGCGTGAGTATTCCCACATCAGTAAACTCTTTCTCGTTGGCGATACCGCTCAAATCGAAGCGGAGCTGAGGAAGCTCGGTTGCAACGACAGTCGGATCGAGATTGTGCATTCGACTCAAGTGGTCGAGATGAGCGACCGCGCCTGGTCCGCCGTGCGCCGGAAAAAAGATTCGTCCGTCAGTCGTGCAGTCGATCTGGTCAAGCATGGTCAAGCCAATGCCATCGTCAGCGCTGGCCACACCGGCGCGGCCGTGGCAGCGAGCATGATTAAACTGCGCACTTTGCCCGGAATCTACCGGCCCGGTATCGCCGCCGTCTTGCCCACCGAGACGAATGTTTTTGTTTTAATGGACGCGGGCGCGAACATCGATGCGCGGCCTGAACATCTTCTCCAATATGCGTTCATGGGTTCGGTTTATTCCAGTCACGTCCTCGGCTACAAGAATCCGACGGTCGGCCTGATCTCGCTCGGCGAGGAGGATGTGAAAGGCAATGAGATGACCAAGGAAGTCTTCAAAATGCTCAAGAGCAGCTCATTGAATTTTGTAGGCAACATCGAGGGGCGGCATCTCTTCGAGGATCCGGTGGAGGTGGTGGTGTGCGACGGATTTGTCGGAAACGTAATTTTGAAAACCTGCGAATCGATCTCGGTAGCAATTTTTCAGTGGCTAAAGCACGAACTGTCCCGGACGCCGATGCGAAAGCTCGGCGCGTTTTTGGCGCGAGAATCGTTTCGCACTATTAAAGATAAAACCAACTACGAAGAATACGGTGGCAGCCCGCTCCTCGGCGTCAATGGCATCTGCATCATCGCGCACGGCTCGAGCACGCCGCTTGCCATCAAAAACGCGCTACGCGTCGCGGCGGAGTCGATTGAACACCAGGTCAACCCGCATATCATCGAGGAGGTTAAGCGTTATCATGAAGCGACAACCCCGCTCGAGCCCGCGATCCGCTAGGAATCAACGGACGGTTTCGATTATCGGCACCGGCAGTTATACGCCGGAGAAGATTCTTACCAACGAGGACCTCTCTCGCATGGTCGATACCAGTGACGAGTGGATTACCACGCGCACGGGGATCAAAGAACGCCGCGTCGCTGCCAAAGACGAAACGACTAGCGACATGGCGGCGAAAGCCGCGCTCAAGGCAATCGAGCAGGCGAAAGTTTCGCCCGAAGAAATCGATCTCATTCTCGTAGCCACCGCCACGCCCGACATGATTTTTCCCGCGACGGCTTGTTTCGTTCAGAAAAAAATTGGCGCCAAGAATGCCGCTTGCCTTGACGTCTCTGCCGCCTGTGCCGGGTTTTTGTTCGGGGTTGAGATCGCGCAGCAATTCATTACTTCGGGAACATACGACACCGTGTTGGTGATCGGCGCGGACAAGCTGACTTCAATTACCAACTGGACCGATCGAAATACTTGCGTGCTTTTCGGCGATGGTGCCGGCGCGGCGGTGCTGGGTCATCGCGGGAGCGCGCACGGCGTCATTAGCACCAACATGGGGAGCGACGGTGAGTATACCGACATCTTGTTCATGCCGGGTGGGGGATCGAAGACGCCGATCACGGCGGAAAACGCCCATCTGAATCTGCAGACGATCCACATGTCGGGTAAGGAAGTCTATAAACAAGCCGTGACCGCGATGCTGGCTGCGGCTAGAAAAGCGATCGATCAAGCCGGCCTCACCGTCGCTGACATCTCCTGCGTCATCCCGCATCAGGCGAACTTGCGCATTATTGAAGCAATCGGGGAACGACTTGGGATTCCGCGCGAAAAAGTTTTCGTTAACGTTGATCGCTATGGAAATACCTCCGCGGCGGCGGTGGCGATCGCCTTGGATGAAGCGAATCGCTCGGGGCGAATAAAATCCGGCGATTATGTGCTGATGGTGGTATTCGGTGGTGGATTGACCTGGGCCAGCACGATTGTGGAATGGTGAGCGGAAGGTTGGAGCGATGAAGAGTTGAACCGTTGAAGCAGTTACTCTTGCTTCGTGAAGACGAAGCGAACCTCGTGCTCGACAAACGTGACCTTCACCGCGGACGTGGACGACATCGACAAAATTCGGTGAATCAGACCTGGATAGAGGGAGAGCAGGTTTACTAATATTTCCCTACGGCACAACCAATCGCCGCGCGGCTGCGTAGGGGAACACTTCCGGCAGTTCGCCAGCACGAAATTTCTGCTGCATGCCGCGCCAGAAGTCCGGCCGGAAAAGATCGCCGTGCTGTTCCATGAGTGCTTCGCGTGCGGCTTCCGGAAATGCGAGAAATGCCGGAAACTCCTCTGGGAAGATATCGTTGTCGCGCACCGGGAACCATGGCTCGGCCGCAATCTCTTCCTCATAGGTCCGGGCCTGCGGCATCTCGCGAAAGTTGCAGTCGGTAAGAAAGCAAAGCTCATCGTAATCGTAGAAGACAACGCGTCGCCGACGCGTGACACCGAAGTTTTTTGTCAATAGATCGCCTGGAAAAATATTGGAGGCAGCGAGATCCTTAATCGCCTGGCCGTAGTCGCAGGCAGCAGCGATGGCGGCGTCATTGCTGGATTTCCTGAAAAAGAGATTCAGTGGTCGCACGCGCCGTTCGACGTAGGCATGCCCAATGATGACGTCGTCCCCGTCCAACCGCACCGTGGCGGCGGCGTGCCGTTGCAATTCCTCGACCAAACCGGGGTGGAACCGATGACGCGGAATGCGCAGGTGCTCAAACTCGTGGGCTTCAATGAGGCGTCCGGCGCGATCGTGTTCGAACACGAGTTTGTATCGACGCATGACGTCGGAGCGCTGGCTCTCTTTCGGTGCGTCGAAATGGTCGCGGATGAGTTTAAAGACGACATCATAGCTTGGCAGAGTGAACACGATCATTACCATTCCGCGCGTGCCTTCGGCATCGACGAAACAGTCGTCGGAGTTGCGGAGGTGTCGGACAAAATCGCGGTAGAACTCTGTCTTGGCATGCCGGTTGAAACCGATCGCGTTGCAAAGCTCGGCAAGAGGTTTCCGCGGCATTAATTGACGTAACCAGCGCACCAGCTGCAACGGGCAGGAGGCGTCGACGTGGAAGTAGGAGCGTGTGTAAGAAAACAAGATTGCCAGATCGGACTCGCCCATAAGGAGCGCATCGAGCGTGATCCCGCGGCCTTCTGGGTGCAGCAGCGAGAACGCGAAAGGCAACGTGGCTCCGTCAGCGATGGCGCGACCGACTATGTATGCGCTGCGACCACGGTAAAAAATCGTGGAGACGATCTCGATTTTGATCGCGGCTTGTCGAACTGCTTCGCTCAAACGTTGTGCTGCGATGTCCACATGAGCTTGGAGATTCGCCCAGCGGCTCTCCTTAAATCCGCTCGCTTGCTCATCCGTCAACAAGCTAAACAACAACTCCGGCAAATCCACGCCCGAATAGGTGCGAGTGATTTCCGGAACTTCTCTGACGAGAGCGTCGAAATCCGTATCGACGAACTCAATCGCTTGATCGACTCCTTCGGTCGCGAACACCCGACGCGTCAGCGAATTGAAAAAACTTTCAGCGATCTCCCATCGCATGGACCGTGCAATCAGCGCCGAGTAGGCGGCTTTGATCGCACTCCAGATCGCGCGTTCGCACAGGCGCGCGCCCATCAAGTCAGCAATCCGAGTCGTCAATCCATCGAGAATCCACGAATAGAGCCGGAGCCGCTCGGAAGCATCATCGAAGCTGGCAGGCCAGTCGCGCGCGAGGAAACGATCGCGCGCGCGACGCGTGATTTCGCCAAAACGTTTTTCGTAGTCCCGGAATGCCTCCCGAATTTCCTCAGCGCAGAGCGCTGCCAGTCGACTATCGGTTAGCCGGGCTGATGACGCCACAACAGCCGTGTCCTTCAATGAAACTGCTCGGCTTCAGTCGACCCGCGCAGCGCCGCGGTGGAGGATTCCCCGCCGGCGATGAGTCGCGCCACTTCGTCGAAGTAGCCGGTGCCGACTTCGCGCTGATGTTTAGTCGCGGTGTAACCATCGGGCTCGGCTGCGAACTCTGCTTGCTGCAATTCGGAATAGGCCGCCATTCCGCGCTCGCGGTAACCGTGTGCAAGCTTGAACATGCTGTAATTGAGGGCGTGAAATCCGGCCAGGGTAATGAACTGAAACTTGTAGCCCATCGCGCCCAACTCGCGCTGGAAGTTTACCATTGCGCTGCCGTTAAGTTTTTTCTTCCAGTTGAATGAGGGCGAACAATTGTAGGCCAGTAGCTTGTCTGGATATTTCGACCTTATCGCTTCGGCGAAGCGTTTCGCTTCCGCTAAGTTCGGTGCGCTCGTTTCACACCAGACCACGTCGGCATAGGGGGCGTAACTGATCCCGCGCGCTATCGCCTGATCAAGCCCGGCGCGCAGTCGATAAAAACCCTCCGCCGTGCGCTCCCCGGTCAGGAATTCCCGGTCGCGTTCATCAATGTCGTTGGTGAGCAACGCCGCCGCGTTGGCATCGGTTCGCGCCACGATAATGGTGGGCACGTTTGAAACATCGGCCGCCAGTCGTGCGGCCATCAGGTGGGAAATGGCCTGCCGGGTGGGGACCAGCACCTTGCCTCCCATGTGCCCGCATTTTTTTTCGCTCGCCAGTTGATCCTCGAAATGAACACCGGCTGCCCCGGCTTCAATCATCGCCTTCGTCAATTCAAAAACGTTGAGCGGACCACCAAAACCGGCCTCGGCATCCGCAACAATGGGCGCAAACCAATCAATCTCATTCCTGCCCTCGGCGTGCTGGATTTGGTCCGCGCGCTGCAAAGCCTGATTGATCCGCTTCACCACCGCCGGGACGCTGTTGGCGGGATACAAACTTTGGTCGGGATACATCTGTCCAGCGAGGTTCGCATCCGCTGCAACTTGCCAGCCGCTGAGATAGATTACTTTCAAACCTGCTTTCACTTGCTGCATTGCCTGATTTCCGGTAAGCGCGCCCAGGGCCGGGACGAAATCTTCTGCGTGCAGCAATTCCCAGAGTTTTTCCGCGCCGCGGCGGGCGATGGTGTGTTCGACGATCACACTGCCTTGCAAACGCGGGACGTCCGCCAACGAGTATGTGCGTTCGATGCCGCTCCAGCGCCGATTACTTTCCCAGTTCGGTAAATGGTCGTTAGCGGAAGCGCGAAGATTATCCATATCAATCGATCAATCTAATTTTTCGTAGCCGGGCAACGTGAGGAATTCTACGAACTCCTCATCCGTTGTGATCTTATCAAAAAGCTCCCGCGCGGTGTCGAATTTCCCACGGGCAAAGCGCTCCGGACCGCTGCTCGTCTTGATCTTCGCCAGCTCCTCGTCAAGCACAGTGCGAAAGAGTTCCTTTGTCACCTTGCGGCCATCAGAGAGCGTACCGCGCGGATGGCGAATCCATTGCCAGACTTGGGCGCGCGAAATTTCAGCGGTGGCGGCGTCTTCCATCAAATTGAAGATGGGAACGGCGCCGCTGCCGCGCAGCCATGCCTCGAGATACTGCACCCCGACGCTGACATTCGTGCGCAGTCCTTGTTCCGTGATCGGTTCGCTCGGGCCGAAGTCGAGCAGGTCTCTGGCGGTGACGTTCACGTCTTCGCGCTTCCGCTCGATCTGGTTCGGCTGCGGCATGAGCCGATTGAATGCGTCGAGGGCGAGCTGCACCATCCCGGGATGCGCCACCCATGTCCCGTCGTGACCGTCGGTCGCTTCGCGCTCCTTGTCGGCACGCACTTTGGCGAACGCTTCCTCGTTAGCTTTTGGATCATTCTTAACCGGGATTTGCGCCGCCATTCCGCCCATGGCGAAGATGTTTCGGCGATGACACGTCTTGATGCAGAGTAGCGAATAGGAACGCATGAAGTGCGTCGTCATGGTGATGAGAGCGCGATCGGCCAGCAGGAAGTCCGGCTTGTTGCGGAACCTTTTGATGCAGGAAAAAATGTAATCCCAGCGCCCGCAGTTCAGCCCGGCCGCGTGCTCACGCAATTCGAAAAGGATTTCGTCCATCTCGAACGCGGCCGGAATTGTCTCGATCAAAACGGTGGCGCGAATCGTGCCCTGCGGAATTCCGAGTTCATCCTGGGCGAGCTTGAACGCGTCGTTCCAAATCCGCGCCTCGAGATGGCTTTCCATTTTCGGCAGGTAAAAGTACGGGCCGGTGCCGCGCGCCAGAAGTTCCTGCGCGTTGTGAAAAAAGTAGAGGCCAAAGTCGAAGAGACTGCCAGAGATCGGCTCCCCATCGACGAGCACATGTTTCTCCGGCAAATGCCAGCCGCGCGGCCGCGGCATGAGGACCGCGACGCTGTCAGCCAGTTTGTATCCCTTTCCTTCGGGACTGGTAAAGCTGATGACGCGTCGAATCGCGTCTCGCAAGTTGAGCTGGCCCTCGACCATATTGGTCCATTTCGGGGCGTTGGCGTCTTCGAAGTCGGCCATGAAAATTTTCGCGCCGGAATTGAGGGCGTTAATCACCATTTTGCGATCAGTCGGTCCGGTGATCTCGACACGGCGATCCGTAATATCAGCGGGTATAGGAGCGCAGGTCCAATCGCCGTCGCGTATTTTTTTTGTGTTCGGAAGAAAATCAAGCGCTTCGCCGCGATTGAGTGCCGCCTGTCGCTCTTCCCGCCGCTGCAGACAGTCTGCACGGCGCTTTCCAAAGGCGCGCTGCAGTTTGGCGACGAACGCCAGCGCATCGTGCGTCAGAATCTCGTCAAAGCCTGGCTGAATCGTGGCGCGAATTTCGACTCCGGGTGGCAATTTAGCTAAAGGATTCATATGCATGGCGTCTTGGGTGAAATGGCCATGTTGAGCTGCGACGCGCGGTCACTGCTGGTTCAGCTTTCTGTTTCAGCGCCAGCCATTTCGCAAAGGAATATGCGGCGGGAGAAGGGTACAGGCAAGCGGTCGTAATCTCCGTTTGTTTCAGTGCCGACGTTCGCTGATATCGTAGCGTTCGATCCAGCCACATCACCGATCACGCCACCTTCAATAAACCGCAGCAGTATGCCGGCGTGAAGCACGTGTTTGTCAATGGCGTGCAGGTTTTAAAAAATGCGAGCACATTGGCGTAAATGGGCCAGCACAATCGTGGAAGGTTAAAGCGTTAAAGAGTTCAACCGTTGAAGCGGTTACTCTTGCGCGTTAACATTTCCTGGTACCTCACCTTTTAACGCTTTAACGATGGAACGCCGTCTCACTGCTATTCTTGCTGCCGATGTCGTCGGGTACAGCCGGCTGATGGGCATCGACGAAGCCGGTACGCTCACAACACTCAAAGACGTGCGAACTGGTTTTATCGACGGGAAAATAGCTGAGCACCAAGGACGAGTAGTTAAATTAACCGGCGACGGCATTCTCGCGGAATTTCCGAGTGTGGTGAATGCGGTGGCCTGTGCGGTGGAGCTGCAGCGTGGAATCCGGGATAGAAACGCCGATGTGCGCCAGGATCGTCGCATCCAGTTCCGTATCGGTGTCAACCTCGGCGACGTGATTGTGGAAGGAGACGATATCTACGGCGATGGTGTGAACGTCGCCGCGCGGCTGGAAGGCGTGGCGAAACCGGGTGGGATTGCGATCTCGCACTCCGTGCGCGATCAGGTTGGCAACCGGCTTGATCTGGTTTTCGAAGACATGGGAGAACAGAAGCTCAAGAACATTGAGAGGCCGATCCGCGTTTACAATGTTTCCGTTGAGCAGGTCACTGCGCGAAACAGTAAAAGCGGTGCGCCAGCACCGGAAGAACGACCATCGATCGCAGTGTTGCCATTCAACAATATGAGTGGCGATCCCGAACAGGAGTATTTCAGCGACGGGATCACCGAAGATATAATTACCGATTTATCTAAAGTCTCTGGGCTTTCTGTGGTGGCGCGGCATACGGCCTTCACCTACAAGAATAGACCGGTCAATGTACAAGAGGTAGGTCGAGAACTTGGGGTAGCTTATGTGCTCGAGGGAAGCGTCCGTAAAGCCGGCGCACGAGTGCGAGTCACCGGGCAACTGATCAATAGCAAGAATGGCAATCATGTTTGGGCCGATCGCTTTGACCGCGAGTTAACCGATATTTTTGCCATTCAGGACGAGATCACTCACGCCATCGTCGAGCAACTAAAGGTCAAGCTTCATCCTCAAGAAAGGAAGTCTATCGCCCAGGCCCCTACGGATAACATCGAAGCTTATACGTATTATTTGAAGGGCAGGGATTTTCTGAACCGGCGCTCCAAACGCTATCTTCAATTGGCGCGGCAAATGTTCGCCAAAGCGGTCGACCTGGATCCGATGTATGCCCGCGCTTATGCCGGAATGGCCGATTGCGATTCCTACCTCTACATGACTTATCACGAGAAGGTCGTAATCGACGAGGTTCTGGCCACCGCCGAAAAGGCGCTCTCGCTCGACCGTAATCTCGCGGAAGCCCATGCCTCCCGCGGAGTGGCACTCTCCGCCGGACAAAGGTACGAAGAGGCCAAGAATGAGTTCAAGAAGGCGCTGGCACTTGATCCCGATTCCTACGAAGCGCACTATTTCTACGCGCGCTCCAACTTCGCACAGGGTAATGTCGATCGCGCAGCCGCCCTGTTCGAGCGCGCCGCTGAAATCCGACCGGGCGATTACCAAGTGCCATGTCTTCTCGTTTCCATCTACAAGTCGTTAGGTCGCCCACAGGATGCGAAAAATGCAGCTCGGAAAGGCGTCGAACTAGCCGAGCGTGAACTCACTCTTTACCCCGAGGACTCGAGGCCGGCACAGATTGGCTCGGGTGCCCTGCTTGCGCTGGGGGAAAAAGATCGCGCCCGGGAATGGACGGCCCGTGCCCTGGCGATCGACCCGGATGACCTAGTCGCGCAGTATAACGCCGCGTGTACCTACTCATCACTAGGGGATGTTGACGCCGCCTTGGACCTGCTCGAGCAATGCCTCCCCAAACTTGGCCACGAAAAGGTACAATGGGCGAAGTACGATTCTGATTTTGATCCGGTGCGCAACCACCCACGCTACCAAAGGTTATTCGAACGGATTGATCAGGGTTAAGGCGTTAAAGAGTTCAACCGTTGAAGCGGTTACTCTTGCGCGTTAACATTTCCTGGTACCTCACCTTTTAACGCTTTAACGATGGAACGCCGTCTCACTGCTATTCTTGCTGCCGATGTCGTCGGGTACAGCCGGCTGATGGGCATCGACGAAGCCGGTACGCTTGCGGCCCTGAAGGCTGTGCAAACTGAACTAATCGACGGAAAAATCGCCCAGCATCAGGGACGCATCGTCAAGCTCACCGGCGACGGTATTCTGGCCGAATTTCCCAGCGTCGTGAACGCTCTGGCCTGCGCAACCGAGGTGCAACGCGGCGTTCGCGTGCGGAACACAGATGTGCCACAAAACCGCCGGATCGAGTTTCGCGTCGGCGTTAACGTCGGCGACGTGATTGTTGAAGGCGACGATATTTACGGTGACGGCGTCAACGTCGCGTCACGGCTGGAGAGCGTTGCCGATCCCGGCGGCATCACTGTTTCACAAGCGGTGCGCGATCACGTCGGCAACCGCCTCGATCTTGTTTTCGAAGACCGGGGCGAGCAGAAGTTGAAGAACATCGAGAAGCCGATTCGCGTTTATAGCGTCATATTGGAGGATGCCAACGTCGGGAATATGACTTCGATGAAACAGGACCGCCCATCGATAGCCGTCCTGCCATTCACCAATATGAGCGGCGATCGCGAGCAGGAATACTTCAGCGATGGCATCACCGAGGACATCATTACCGATCTCTCAAAGATTTCGGCGCTCTCCGTCATCGCGCGTCACACTTCGTTCACCTACAAAGAAAAAGCGGCAAAGGTGCAGAACGTCGGCAAAGAGCTCGGCGCCGACTTTATCCTGGAAGGCAGCGTACGAAAGGCGGGCGCCCGCGTGCGCGTGACCGGACAACTTATTAACAGTAACGACGGGACACACATCTGGGCGGAACGATTCGATCGCGATCTTACTGACATCTTCGCGATCCAGGACGAGATCACGCACGCTATTGTCGAGCAGTTGAAAGTGAAACTATTGCCCCAGGAGAAGAAATCGATCGGAAAAGTGCCGACGGATAACCTGGAAGCCTACACCTATTACTTAAAAGGTCGCGAGCTTTTCCATCGCGGTTCCAAATCATGTTATAAGGCAGCGCGCGAGATGTTCGTTAAAGCGACGGAGCTCGATCCATCTTATGCGCGCGCTTACGCCGGAATAGCAGACTGCGATACCTTCCTTTATTTGCGAACGATCGAACCAATTTCATTCGACGCCATTCTCGCCCTGAGCGAAAAGGCGCTGGCGCTCGACAATGGCTTGGCGGAAGCGCACGCTTCGCGAGGCGCGGCCTTGTCGGCGGTGAAGCGTTACGCAGAAGCAGAGGCCGAATTCGAGAAGGCCATTAGTCTCGATCCGAATTCGTTCGAAGCGCATTATTTCTACGCCCGCGCCTGCGTCTTCCAGGGTAAGATCGAACAGGCGACAGCGTTATTCGAGCGCGCGGCCGCAATTAAGCCAGACGACTACGCATCTGTCTGCATATTGGTCCAGTTTTATAACTCGTTAGGACGGAAGCAGGATGCCAAAGAGGCCGCACGTAAAGGTGTCAAGTTGGCGGAACGCCAGCTCACCCTCCATCCGGACGACGCCAAAGCAGCCGAACTCGGTTCTGGTTCGCTGATCGAAATCGGTGAGTTTGATCGTGCCCGCGAATGGATTGCCCGGGCGCTTTCAATCGAGCCAGACAATCCAGTGACTCATTACAATGCCGCATGTGGGTACGCCATGTTAGGCGATATTGACAAAGCCTTCGAACTACTGGAACGCGGCATTCTCGTAGGTGGCCCGGAATGGGGCCGATGGGTCCAGCACGACTCCATGCTCGATCCAGTGCGCCACGATCCTCGTTACCCGGTTCTACTTGAGACAATTCGCAAGCGCGAAAACGAGAGAAATTCTTGAGAACCCATGCTGATCGAAATTCACGCCCGCCTCGATTGCTTTGTCATGTTGAGCGACGTCGAGATACCTCTTAATAGTGCGAGATTCCTCGATCCCGACGAACCTCTTACACAATTTAACGTGGCGTGCTCTTATAGTATTCTCGGCGACCTCGACGCGGTCTTAGACACCTTGGAGCACGCAGTCCCACGATGCGGTCCGGAGCTCGTCACCTGGACCAGACATGATTCCGATTTCGATCCGCTTCGGAATCATCCGCGTTTCCAGGAGATCCTCGAAGCGATCGGGTGAAAAATGTTAATCGAAACTCACGCCCATCTTGATTATCCGGACTTCGCGCCGGACTTCGACGACGTGTTGCGGCGCGCGACTGAAGCCGGCGTTGCCCGCATCATCACGATTGGGACATCAATCGAAAGCAGTCGGCGCGCGATCGATTTTGCCGAAAAGAATCCAAACATTTTCGCCGTCATCGGCGTTCATCCGACTTATGTCCAAGGAGCGGGAGATGACGTGATCACGCCGTTACGCGAACTGGCGAAGAGTGCGCGGGTGGTGGCGATTGGCGAAACGGGTTTGGATTATCATTCGCTGCCGAGCAAGGCGACAGCGAAGGACA
>QHPP01000248.1 GCA_003219125.1 Verrucomicrobiota bacterium
AAACCGCCAATCGCCAGTGTATCGCCGCTGCGGATCAAAACGTTGGACTCCAACGTGCGAGTATCAATGATCGGGCTGCTCACCGTTGCACCGGCAAATACGAAGGTGGAATCGCCAATCTTGTTACTGATCTCCGGCTTCACCTTCATGGTGACAAAGTTATCCTTGTTGATGCTGGGCGTGACGATAAGGGTATTGCCAAACTTCTTATCCTGGAATCCACCGAAGACGGCGGTGGCCGTCTGTTCGTTGAAGTTTAGCTGCGGAACGGGCTGGGCCCGGTTGATCTCGATCTTCGCCTGCAAATTATCGGCGGTCACGACTCGCGGGTTAGCGAGGAATTCCGCATCCGCATCCTCGTTGAGGAAGCGCAAGGTCGCGGACATTTGTGGCACGCTCAGGATGGCGAATTGGCCGAGAGCCAGGTGGCTGAAATTGCCCAAGATATTGTTGTTAGCAGCGTTGCCCAGAGCAAAATTGCTCAACGGAACATTACCGCCCGTGCTCGAGCTTGCGCCGCTGGTACTGGCGGGCGCACCGTACGAAAACGTCTGCGCGCTGGTGGAGCTGCCGACAGTGCCAGCCCAGTTAATACCATAGCTTTGTCTCGGATTCGCGGTCACTTCTACCAACCGCGCTTCAATCATCACCTGCTTGGTCGGCTTATCGATTGTCACCAGCAATTTGCGCACAGAGTCGATGTTGCTGCGGGTTTCGCGGAAGAAAATGGTATTGGTACGCTCGTCGAACTGAGGCGGATCCTTGCTCGAAAGCTGTGACGCCAAAAGCGGCGCGACGTCTTTTGCGCGGGAGTAACTGAACTGATAGTTGTCGCTTTCGGTCGGCTCGGCGGTCTTTTCGGCTGGGGTCTTAATATAGTAAACGTGGTCGATCTGATCCATGAACAGGCCTTTGGCCTTAACAATGATGGCGACGGCCTGTAGAGCGGTGACATCTTCCAATCGCATCGTCACCGTGCCGGTCACCTGGTCGCTCACCACCATGTTGATCTTGGCCTGGCGGGCCAAAAGACGCAGCACCTGGCCGACGTCGTCGCCCTGAAACTCACGCACGCCGACACCACCGCTTTCCGTAGCGGTATCCGCAGCGATAGGCGGAACAGTCGTGGTGGCGGGCGTGCTAGTAGATGGTTGGGGAGCTGCCGGCTTGACCACTGCAGGCGTAGATGTCGCGCTCGTCGCCTGAACAACAGTTACGGGCGCGGCCACTGACTCGGATTTGTCGGCACTCTTGGCAGGGTTGGTCGAAGGCCCAGAGGGAGCCTTTACCGCCGTTTTTTCGTTGCTGTCCGGAGCCGGCGGATTCGCTTGCCCCAAGGAAACGAAGATGGTCGCGAAGAATGCGATCGTTGCGCAAGTCAGTTTGTCAGTGAAAGTTGGCATAGTAGTGATGCGAGTTTGGTTAATGCAAGCGGCGTTAAAGCAGGAAGCAGACCAGCCTTCCTATGTTGTTTCTGCCCCTTAGAGAGGCGTTTTCGAACCACCTCAGACCGAGCGCGCAGCGGTAATAAAATCGCGGACCCGGTAAATATCTTTATGCCTTGGTCGGCTCTCGACTCCGCTTGCCACATCTACGCCAAACGGCCGGGCTTGGTTGACCGCTTCAGCGACATTTTCCGGGTTTAGGCCACCGGCGAGGATGAATTCCCGGGCTGGGTTCGCTAGGATAAGATGAGACGCCCAACTCCATGGAAACCGGGCCGCGGTTCCACCAAATTTCGTTCCCGCAACCGTATCCAGCAGCAGACGATTCGTGTGGAAATCACGCAGTGCCATTTCCCGTCCTGTCATCGGAATTGCCTTCCACAGTGGGATTTGCGCCTCGACGAGGCTCTGGCAAAATTCCGGCGATTCGGCCCCATGCAGTTGCAGGCAATCAATGCCGTCGATTGCCGCAATCTCTTTAGCGTATGCCGGGGTAGGATTTACCAATACCCCAACACGGATGACAGAATCGGGCAACTCTCTGATCCACTCTTCCGCCTCCGCCGGCTCGAGGTAGCGTTCGCTCCCCTGCCAGAAATTGAAGCCAAGAGCGTCAGCGCCAGCTGCAATGACGCCTTCGGCGTCAGCCGGATTGGTGATGCCGCAGATTTTGACGAACACCGGTCGTTCCTACGCCGCGGTGGCAAAGCCGAGCGAAGATTTGGTGAAATCAGGCGCCGGCATGTCTTTGACCAGCTTTACGATTCCATTCTGCCATTTCCGCCCGATCTCCTGCAGATATGGATCATCCTCATCGAGGCGCATCCGCAAATTTGCCACCAGCGAATCGAGCTCATAGCAAAGCAAATCGATCGGCGGCCCCACCGCGACGTTGCTTTTCATAGTCGCATCGATCGAAATGATTCCAAATTTCACCGCACCGCTCAACGACGTCTCGTAATTGAATCCGCGGTCGAGAATGGGTTTGCCGTATTTTGTTTCGCCGATTTGCAGGAAAGGACAATCGCGCGTTGCGTGGATGCTGTTTCCCTGCGGATAAATCAGGTGAATCTCGGGCGTCATCCCGGCGATCTGCCCGCCTACGATCAGGTTGATGTTGAAATCGAACCCATCGGCTTCCAAAGCGACGCGATCGCGTTTCTCCACCGCCCGTACTTTGCTACCGACGTAGCGCGCGGTTTCGTAGAGCGTCTGCGTGTTCATAATCGTCTCGCTCGCCGGTTCATTGTTCGCCAAAACCAAATCGTCGTCGATTAACGCGAGGGTGGCCTGAGTGAGCGAAAGGTTGCCCGAGGTCATGATACAAATGACCCGCTCGCTCGGTTTTTCGTAAACCCGCATCTTGCTGCGCATGGTGATGTTATCCATGCCGGCGCTGGTGCGCGAATCGGACAGGAAAACCGCGCCGGTGCGGCAGAGCATGCCCAGGCAATAAGTCATGAGTGATCTCCCGGTTCGATCACGCGACCTTGCACGCGCTTGATTTGAGTGTGGTGCGTCAAGACATGAACGCGGCCGTCGCTGCCGCGGAAAAATGCGCTTAGCATCCAGGATACCAGTCCGATGACAATCGCGCCCCAGAAAGCGCTGCCAAAATTGTCCACGTGAAAGCCCGGCACGATGTTAGGCACAAACCACAGCAATAAGCCGTTGACCACCAGAATAAAGAATCCCAGCGTCAGCAGGATCAGCGGCACGCTTAAAATTAGCAGCACGGGCCGCACAAAAGCATTCAGGATGCCGAGGAGCAAGGCGGCGCCAATTAGTGAACCGACGGAATCGTAGCGAATTCCGTGAAGGACCGACGCCGCCACCATTACGGCTATCGTTGTTGTCAGCCACCGAAAAACAAAAGACCGCATGGCGAACGCTAGCGAAGGGTCGGGTTCACGCCAATTCTTTGCGAAAACGGCTTGCGAATCCAACTCGGCCGGGTAAAGCGATACCTGTTCAACCATGCCAAAGAAAGCAAAAGCCAACGACCAACAGAAGGCGCCGTCTGATGGGGCGGCGCTGAATGGAAACACTGCGAAACCCGCAACCAAGAAAGCCAGGGCACCGCGGAAGAAGGCGACGACGCCGAATACACCGGCGACAAAAGAAGAGAGATCGCCTGTTAGCGACGAAGCCATTCGCATTCGCGCCTATTTTATTTCCGAACAGCGGGAGCGCCTCGCAATTCCGGGCGACGCCAATTCCGATTGGATCGAAGCCCGTCGGCAGTTATTGGCCGAGCTGGGAGAAAGTTGACTCTCCGGAGAGATGAGCTTCCGCTCGTCCTGCACATGGCACAGTTACTCTCCACTCTTTGCGAAGGTTGATTCTCCTTCTGCGACCTCCAAATCGGGCGCGACTTCAGTGATTTTCTCCATCAGCCGATTCATTGCGAACGGCTTTGGCAAAAAACCGCGCACGCCCGCTTCTTTCATCAATTCCTGTGCGCGCGCTTCATCGCCCCGCCCAGAAATCAGGATCAATGGCGGAACCACCAACGGCGGATTCACATGATTATACACCTTGCCGATGAGGGTGAAGAGCATCGCGCCATCAATCATCGGCATCGAGAAATCAAAAACGAAAACCCGGTAACGCTTTTTCAACGCCAACTCAAAGCCGTACTCCGGATTGGGCGTGGCATCGACTTCGCAACGAAACCGGCTCCTCAACGCCTCGCTGATCAGGCGGATGAGCGAAGTATCGTCATCAACGACAAGAATCCGTTTTTCGCTCACGGCAGACGCTTGCGCTAAATGGTCGAGAGTTTCAAGTTTTCCTTCAGAACCGATGACAACAAACGAAACGAAGGGACGAGCTTCCGCTCGTCCAAAGTATAAGCTTCCTTCGAACCGATGACGAAAGCGGAAAGCGAATTAGCCGAAGCCCTGCGCGAACGCCTGAAAATTATTTCCGACGAAACCAGTCGTCGCGATCCCGATCAGCACGTCAAACGGTTACAGGAAATTTCCAAGCGCATCGAAACCTTGGCCGCTGCCCTCCCCCAGCCCGCTCCGTCCCGACTCGCCCACTTTCTCGAACGCCGCAGCTACGACAAAGCCCTCGATCTTTTAGAAGATGGGGGCGATTAACCATAATCGCCCGTCTCCCCCTCCACCCATTCTGTGAAGCGGCCTGTAGCACAGTCATCTAGCTGTCGGGCGGATCATGAAAGCCCGCTCCCTCGGACCGACCGTGTTCCTAATCGAGAAACAGGTGCCGACTGCGCCCCGTAAGATTCAGAGCGAGAGCTGAGAGCTCTTCCACTGATCGAATAGATCAAATTGCTGCTCTCGCTCCGGCAAGATGCACGGATAGGAGTAAGAGCCGCTGGAAAACAAAACCCAACGTGCCAAAGGAAGAGGAAGCGCCTCCGGAGAAACTACCAACCCTAATTAACAAATCTTATGAGCTAACAAAACTACTACCCAACACCCGCCACACTTGACATCTTACATAGGGGTTAGATGGACGAACGTAGCTTGAGAGTTCTTGACGCGCGATAGCGTGTCCAGAAATCGATCGGAAAAGAGACGGTGAATGACGTCGGTTGCATAGCGGCTCTCCGTCTAACTACAATTAGGCGAAAGTTCGTCTTTTTTAACGAAAAGTGTTCGTCTAATTCGGTAGTTGTCTGTCTCTCGGCGTTCGCAGAGCGCTGCTACAGTTACCGCGAATACAACTCGACGATCAACTGCTCGTTGACCATCGGTTGGATCTCTTGCCGCGACGGAATACGGGCTACTTTGCCTTTAAGAGCATCGCGATCGACCGTCAGCCAATCGGGAACCGGAACGATTTGCGTCAACTCGAGATTGCGCAGCGCCAGTTGTCGAGTCTTCGGTTTGTCTTTCACCGAAACTTCGTCGCCGGCCTTCACGTTGTAGGACGAAATATTGACCGTCCGTCCATTTACCAGCACGTGGCCGTGGGAAACGAGCTGGCGCGCGCCGCTGCGGGTATTGGCCAGGCCCAGACGAAAGACGACGTTATCGAGGCGGGTCTCGAGCAATTGCAAAAGCGTTTCACCGGTAACGCCGCGTTTGCGCAACGCGTTCTGGAAAATCCGCCGGAATTGTCGCTCCAGCAGTCCATACTGGTAACGCAGCTTCTGTTTTTCACCGAGCGCAATGGCATAGTCGGATTGTTTCCGTCGCGAACCTTTCGGCCCATGCATCCCCGGCGGATAATTTTTCCGCTCGAGCGATTTCGATGGCCCGAAAAGCGGTACGCCATAGCGGCGGCTAACTTTGGTTTTTGGTCCGGTGTATCTGCCCATGGGAAACGTTGAAAGGTTAAAAGTTAAATCGTTAAAACGTGAAGAAACTTGTTCGATGTTAAATCGGTGAAGCGAAATCCCATTTTAACGTTGTAACATTTTTAACTATTTAACGATCTGTCACACCCGTCGCTGCTTTGGCGGGCGGCAGCCGTTGTGCGGCACTGGGGTTACGTCTCGAATCACGGTCAGCTCGAGACCGATCGCTTGCAAAGCCCGCACGGCCGATTCCCGCCCGGCTCCCGGACCTTTGACCAGCACTTCAACTTCCTTGAGACCATGGCCCATGGCCTGCCGCGAAGCATCCTGCGCCACCATTTGCGCAGCGTAGGCGGTGCTTTTACGGGAGCCTTTGAATCCGACTTTGCCCGCGCTCGACCATCCGATGACATTGCCTTTCATGTCAGTGATCGTGACGATGGTGTTGTTGAACGTCGCAAGAATATGCGCGACGCCGTTGTGAATGTTTTTGCTGCCCTTGGCCTTGACGATCTTCGGTTGCTCGACGCTATCGGGGCTAAGGGAAAGGTTCTCCGCGGGCGCCGCAGCAGGAGCAGCCGCTTCCTCTTTCTTTGCCTTCGGCGCTGCCTTCTTCTTCGGCTCAACCGGAGTAGCAACCGATACCGCAGGTGATGCGTCGGCTTGGGCCGCCTCGCCCTGGACTTCTGTTGCCTCGGGTTTTGGCGCAGCTTCTTTTGCAGCAGCTTTGGGCGCTCTCGGTTTCTTGTCGGCCTCGTCCGCTGGGTTTTTTGATTCAGCCATTACACTTTCCCTGCCTTCGCCTCTTTGTTGCGGATGACCCCGACGGTCTTGCGCGGACCTTTGCGGGTGCGCGCGTTCGTGCTCGTGCGCTGCCCACGAACGGGCAAGCCCCGACGATGCCGGATCCCGCGATAACAATTGATCGCCTGCAATCGCTTGAGATTCCCCTGCGTTTCACGACGCAGATCGCCTTCGATCGCGATCTTGTTGCTCGTGATCGAATGAATAATTTCGTTTAACTGCTGCGGAGTAAGATTTTTCGCGCGCAGATTTGGATCAATATTGGTTTGATCGAGAATGCGCTTCGCAATCGACGGCCCGATCCCGTAAATATAGGTGAGCGACGCTTCGATGCGTTTATCCGCCGGAATTTCAACTCCAAGTAGTCGTGGCATAATGTTCGTTAAAAAAATTACAAGGTTAAAAAGTTAAATCTTCCCATTCCAATACTCCATTACTCCACCAGTCCATCTTTACCCCTGGCGTTGCTTGTGGCGCGGATTCTTGCAAATCACGCGCACTACGTTCTTGCGCTTCACAATCTTGCAAGATTCACAAAGTCTTTTTACTGATGGGCGTACTTTCATTTTTTTCCACGAGAAGAACCCCGAGAGGCGTAGCCGCGGGTTTACTTATGGCGATAGGTAATTCGCCCCTTCGACAAATCGTAGGGCGAAATCTCTAGCATAACTTTGTCTCCTGGCAAGATGCGAATGAAGTGCAGTCGCATTTTTCCCGAAATATGAGCCAGGACAATGTGGCCGTTGGGCAACTCTACCCGGAACATCGTGTTCGGCAAGAGCTCGACCACCTTGCCTGCTACTTCAATTGCGTCTTTCCGCGCCATGTCAGAATTTCTGGCTCCTCATTTGTAATTAAGACCGTGTGCTCAAAATGCGCCGATGGCATCCCATCGGCGGTGCAGGCCGTCCAGCCGTCATCGAGTAATCTGACGGCGCCGGTTCCCAAATTAATCATCGGCTCAATGGCCAGTGTCATCCCGGCTTTGAGTCGCGGCCCACTCCCACGTTTTCCATAATTTGGAATCTGTGGTTCTTCGTGAAGTTTTCGTCCCACACCGTGGCCGACAAACTCGCGCACGACATTGAGCTGGTTGCGCGTCGCTTCCTCCTCAATCTCCGCGCTGATGTCTCCGAGCCGCCGCCCCTGGTAGGCCATTTCAATGGCGCGTTCCAGCGCCCGCTCCGTCACCCGCAGCAAACGTTCGGTGCGCTCGTCGATGATTCCCACCGGCACAGTTGTCGCGGTATCGCCGATCCACCCTTCGCGGACGACTCCGATATCGAGTTTCACGATGTCGCCATATTGAATTCGCCGCTGGCTGGCAATCCCGTGAATAACTTCGTCGTTTAACGAAATGCAAATGTTCCCCGGATAAACGCGATGACCGATCCGGTATCCGAGAAAGGCGCTTTTCACTCCCGCTTCCTCCATCATCTCGGCGGCGGCTTCGTCCGCCTCTTTCGTCGTGATTCCCGGCCGAATGATGGCGACGACACGATCGAGGATGTCGCTAGCGACGCGGCAAGCCAGCCGCATCTTTTCCGCTTCCTTTGCGTTCTTGATCGGAATCATTTCGATTCAATCAAACGCGAAATATCACCGAAGACGCTCTCGCGATCGCGATTGCCGTCGATTCGATGCAATACGCTTATGTTCTGGTAAAACTCCGCCAGGGGTTCCGTTTTCGCGTGGTATTCTTTCAATCGATTCTGCAGAACCTTTAAATCGTCGTCGTTACGCCGGACCAGCGGTCCTTCACAATAAGGACAGACCGCGCGCTCGGAAAAATTTCCGGCCGCCACGCTGGTCACAAAACCACAGCTGCGGCATTGCAATCGCCCGGAGATGCGATCGCGCACGGTTTCTTCGGAAACTTCGAGCCAGATTGCGAGATCGAGGGGGGTGCGATGTCGGGTGAGAATCGCGGCGAGACTTTCCGCCTGTGGCACGGTGCGGGGAAACCCATCGAAAACAAATCCGTGCGCGCCGTGCAATCGCAGCCAGTCTTCAATCAGCTTCACGATCGCTGCGTCAGGAACGAGCCCGCCTCGTTGAATAATCTCGGACGTCTCAGTCCCCAATGGCGTGCCAAGGTCTTTCTCTCGCCGCAAGATCGCACCCGGCGAAGTGACCGGTATCCCAAACTGGCGCGTGATCAGTTCAGCCTGGGTACCTTTCCCAGAACCGGGTGCGCCGAGCAGAACAAGCCGTTTCTTCACTCAGCGGCCGTAAAGGAAAATCGCAACCCCACTGATGACGAGAACAGCGATCGCGACGTAAAGCCACATCAAGGTGCCCTGCGCCGCCGCCTCGCCACGGTTGTAGGCCGCGCGTGTATCGAAAGATCGCCCGCGAATCCGCCCTTTTCGCAAAAATCCATCGTAGTGCCGTTGAATGAGATGCGTTTCTACCTGCCGCATCGTATCAAGCATTACACCCACTATAATGAGCAAGCTCGTTCCCCCAAAAAATTGCGCCGTAATCTGCGGAACGTGGAGTCCCTGGCTTAGCAAACTGGGCAGCACCGCGACCAGCGTCAGAAAAACCGCGCCGGCAAAAGTAAGGCGCGTCATCGTGTAATCCAGAAAATCCGCTGTCGGTTTGCCTGGGCGCACGCCCGGAATATAGCCGCCATGTTTCTTCAAATCATCGGCAATCTGTGACGGCTGAAATTGTGTTGCCACCCAAAAGTAGCTGAAGAAAAAAATCATCGCCGCGATCAGGAGATAATGCGGCCAACCTGAAGCCATCGCGTCGGTAATCTGTTTCGCCAGGCGGCTGGTCGGGAACATAAAGCCGACGATGGTGGTGGGAAACAGGAGCAAGGCCCAGGCAAAAATGATCGGCATCACCCCCGCGTAATTCACTTTCAATGGCATATAGGTCGATTGTCCGCCGTACATTTTCCGGCCGACCACGCGTTTGGCATATTGCACCGAAATTTTCCGGACTCCCTGCGTGATGGCGATGACCGCTGCGATTACCAGAAACAAGAAAAGCACCATCAAGACGAGAATCGCCGGATTGACCTGGCTCTCACCAGCCCCAGCGCCCGTTGGCACAAAAGTTTTCCACGCCTGTGCAAGCGCCGCCGGCAAGCGCGCCACGATCCCGACCGTTATTATCAAGGAAATGCCGTTGCCAATCCCGCGTTCAGTGATTTGATCGCCCAGCCACATTAGAAAAAGTGTGCCGGTGGTAAGCGAAATAACCGTTACAATCCGGAAGGTCCAACCCTGATCATCCACCAGCGGTATTCCCAATCTTCGAATCGTGTCGGGGATTCCACCCAAAACGGTGTGGGCCGATTCCGGATGTTGGAAGGAAATGGCCAGTAAATATCCCTGAAAAATACAAAGCGCGACGGTGGCGTAGCGCGTGTACTGCATGATTTTCTGTCGACCGCCGTCTTCCCGCGCCAATCGACCCAGTTGCGGAATTACCGCCGTGAGCAACTGAAGCATGATCGATGCGCTGATGTAGGGCATGATGCCGAGCGAAAAAACCGCGCAATTCTCCAGCGCGCCTCCACTGAAGAGATTAAAAAGGGCGGCGACTCCGCCGGCTTTATCCGCCGTACTGCGAAACCACTCCTGCAACACTGCCTGATTCACTCCGGGCGTGGTGATGGCGGCGCCCAGTCGCACAATGACAATGATCGCCAGAGTAAAAAGAATCCGGCGTCGCAGCTCCGGAATTTTTACTGTGTTCAGGAACGCCGAGATCATCGATAAAAACTACTTCCCCAAAAACACCGTCATCCTGAGCGAAGTCGAAGGATCCCGTGGCGTTACCGTAAAGCTTTCGCCACGGGAGCCCTCGACCTCGCTCGGGATGACGGGCGTTGAAAAACAAAACATAGGACCGCGCCTTACTTCCGCGCCGTTTTCTTTTGCGGCCTCGCTTTTTTTGGACCTGGTTCTTTGGCGGCCTTTGGCGCGTCTGGTTTCTCGGACGTTTCACTTTGAGTTGTGCCATTTCCGATCTTCGCTTCCGGTGCCGCAATAGTGCCACCGGCTTTCTCGATTTTCTCGCGGGCCGAGGCGCTCACTTTTTCCGCCTGAATCGTCAGCTCATGCTTTAGTTCGCCGTCGCCAAGAATCTTGATTCCATGAAAATTTCCGCGAACTAATTTTGCCGCCCGCAAAGATTCTTCGTTCACGACCGATCCGCTTTTGAAATCGGCCAACTCGGACAAATTCACGATGGCGTAGCGTTTGTGGAACGCTGCGTTGTTAAATCCGCGCTTGGGCAATCGCCGGATGAGCGGCATCTGCCCGCCTTCGAATCCGAGCCGCAGGCTTCCGCCTGATCGTGCCTTTTGACCCTTGTGACCCTTGCCGCTGGTTTTGCCGTGCCCGGAACTTTCGCCGCAACCGAGGCGCTTCACCCGATGTCGTGCTCCCGGACGCGGCCGCAGATTATGCAGACGCAACCCAGCCGCCTTTTCTTTTTTGGGCTCGGATTTCACGAGGGCTGCCCTCCATCACCCGGTGTATTCGTGCGCGGGCGAATTCCGCGCACTTTCAAAATTTCATCGCGCCGGCGCAAATTTCGCAACGCTTCGATGGTGGCCTTGACCACGTTGGCGTGATTACTCGAGCCGAGCGATTTCGCCAGGACATCACGAATCCCCGCCGCCTCGACTACGGCGCGCACACCGCCGCCAGCGATCACGCCCGTTCCCGGCGACGCCGGCCGCAACAACACCCGGCCACCACCAAATTCACCGATCGTCTCGTGAGGAATGGTGTTCTCATGCAGCGAAACCTTTTCCATCGATTTCCGGGCCGCCTCCGAAGCCTTGCGGATCGCTTCCGCCACTTCGTTGGCTTTGCCAAAACCGACACCCACTTTTCCGTCGTGATCACCCGCCACAATCAGTGCACTGAAGCTGAAACGGCGCCCGCCTTTCACCACCTTCGCGCAACGATTGATAAAAACGACTTTCTCAGTCGTATCACCTCGCGCCGCCGGGGTTTTGTCGGTACTGCGATCCTGTCGTCTGCCTGGATTGGGTGATGCCATCTTAAAATTTTAATCCGCCTTCGCGCGCGGCATCGGCCAACGCTTTCACTTTGCCATGGAAAATGTAGCCGCCGCGATCAAACACCACATTTTCCACCTTTTTCGCCAGCAACTTCTCTGCGATCGCCTTGCCGACACGTTCTGCCGACTCGCGATTCGCCGCAGCTTTTTTCCCCGCCAAATCCTTTTGCAAAGTCGAAACCGCAGCCAGCGTTTTGCCGGCATCGTCATCAATCACCTGCGCGTAAACATGGCGCGCGGAAAAATGGACGGCAAGGCGTGGCCTTTCGGCGGTTCCGCTCACTTTTTTCCGGATGCGCTGGTGAATACGCTGGCGCGTTGCTTTTCGATTCGTCGGCATCTTACTGCACCGTCTTGCCTTCCTTGCGCCGAATCTGCTCGCCCGCATAGCGCACGCCCTTTCCCTTGTAAGGCTCGGGCGGATAATATCTGCGAATATCAGCGGCTACCTGACCCACCAGTTTCTTATCGATCCCACTAATCGTTAGCTTGGTGTTTTCCGTCACGACGATTTTAATGTCCTTCGGGATCGGAAACAAAATTGGGTGCGAAAACCCGAGCGAAAGATTCAGCTTCTGGCCTTGCACCGCCGCTTTGAATCCGACGCCTTCGATTTCCAGATCCTTGCTAAATCCTTCGCTTACCCCTTGCACCATGTTGTTGAGAAGCGCGCGCGAAAGCCCGTGCAATGCTTTCACGCTTCGGGTTTCTGCTGCCCGCGCCAGCGAGACGCGATTGTTCTCGACTTTGGCCGAGATATCGTGCGGCAATTTCCAATTCAGTTTACCTTTCGGGCCTTCCACCGCCACCGCCCCATCGTTGCCGACATTCACTTTCACTTTGTCCGGCAGTGCGATTGATTTGTTTCCGATTCGCGACATAAAAATTTACCAGACGTAGGCTAGCAACTCCCCGCCGACGTTTTGCTTTTTTGCTTCGCGCCCGGACAAGACACCACGCGGTGTCGAGAGGATTGCAACGCCCATTCCGCCCAGAACGCGCGGAATTTCCTGCGCCCCCACATAACGCCGCAGGCCGGGCCGGCTCACGCGTTTCAACCCCGTAATCGCGCACGATCTGTTGACCAGCTTGTTAGTAATTTTGATCCGCGGATGCGCTGCGCTCCGATCCAATTCGTAATCGGTGATGTACCCTTCATCTTTCAAAATTCGCGCGATCTCCGCTTTGATCTTCGAGTACGGCACAAATAACTCCGGCTTCTGCGCCTGCGCTCCATTGCGCACGCGCGCCAGCAAATCTGCAATCGGATCGGTTACGGTACTCATTAATAATTAAGCTGCTTGAGCTTGCCCAGCCGGTCCGCCTTCGGGCGGACTCACCGTGGCGAGCTTTTTCGCGCGGTCGCTGAACGGCATCCCCATTTCGCTGAGCAGCGATTTGGCTTCCGCGTTCGTGCGAGCGGTGGTCACGATAGTAACATCAAATCCGATGTTCCGCTTGATTTTATCAAGCTCGACCTCGGGAAAAATCGATTGGTCGGAAACGCCCAGAGTGTAATTGCCATGACCATCAAACCCGCGTGGCGAAACTCCACGAAAATCGCGAATGCGCGGCAGCGCCGCTTTGATCAGGCGCTCGAGAAACTCGTACATGCGTTCCCCCCGCAATGTCACCTTCGCGCCGATGGCCTGGTCCTTTCGCAGCTTAAAATTGGAAATGCTTTTCTTGGCTCGAGTCTCCGCTGCGCGCTGACCGGTGATCAAGGCCAGCTCGGTCTTGGCATCGTCGAGTGCCTGCTTCACGTCCGCCTGCGACCCCACTGAGGTGTTGATCACTACTTTTTCCACTTTCGGGACCTGATGCACGTTTTCGTATCCGTGCTGCTGTTGCAGAGCCGGCATCACCCGTTCTTTGTAATCTTTGTAAAATTCGTTTTCCATCTGTCACTTCCGTCATTCCGAGCGGAGTTGAGGAATCCCGTTGCGCAAACTTTACGCTAACTTCCGCGAAACCCTCGACTAGCGCTCGGGATGACTAGCTCTTTGCCTTTTTTGTCTTCGTTTCCTTCTTCTTGTCTTTCTTCTCCTCTTTTTCGATCAAGCGCACATTCGAAATGTGGATCGGTCCTTCGCGCTCCGCGATCTTGCCGCTCGGATTATCCTGCGACTTCCGCAGGTGCTTCTTAATAATCCGCACCCCTTCGATCAGCACGCGCTGCTTCTTCGGCAACACCTGCAGAATTTTTCCGCTCGAACCACGGAAATTTCCAGAGACCACTTCGACGTTGTCGCCTTTTTTTACGTGAAACTTGATCCGGTTCATAAGGCATCCCCCGGAACACAGGCTGGTAGCCTGTGCGCCCAGCGGGCTTTTAGCCTGCTGTTCCCGCAACGGGCCCAATCTCCGTTGGGCGCACAGACAAAATGTCTGTGTTCCATTTTCACAACACCTCCGGCGCCAGCGAGACGATCTTCATGAAATTTTTCTCTCTTAGCTCACGCGCTACCGGCCCGAAAATACGAGTCCCGCGCGGATTCAAATCCTTGTCGATGATGACAATCGCGTTGTTATCGAAGCGCAGGAGCGAGCCATCATCGCGTTTTACCGGCTGTTTCGTGCGGACAATAACAGCGCGCACCACCTCGCCTTTTTTCACGGTGCCGGTCGCGCTCGCTTCTTTTACGTTCGCTGTGATCACGTCCCCGATCCGCGCATAAAGCGTGGCTTTCCCGATCACGCCGATCATCGTCGCCATGCGTGCGCCAGTGTTATCAGCCACATCGAGTCTGGAACGAATCTGCACCATAAATTTATTTCCCGACGACTTCGACCAGCCGCCATCGTTTCAATTTGCTGAGCGGCCGCGTTTCCATAATGCGAACAGTGTCGCCGTTCTTCGCTTTGTTCTCTTCGTCGTGCGCGTAAAATTTTCTCTGCTGCTTTACGATCTTTCCGAATTTCGGGTGGGGCACGCGGGTGACGGTGCGGACAACGATCGTCTTATTCATTCCGCTCGAAATCACTTCGCCCACCCGCGTCTTGCGCGAACCGCGCTGAGATTGTGGCGCGGCCGCGCCAGATGATGGCGCGCTTGTCGGTAGCGGTGGTGGAACGGGGCTTGATGGTTCTTCAGCCATAAAACTATTTCGTCTCCTTCGCCCGTTTGGAAAGCACCGTCTCAATCCGGGCCACTTCGCGCCGCAGCAAACGCAGCCGGCTCGGTTGCTCGAGCTGTCCGCTCTGTTGTTGCAACCGCAGATGCAAACTTTCCTGCCGCAGATCGCGCTTCTTCGTCAGAAGCTCGTCCGTGCTCATCTCAATAATTTCTTTAATCTTCATACTTCGTTAGGCGCCGCATGCGCGGAACACAGAATTGTAGTCTGGGCGCCCAGCGGAGTTACACTCCGCTGAACGAGAAGAGCCGCGGATAAAATATCCGTGAGGCCCAAAGGCAGACTGCCTGTGTTCCGTCTTCGTGAAAAATGACAGGAATTGTTCATCAATTTCATAATCAGGCAGCTACATGGTGACGACTTAAAAACTTCGTCCGCACCGGCAGTTTATCCGCCGCTAATCGCAATGATTCGCGCGCGACCGACTCCGGCACGCCATCGAGCTCAAACAAAATGTTGCCCGGCCGTACCGTTGCCACCCAAAACTCTGGCTGACCTTTGCCTTTTCCCATTCGCGTTTCCGGCGGGCGTGAGGTAACCGATTTGTCGGGAAAAATCCGGATCCACAATTTGCCTTTGCGTTTCATGTTGCGGGTCAACGCCACACGCGCCGCTTCGATCTGAGTATTGGTGATCCAGGCGCGCTCGAGGGTTTGCAATCCGAACTCGCCGAAGTCGATTCGGAGGTTACGCGAAGCTGTTCCCTTGCGGCTTCCCCGCTGGGACTTGCGATACTTCACGCGTTTCGGCATTAACGGCATAACAATTCTCCTTAAAGTTCAGCCGCCGCGGGCGCCGGGGGTGGGGGCGGCGGAGATGCTTGCGCCGGTGTTTCGGCAGGCGCCTCTTCTTTTTTACAAATCCAACATTTCACGCCGATCTTCCCATAGACCGTATTCGCCTCGGCGAATCCGTAGTCGATTCCCGTGCGCAAGGTATGCAACGGCACCTTGCCTTCGCGATACCATTCCGAACGCGAAATCTCAGCGCCGTTCAACCGGCCCGAGCTTCGTAAACGAATTCCGAGCGCGCCAAAATCCATCGCCACCTGCACCGCTTTTTTCATCGCCCGCCGATATGCGATGCGGCGTTCGATTTGCAACGCCACATTTTCCGCGACCAACTGCGCATCCAGCTCCGGCGTTTTGATCTCCTGAATATCGATCTTGATCTGTTTGCCCTGCGCCATCTTCGAAATTTCCTCAGTCATCTTTTCGATTTCAGCGCCCTTCCGCCCGATAACAATTCCGGGACGCGCCGTGAAAATCGTGACCCGAATCGAATTCCACGCCCGTTCGATCACAATTTTCGAAACCGCGGCGAACAGAAGCTTCTTCTTCACGTAATCGCGAATCTCGATGTCGCTGTGCAAAAACCCAGGCATCTCCTGCGGGGATGCGTACCAGCGCGACCGCCAATCGCGGTTCACGCCCAATCGAAATCCAATCGGATTAACTTTTTGTCCCATAAATGTATTTCACCCCCGCAACTCCATCATCCCGAGCAAAAATGCCAGTCCGGCTCGGACCCAGGGATCCCGCCGCGAAACCTTTAAGGTAACTTCCTCGGGATGGAAAACCTGGCCTCGCCGACTGCGTCGGCTGCGTTGCAGCTTCGACCCCGCTTCGCTTCGCTCAGAATGACCGTACATGATTATTTCTTGGCTTTCTTCTTTCCGTGTTTCGCGGGCTTCTCCGCCTTTTCGTGAGCGGATCCATCTTGCGCTTTCGCCTCTCCGGTTTTTTTCCTCGCCGCTTTTTGCGCGGCCTTTCGCGTCTCGCGGGTTTCAATCTTGATTTCGTCCGTCAGCACGATCCGAATGTGGCTGCTCCGTTTCAAAATCCGGCTGCCGCTTCCGCGTGCTCGCGCCATCATCCGCTTCATCGTTGGCCCTTCGCCAACGATGGCTTCTTTCACCACCAAACCGTCTACTTTCAGATTTGCGTTGTTCTCGGCGTTCGCCACCGCGCTCTTCAATGTCTTGTTGATCAGCAGGGCCGCTTTTTTGGGGCTGTACGCGACAACATCAAGCGCTGCCGAAACCGGCAGACCCTGGATCTCGCGCGTGATCTCGCGCGCCTTGAACGGCGAAATCTTCGCGTACTTATATGTCGCTCTAACTTCCATTGCTTCGCAGATGCTAAAATTGTTAAAAGAGTTACCTCGTTAAAACGGAATCTCTTTTTAACCTTGTAATTTTTTTAACCTTTCTAACCTTTCCTCATCTGGAACCTACATCCGGCCGGGCATCGACTTCGAGCCGATCCCCAACCTTAATTTTTTCCTTTCCAGATTCCTGAATGACCGCACCGCAAATCCGTTCCCGGACATCCACCACCCGCAACCTCGCAACCATATCCTCTCCGTGTTTCACACGTAGCGGCATTCCGATTTTCACACCTTCGCGCGCGCCAAAATTACCGACCACAAACGACCACTCTTCCTTCACACTAATGACGCTGCCATCGAGAAGCGATCCATTTTCCGGCTGCGCTTTGGTTGATTTCTCCACCAACGCGTTCATTCCGCGCAATTGTGCTTCCACATCCATTCGCGCCTGCGCATCGCCGCCTTCTGTGGTTTTCAAATAACGCACCATCGTTTCCGACAACTGCATCATTTGATCGCGATATTGATCGCGCTCTTTCTGCGCTAGCTGCAAATCGCTCACCGCAGTCAGCAAGCGTTGCTCCAGTTTCGCGCGGTCCTTGCTCGCCGAAGCCAGCCCCAGCGCCTCCATTCGCAATTGCAGATCAGCGAATTTCCGCCGAAACAATTCCGCTTCGGCATTGGATTCCGCCAGACTGGCGGTGAGCGTTTTCACCGTTTCCTGGCTCAACGACAATTGCCGCCGCAATTCTTCTTTCTGCGCCAGCAACGCCCCCGCCGTTACGCTTTCATTTTTGGAATCTGACAAAGAACTGTTTTCCTCTGCCGCCAGCCCTCGAGCCAGCGTTACGCAGCCTACTAAAATCATCACCGCTGATTTCAGATTTAAGATTTCAGATTTGGAAACATGGCGGCTGGGCCGCGACCAATTCAATCTGCAATCCGCAATCTTCAATCTGCAATTCCCATTACTTCGTCACTTTCGCCGTGTGCGAACCGTGTTTCTTAAACACTCGGGTCGGCGAAAATTCGCCGAGCTTGTGACCAACCATGTTTTCGGTCACGAAAACAGATTGAAAAATCTTTCCGTTGTGAACCAGAAACGTGTGGCCGACAAAATCCGGCGTCACCATCGAGCGCCGCGACCAGGTCTTGATCGGTTTCTTTGCGCCCGAGTTGTTCATCTTATCGATCTTCTCCAGAAGATAAGATTCGACGAAGGGTCCTTTCTTCAATGATCTAGCCATAAAAGTCAAATTTGTACCAAAGCTGTCATACCTTCTTTTTCCCCCTTCTCCTTTCCAAAATGAACCGATCGCTCGGTTTGTGTTTCGTTCGCGTCTTAAATCCTTTCGCCAGTTGTCCCCATGGGCTCACCGGATGATGCCGTCCTCCACCGCCTTTGGACTTGCCCTGGCCACCGCCCATTGGATGATCGATCGGATTCATCGACATGCCCCGCACGTGCGGACGCCGACCCTGCCAGCGCGTTCGTCCCGCTTTGCCGCTCGTCACATTCATGTGATCGACATTGCCCACTTGACCAATCGTCGCGTAACAGGTCTCGTGAATCCGCCGGATTTCGCCGGAAGGCATTTTTACCAGACCGTAACCGCCTTCACGGTTATTCAATGTCGCCTGTTGGCCAGCGCTACGCGCGATCTGCCCACCGCGTCCCGGTGTCAGCTCAATGTTATGAATGTTGGTGCCGAGCGGAATGGCTGACAGGGGAAGCGCATTTCCCAAATCCGGAGCCGCCTCATTCCCGGACATCACCCGCGCGCCAACCCGCAGACCGTCTGGTGCCAGGATATAACTTAGTTCCCCGTCACTGTATTTAATAAGAGCGATCCGGGCTGAGCGGTTGGGATCGTACTCGACTCCCAGGACTTCCGCTTCTACCCCGCGTTTGCGCCGCTTAAAATCGACCTTGCGATAATGCTGTTTGTGCCCGCCCCCAATGTGGCGTGAAGTCAGCCGGCCAAAATGATTACGACCGCCGGTCTTTTTCTTCGGCTCGAGCAAACCCTTCGCCGGTCTCGCTTTCGTAATTTCGTCAAAAGCAGGCAGCGACTTGAATCGCAGCGTCGGCGTAAGTGGGCGAAAAGATTTAAGCGCCATAAAACGTTAGACCAAATCGATCTTCTCGCCTTTTTTCAGCGTCACGATCGCTTTCTTCCAATGCGACTTGCGACCGAAGTCGGCACGGCGCTCGCGTTTCTTTTTGCCGGCGTAATTGCAGGTGTTGACGTCCACCACTTTCTTTTGAAAGAGTTTCTCGATCGCCTGTTTAATCTGAATCTTGTTAGCTCGCGGCCGGACACGAAAGACATACTTGTTCTGCTTCTCGCTCAGAAGCGATGATTTTTCCGTCAGCGACGCCGTTTCAATAATGTCGAATGGCTCGTTCATTCTTGTTGCGCCTTGCCGGAGCGGGCGGTTCTTTCAGCTAACTTCGCCAGGGCACCGTCTGTTACTAAAATTTTCTCAAAGGCGAGTAATTGTTCCGTGTTCACATCGCTCGCCGTCGCCAGCTTTACCGGCTTAACGTTGCTCGCCGATCTGCAGGTGTTCTCATCAAATTGATCCGACACGATGAGGATGCGCCGCGCATCAGTCTGTTTTTTGACTAACTGCAGGAAGGCTTTGGTTTTTGCCTCCTTCACCGCGAACTCGCCAATCGTCAGGACATCGCCGGCATTGATTCGTTCGCTCAGCGCCTTCTGAAAGGCGAGCCGACGCACCGACTTGGAAATTTTCTTGGAATAATCGCGCGGCTTCGGTCCAAAGACCACGCCGCCGCCGCGCCAGATGACCGATGATTTGTAGCCGGCACGCGCGCGCCCGGTTCCTTTTTGCCGCCACGGTTTGGCGCCGGACAGATTCACGTCCGCTTTTGTTTTGGTGTTGGCACTGCCGGATCGCCGCGCCGCCCGCATCGCGACCACAACATCGTGTATCGCCTGCGTCCCGCGTCCGTCGTCTACCAGCGCAATTTTTGCCTCTTTCGCCGCCGCTTTGGTTAAAACTTTCGCGCTCATGATTTTTTGGCAGGCTTTTTGATCGCGGGACGCACCACCACAAATGATCCGTTTGATCCGGGCACGGCGCCGCTAACGAGAATTATTTTTTCCGTTTCGCGCACCTGCATCACCTGCAAATTTTGCACCGTTACCCGCTCGTCCCCGAGATGCCCGGGCATGCCCATGTTTTTCCAGATCCGACCCGGAGTAGAACGATTGCCGATCGCGCCGTTTCGCCGATGCGTCTTGGAGCCGTGGGCCGCGCCCTGCCCATGCATGTTATGCTTCTTCATGACCCCCTGAAATCCTTTGCCCTTGGAGCGGCCGATCACATCGACGAAGTCGCCCGCCTGAAATTGTGTCACGTTCAAATTCACTTCGCCCTCGGGCAGGTCAGCCCCGAGCCGAAGCTCGCGGGAAAATCTTTTTGGTTCTACCCCGGCTTTCTTGAACGCGCCGATCTCGGAATTGTTCAGCCGCGATTCCTTCTGCACGCCGAACCCGACTTGCACGGCAGAGTAGCCATCGCGTTCCGCCGTTATCCTGCGAACTAAAACATTATCGCCCGCCGCGATCACGGTTACTGGACGCAGCCTGCCATTGACGTCGTAGACGCTGGTCATGCCAATTTTTTGTCCAAGTAAACCGATGCTCATTTTGAAGGTCTGCGAAAATTCTCAAGCGTTTAAATCTTAATCGTAATATCCACGCCCGCAGGCAAATTTAATTTTTTCAATTCATCCACCGTTTTCGCAGTCGGCTCGATAATGTCGAGCAGACGTTTGTGGGTGCGGATCTCAAATTGATCCATCGATTTTTTATCTACGTGGGGCGAACGATTCACGGTAAACTTTTCAATCAACGTCGGCAGCGGAATCGGTCCGGCTACCCGCGCGCCCGTACGTTTCGCGGTCTCGACAATCTCGACAGCGGATTGATCAAGCATGCGATGATCGAATGCCTTCAAACGAATGCGAATACGCTGGCCGTTCGTCATTTCGTCTCCTTTTGATCAAGGATTGCGCTCACCAAATTCTGCGGCACTTGCTCGAAATGTGACGGCTCCATCGAGTAACTGGAACGGCCTTTGGAAAGCGAGCGGATCGCGGTAGCGTAACCGAACATTTCCGCGAGCGGAACTTCCGCGTTCACGATGGTGAGATTGCCGCGCACCTCGATGCTATCGATACGCGCTCGGCGGCGATTCAAGTCACCAATGATATCGCCCTGATACTCTTCCGGGGTGCTGTTTTCCACTTTCATGATCGGCTCGAGCAAAATCGGCTTGCCCTGTTTGAAACCATCTTTCAGCGCAAAGATCGCCGCCATTTTGAAAGCGAGCTCGTTGGAATCAACTTCGTGATAGCTGCCGTAGACGATATCGACTTCGACATCAATCACCGGGTAACCACCGAGCACCCCGTTGAGCACCGCTTCTTCGATGCCTTTCTTGACCGCGGGAATATATTCGCGCGGAATCACGCCGCCGACGATCTTGTTATCGACCACCAAACCGGTACCTCGGCTAGCCGGACGCACGTCAACTTCCACGTGGCCGTATTGTCCGCGACCGCCGGATTGCTTAATCAATTTCCCGACGCCGTGCGCGCTGCCTGTGATCGTCTCACGATACGCGATCTGTGGTTTGCCTGCATTCGCGTCCACTTTGAACTCACGGAACATGCGATCGCGAATGATTTCCAAATGCAGCTCGCCCATTCCAGCGATGATGGTCTGGCCGGTATCTTCGTGGGTGTAAACGCGGAAAGTGGGATCTTCCTCAGCCAGTCGTTGCAGCGCCACCCCCATTTTTTCCTGGTCCAATTTTGTCTTTGGCTCAATCGCCATTGAAATAACGGGATCAGGGAACGTCGGCGGCTCGAGCAAAATTGGATAGTCTTCGTCGCAAAGGGTGTCGCCTGTCGTGATATTTTTGATCCCGACGATCGCGGCAATGTCGCCGGAATAACAGGTCTCGATGTCTTCGCGCTTGTCCGCCTGAATTTGAATCAAACGTGAAATGCGTTCGCGCTTGTTCGTGCGCGGATTGTAAACCGTGTCGCCTTTTGAAAGCGTGCCGGAATAGACCCGGAAAAAAACTAGTTTTCCGACAAACGGATCACTCCAAAGTTTGAACGCCAGTGAACAAAATTTTCCGTTGTCGTCGGTAGGCGCTTCCATCGGTTCGTGCGTGTCGGGCTCCATGCCTTTGGCGGGCGGAATTTCGAGCGGGCTCGGCAGATAATCGACTACGGCATCAATCAGGTATTGCACGCCGATGTTCTTCAAGGCCGAGCCGCCGATCACCGGCACAAATTTGTTGGCGATAGTTTGGCGACGAATGCCCGCTTTCAACAATTCCGGCGTGACCGGCTTTTCGTGAATGACGGCCTCGGCCACTTCGTCGTCGAGGTTTGAAACCTGTTCGAGCAGAGTGGCGTAAGCCTTGTTTACCGCATCGACATATTCCTCGGGCACGTCTGTCACCTCATATGTCGATCCCAGCTGGTCGCTGTCCGAATAAATGATTGCCTTCTTATTAATGACGTCGAGCTGTCCTTTGAGCTGATCTTCCCTGCCGAGCGGGAGCAAGACCGGCCAGGCGTTGGCGCCCAATTTTTTGTGGATGCTCTGCACCGACATTTCAAAATCGGCCCCGACCCGATCCATCTTATTGATGAAGGCCAGCCGCGGCACATTGTACTTTGTCGCCTGCCGCCAGACGGTTTCGGATTGCGGTTGTACACCCGCGACACCATCAAAAACTGCGATCGCGCCGTCGAGCACGCGAAGAGAACGTTCCACTTCCGCGGTGAAATCAACGTGACCCGGCGTGTCGATGATATTAATGCGTTGCTTGATTCCTTCGAAAGCTTTGTAAACGCCCTCTTCCTTGCGTTGCGCCCAACTACAAGTTGTCGCCGCTGAAGTAATTGTGATCCCGCGCTCGCGCTCCTGCTCCATCCAGTCGGTCACGGTCGTCCCTTCGTGCACCTCACCCATCTTATGGATCATGCCGGTGTAAAATAGGACACGCTCGGTGATCGTGGTCTTGCCCGCGTCGATGTGGGCGGCAATGCCGATGTTACGAGTTCGCTCCAGTGGGAACTTGCGCTCCGGCGAATTCGGATTCATTGAAGCTGGCTTCTTTTCCATCGTCGCCGTCGCCATAAAATTACCAGCGGAAATGCGCAAAAGCCCGGTTGGCCTGCGCCATTTTGTGCGTGTCTTCGCGTTTTTTGATTGCGTTGCCCTGACCGGCCGCAGCGTCCTTGATTTCTTGCGCGAGCGACTGGGCCATCGGCTGACCGCGGCGATTATCGGCGTATTGTACGATCCAGCGCATGGCGAGCGAGATTTGCCGCGCCGGCGCCACTTCCATTGGCACCTGATAGGTCGCGCCTCCAACCCGACGCGATTTTACTTCCAGGCGAGGTCGCACATTCTCGAGCGCCTTGTTTAAAACTTCCAGTGGATCGACCGAGTCGGAACCTTCGCGCGATTTATCGATCGCGGTGTAAACAATCCGTTCCGCCAGCGATTTCTTGCCGCGCTTCATCACCGTGGAAATCAAACGGGCCACCGCGGGACTGCCGTAGCGCGAGTCTACCTTCTCTTCTTTTTTGTAAACTTTGCGCCGGCGCGACATGATTACTTCTTCGCCTCCGCTTTGGGCGCGCTTGCTTTGGCTTCGCCACCGCCACCTGCCTTGGGACGTTTAGCGCCATACTTGGAACGGCTGCGGCGCCGCCCGTCAACCCCGAGGGAATCGAGCGTCCCGCGGACAATATGATAGCGCACACCTGGCAAATCCTTCACCCTGCCGCCGCGCACCAACACGATCGAGTGTTCCTGCAAATTGTGACCCTCGCCCGGAATATAAGCGATCACTTCCTGGCCGTTGGTTAGCCGTACTTTCGCCACTTTGCGCAAGGCAGAGTTCGGCTTCTTCGGCGTCCGCGTCATTACCTGAACGCAGACCCCTCGCCGTTGCGGACAATCGGTTAGGGCCGGTGATTTCGATTTCACCGACACTTTCCGTCGTCCTTTTCGCACAAGTTGATTGATCGTTGGCATTTCCAGTCCAAAAAGGCCGCCGCGACGATTAAGTTTTGGCGACAAAAAATCCGCTCAGGCCGTGAACCCCTGCTCACGCCACTGATGCGGAGACGCGCAATATAGGAACCTTTTCCGAGGCTGCAAAGAATTTTTTCACGCGATCCGCCTCGCGCGAAATCCCGTTCTGCCTCGGTAGTGCACACGTCTTGCGTGTCTCACGCTTGCGTTCACCGTGCCACCGTTTGTCGGCACTCACCCCGAAACATGGGAAAGCTTTGGATTAAGCGAAATCCGCAGCGGAACTCCCATCCTCGGAGGGATCGCAGCGATTATGGGCACCAGTATGCTAACTGAAAATAAATTTAGAATGTGTACTGTTATCGGCAGGCCAAGCGACGGGACCATACTAATGGATTCGGACCGCCCCAACGACCTCGTGACGATATCCTTCTCCCAGCCGGTCTCTGCCTTCGGCGCTTACTGGGGAAGTGGTTATCGTTGCCCCCAATGTTGCGGATATGTCGATGCTCCGACCATTTTGACTTTCAAGGGCGTCAACGGAAACGTCATTGGCACGACAGTTTCACTTACAAAGGCGATGGCACACTGACGTGGCATGGTTACGGGTTTGGCACGCCGGTAAAAACAATCATCCGCACCGCTGGCGATGGCCAAGAGGGCGTGGCGATGGATGGGCTGCAGGCAACGGTTGAATCCAACTCCCCCTTCCTTTACAACATTTCCACGCGCGGTTTGGTGCAGACAGGCAAAGACGTTCTAATCGGTGGCCTGACCTGGATAACCCGGCCAGCAAGTTTGGCAATATCTCCACTCGCGGCTTTGTCCAGACGGGCAGCAACGTCATGATCGCCGGCATCATCGTGCGCGGATCCGGCAATGAGAAGGTCTCATTCGCGCGCTTGGACCAACTTTGGGGCTGTCGCCGGTTGATGTCCCCAATGCTTTGCCAAATCCGTTTTTGGACCTGCGCGATAGCAACGGGACGCGAATTGCGTCTAACGACGATTGGAAGAGCACTCAGCAAGCAGAGATTGAAGCCACGGGGCTAGCCCCCTGACAATGCCGAGTCAGCTATCGCCATCATCTCGCGCCTGGTAATTACACTGCGATAGTTACGGGAGTAAACAACAGCACTGGCAACGCCCTAGTCGAACTTTACGGGCTTCAATTAAGCGACCGAGGAAATTATGCCGGCGGATCGAGCACTCTCTCTCGCTCGTTGTTAAAGGCAGGCGGCGCAGTCGCAGTCGTTTGTCATCGCGCAGGGGCGTTTCGGCCCGTGACCGCCCACATTTCTCTTGACTGTGCTACCAATATTCTCTAAATTCTGTCTAGACAGAAACAACAGATGAATAGGAATACGCTCTCCCCTGTGGCCCAAAAATTCATCCTTCATTGGGGCGAAATGGGGACGCGCTGGGGGATCAATCGCACCGTCGCTCAAATCCACGCCCTCCTTTTCCTTTCCCCGCGGCCGCTGCCGGCAGAGGAGATCGCCGTCACCCTCGGGATCGCCCGCTCCAACGTCAGCAACAGCCTCCATGAACTGCAAAACTGGGGAATTGATATGTTTCGGGTCATCACCCACGAGCGAAAAAAGCGCGAAATCGATCCTACCCTTCAGGTCCTGCGACGGTGCATTGCCGAAGCAGGCAAAGCGAAATCGGCCGATCGCTATACCAGGGAACAATTGACCGATCTGTTGCAATTTTTTGAGTTGGCTGAAACCGCCTATTTGCAACTGGAAAAACTGCCGACTGCGGCCTTGCTTAAACTGGCCAAAATGGGTGACAAGGCCGTGCGTTTGCTCGGAATGGCAAAACGATGACAAAAATTTTTGGGTCATGAATTCTGAGGTAACAGGAATAACTGAAATTAAGGAAGAGCGATGGCAAGAACACGACCATGTTTGCCCAGCAGACGCACACGACACGGCGTGGCGCGGAGATGAAACTTTAGATCCGCGAGCAAATCATTCGTTTCACGGCTGGATATTATACGATGGCGCCTGCTGCTCCTGCACCGCCTCCGCCAGACGATTCGATCGAATATTTCGGCGCCGCGGTTTCCTTTTCCTCCCGCTGCAAACAACCTGGGTCATGCAGCGACTCGATCTCGAGCCTGGCGCGCCTCTGGAAGAGATGCGCGTCTTAACCAACGACGGCCGCGACATCGGCGGCGCAGACGCCGTGATTTTTCTTGCCCGCCAAATTTGGTGGACTCGGCTCTTTGCTGCCCTCGCGCGATTGCCCGGCATGCACAACCTCCTGCATCGAAGTTATCGCTGGATCGCCGTTCATCGAGGTTGCGATGACATCGCCTGCGATATCAAGAAACGGCGGCTTCCCAGCCGCCGATCTACAAAAACGGCGGCCAAGAGACCGCCCCTCTTTGAATTCTCGCCCGCGTGGATTCCCCTAATCGTTTTGTCGCTCATCGCGCTTCTGGCGCGGAATCATGTGGCGCCATGGCAATTCATGTGGCTGATGGCCGCGGCCATCTTCTTTGGTTGCAAAGGGCTGACCTTCTGGAGCGCACGAAGACAGATCGTCCATCCCCGGGTTGGTCGCGCTCTGGCTTATCTCTCTTTATGGCCCGGCATGGACTCGAGAAAATTTTTAGGCCGGCCTACGCACCAGAACTTGACGGCTTTAAGCCGTCAAGTTTCGCGTCGGCCCCGGGGCGGAGTCCGCGAGACTCTAGAACAGGAATTGGTCTCGCGTGCGTCCGAAGAGCTGTCCGGCAAAACGCCCAAGAAACAAGCGAACATCGCAATCGCAGAAGTTTTTCTCGGAGGCGTGCTCTTGTTTGGGTTCGCCCGCCTCGCTCCTTATCCTCTCTTAACGGGCTGGATTGGAATGATCGGGATGATTCTCGTTTTGCATTTTGGAATGTTCGCTTTGCTCGCGATTGCCTGGCGGGCCGACGGGCTCGACGTGCGACCAATCATGGACGCTCCCCTGAAGTCGACCACGCTCGGCGAATTTTGGGGACGACGCTGGAATGGCGCCTTCAATCAGGTCGCGTTCGAAATTCTCTTTCGGCCCCTCGCTCGCACCACCGGCCCGACCATCGGCACCATCGTTGCCTTCCTCGCATCTGGATTGATTCACGAACTAGTGATTTCGCTGCCAGCGCGTGCCGGCTACGGACTACCAGCCGCGTATTTCCTGCTACAGGGTTGCGGCGTCATCATTCAACATCGGGTGACGAGGATTCGCCGCGGAATGGCTGGCCGAGTCTTCACCGTTCTCGTTGTAGCAGTCCCGGCCTTCTGGCTTTTTCATCCGCCGTTCGTTCGCCACGTCATTCTACCGTTTATGAAAGCGATCGGAGCTTTGTGAAATCACTTCTTCAATTGGCCGCGTCACTTCAGTTATTAATCCTGATTGCCAGTGCGTTGGCCCCGCGGGTTTTGGATTGGCGAAGAAATCTCGCCGCCCTTCATCCATTCCTGCGCAAACTTTTCTGGGTTTACGGCTCGTTCATCGTGATGGTGATCATTGCGTTCGCCGCCCTCACCTTCCTGCATGCCGATGCGATGGCCACAGGCGAACCGGTGGCGCGCTCACTCTGCATCTTCATCGCGATTTTTTGGGGCGCACGATTATTCGTGCAATTCGCCATCTTTGATCCGCGCGCATTTCTCACGCACCGGTTTTACCAGCTCGGTTATCACGCCCTCACCTTCGTCTTCGCATTTCTGGTTTTCATTTATGGAAAGGCGGCGATATGAAGCCACGCATCGTTCTGGCGGGTGGCAGCGGTTTCGTCGGACAATTGCTTTCGCCATTTTTGGTTTCGAAAAATTGCGAAGTGATCGTGCTCACTCGAGCGGAACCGGATCATGGCGGCGCTGTCCGTAATGTGCATTGGAATGGTAAAACCGTAGCTGATTGGGTTGAATTCGTTAATGGCGCATACGCGATGGTGAATTTGACCGGTCGTAGCATCAATTGCCGCCATACTCCAGAAAATCGACGCGAAATTATCGATTCCCGCGTCGATTCGGTGCGCGTGTTAGGCCAGGCAATCGGACGATGCGCGCAACCGCCGCAGGTGTTCCTGCAGATCGCGGGTGTCGGGATTTACGGCGATAAAGGCGAACGCATTTGCGACGAGACGACTGCGCCGGGCGACGATTTCATGACCGAGGTTTGTCAAAAATGGGAAGCGGCGTTCGATTCTGTCGACGCTCCCAAGACGCGCAAAGTACTGTTGAGACTCGGTGGCGTGCTTGGTCCCAACGGCGGTTTTCTCGGGCTGCTCGGCAGACTGACCCGCTGGTTCCTTGGCGGCCAAGTCGGCAGCGGGCGGCAGTACATCAGTTGGATTCACGTTACCGATCTGTCGCGCATGGTGCTGGCGAGCATCGAGAATCAGGAACTTACCGGTACTCTTAACGCCACCTCGCCAAACCCGGTCACCAATGCCGAATTCGTGCGCGAATTGCGCCGGGCGCTGCATCGGCCGTGGAGCCCGCCCGTTCCGGAATTCGCCGCCCGCATCGGCTCCTGGTTAATGGGAACGGAAGCGAGTCTAGCTCTCGTTAGTCAGCGCTGTGCTCCGAAACGCTTCCTGGAAAACGGTTTCAACTTTGAATTTCCAACTTTGCGCCCGGCGCTAACGAACATTTTTCCAAGCCAATGACTACGCCCGTCATCCTGAGCGAAGTCGAAGGATCCCGCGGCGAAAGCTTAAAGATCACATGGCGGGATCCCTCGACTTCGCTCGGGATGACGGCGCTAGCTGACCGAACGACCTAAATGAATTCCTCACTCCTCAATCTCGCCTCGCTCGAACTTGCCTTGCGCGTCGTAGCGCTCGCTCAGCTCGCCGTCGCAATTCTGAACCTGTTTCTGATTCGCATCATGAAATGGAAATCCGATCTCGGGCGCGCGTCGCTCCTTATTCGTGAGGTCTTCCACATTCATGTCGTTTTCATTTCCATCACGTTGTCGATCTTCGGCGCGCTGACCTGGCGCTTCGCCTATGAAATCGCCAATGCTGCCAGTCCGCTGGCAATTTGGCTCGCGGTAGCGATCGGATTGTTCTGGCTGGTTCGCTCCATCATGCAGTGGCTGCATTACAGCGCGAGCCATTGGCGGGGCGATGTGCTGCGAACCGTGATTCATTGGGCGCTTTTTCTCGGTTACGGCGCCATGGCGGTTGTCTACTTTGCGGCCGCGTTTTGGAGAAATGGATGAACGCGGCTGGTGGCTCCGCAGAGCGTCGCCCTACCAAGAATCTCGCAACCAACGAATTGGTAGGGCGAGACTCCATCGAGCCGGCAGGGAATGGTATCTCGCCATCGAATTTCGCCATTTCCGGCACGAGCAAAATTGCCAGACGCCGTTTGTTGTCGATCCGCGGTGAGCCACTCTTCTTCGCGAATTGGGAAAATCTCGTCTTCATTCATTACGAGACCGATCCGCAGGAATTGCAAAGCTGCGTTCCCTACGATCTTGACTGCTACCACGGGCGTGCGTTTGTCAGCCTCGTTGCATTCACCATGCGTGGAATGCGGCCACGATTTGGCGGATCATTAAGCGCGCTCTTCTTCAAACCGATCTCGACTCATCACTTTCTTAACGTTCGCACCTACGTCACACATAGGGCGGAGCCGGGAATTTATTTCATGCAGGAATGGCTTTCGAGCCGGCTGGCAGCGTGGCTGGGTCCCTGCAGCTTCGGATTGCCATATCGATTTGCCCAAATGAATTACCACGGCAATCACGGGCATGTGCGGCGGGGAAAAATAGAAGCGAGTGCAGGCTCGTTCCATTTTTGCGCTACTGTCGAACCGAATGATCCCGGGATCTGCGCGCCGGGTTCGCTCGACGAATTTTTACTCGAGCGTTACACCGCTTTCACGCAATTCGGGAAGTGTCGGTGGGAGGGCGCGCGTTGCATCGGGGCGAATTACTCATCCGGGGTGAATGTGTGGATGGGTTGGCCGCACGCCATCGAATCGATTTTATGAATACGCGGACACGCGCTATCAAAATCATCTCTCGAATCGCGCTCGGGCTGGTCTGGTTTTATGAGGGTCTAGTGCCAAAGGTTTTGTTCCTGCGCGCGGATGAAATCGCTCTTGTGCAAAGCGCACATCTGGTATGGCGAACACCGGAATTGACCCTGCGAATTCTCGGCGTGGCGCAGATACTAGTTGGCCTGTGGCTCATCATCGGATTTGCGGAGCGAACTGCCGTATTCATCGCGACATCGTGGATGTTGATCTTGATCGCGCTGGTGGCTTGGGGAAATCCATCGATGTTGAGCGATCCTTACGGCGCGCTGGTGAAAGATCTTTGCCTGATCGCATGCGCGATCACGGTATGGTTACTCGCGCCGCGCCCGTCCCCATCTGGGTAGCACACGCGTCTCGCGTGTCGGGCGATTGCGTCCCGCGATCGCGAACTTTCCCTGTGTGAGATCGAATTGCGAAGTTGTGCCTCAAACGACTGCGCGATTGTGCCGCCTTATTTCGAGAGCGAATTCAAGTATCAGCCAGAGTGCGAGGAATTGGGTCAGAAGCGTGGCATACATTTGCACGGTGATGTAGCGATGAACTTCGAGCGAATTGACAATCGCTACCTCCAGACAACTGGCGGCGTTGTAGGCAGCACCAAACAAGACTAAAGCCGCCAGCCACCTCAAACGCCGCCAGCGGATCTGCCGTCCAAAAATGATTCCGCTTAAAATCAGCGTCAGCAAAAGGATCGGCAAATAGCTGACCGCGAGATCGGTCAGTGCCTTCCGAAGGAGGCCCGCCTGTTTGGTAGCGGGAGCGTTGTGTGCCAGCGACTTCGTCCGTTGCATAAAATCTGCCAATACCGGGAGCGATGGCGCGATTTTGCGATACTCCTCCAAATCAAGCGAAGTAACGGCTCGCTCGTAGACCTCACTCAGCGGCCAAATTTTCATCGGCGTGTAGGCAGGGCAATTCGGGAAATAATAAATCGAAAATTGACGCACGACCTTTCGGAGAGCGCGAAGGGATTGGTGCTGCCACGTTCGCCAATAATAAAAGCGATAGAATGCGCAGCACGCCGACAGATTATTGCCGAAGTCTCGCCTCAATTGCGTCACGATCGAGGTTGGCTCGAACCACAAGTACTCGGGATCAAAATTGAGCGATGGATAATGTCCGGGGTATTTCGTCTGAGATTTCGTGATCTCGCTCGTTAATGCGGTATAGACGCGCTCAAGCCACTCCCTCGAATATGGAAGACTGTCATTTCCCTTGAGGTCCGCTGCCATTTGATCGCGAATCAAGTCGGCGTGCATAACGAAGAGCATTGTGGGCAAGAAAGTCTGGCTCGCCTCGTCCTCGCGATTAAGGATGCGCTCCGGCCACAACACCAGCGTTGCCGCAACTCCGATACCAATGACGAGGGCGATTTTTTGGCGCCACCAGTCTTGTCGCACGAAGAAGGCCCCCACTGGTACCATTACGACGATGACAACGAACCAAAAGTTCGGCCTGGCCGAGGCCAGCAAAAGTGAACTGAACACACTTGCGATTCCGCAGACGAGGGCAGCGGTTCGCCGGTACACTACAAAGCCGCAGTAAACGAACTGGATCGTAAAATAGAGATTAACACCGACCAAAAAGGCACAGACGCTTTCCGGGCGAAGCTGCGTCTCCGTTCGAATCGTGTCGCTGGCGAAAAGATAAATTGCGGCACCAGCCAGGCCGAATGCATTGTGAAAGGAAGGATTGACTAACGAGTTTGGGACAAAGGCACGGAGACGTCGCCAGGTGAGCAAGAACAACCCGCCCGCTGCCAGGCCGGCTAAGTGCTGTACGATCCCGATCGCGGGAAAATCTCCAAAACAGCGCAACACCACATAGAGGAAACCCGGATACAGAAAATTTCGGCCATGGGTGTGGCCATATTCCGCCCCAGTCAGTTTGCGCAGAGCAGGCGAGAGATAACCCCAGGTGTCGGGATCGGCAATTGGATCGAGCGGGAGGCTAAAGCGTTTCCAGATCGCCCAGGCAAAAATGAGCACAAGGGCAATCCAATAAAAGGCCTGCCAAAGCCGCCCTGTTTTCCTCCAGGACGATTGATTGCTTGCGAGTGGTGCGATCATTTCCAAGGTTCCGCCAATGTTTGAACTAAGAGCGACGGACAAAAGCACAAAAGCGCGCTCGGGGCGCCTCACAACTGGACACGGCCAAATTGAGACGCCGGCGTTCATGCCGGTAGGAACCCAGGGCAGCGTCAAAGCCGTCAGCTCGCGCGAACTTCGCGAACTCAACACGCAAATTGTTCTCGGGAATACTTATCACCTGTTTGTCCGACCGGGACTCGACGTGATTCGGCACTTGGGTGGATTGCATAGCTTTATGAATTGGGATGGGCCGATTCTGACTGACAGCGGTGGTTACCAGATTTTTTCGCTCGCGAAACTGCGCAAGATCACGGAGGAGGGCGTGCATTTCCAAAATCACGTCGATGGGACGCCGGCTTTTATTTCGCCGGAGATCGTGATGCAAATTCAGACCGCGCTCGGCAGTGACATTGCCATGGTGCTGGATGAATGTCCGCCGTGGCCGTGTGAGTACGATTATGCAGCGCGAAGTGCGGAATTGACGCTGCGATGGGCGCACCGCTGTAAGAGCT